>JBKQHH010000137.1:0-12190 GCA_052148875.1 Solirubrobacteraceae bacterium
GCTTTGGGCTGACCGAGCCCGACGCCGGCTCTGACCCCGGCTCGATGCGCACACGCGCGCGACGTGACGGCGGCGACTGGATCCTGCTTGGGCAGAAGGTGTGGATCACCAACGGCTCCATCGCCGACGTGGCCGTCGTGTGGGCCGCCACCGACGAGGGCACCCGCGGCTTTCTCGTGCCCAAGGGCACCGCCGGCTTCACCACGCAGGACATCCACCGCAAGCTCTCGCTGCGCGCGTCCGTCACCTCCGAGCTGCTGCTCGACGACGTGCGTCTTCCCGAAGAGGCCGTGCTGCCGGAGGTCTCCTCGCTGCGCGGCCCGCTGTCGTGCCTGAACGAGGCGCGCTACGGCATCGTGTGGGGGGCAGCCGGCGCCGCGCGCGCGTGCTTCGAATCGGCGCTCGCCTACAGCAAGGAGCGCATCGCCTTTGGGCGCCCGATCGCCGCCACGCAGATCCAACAGCACAAGCTCGCGCACATGGCGCTGGAGGTCAACCGCGCGACGCTGCTCGCGCTGCACCTCGGGCGCATGAAGGACGAGCACCGCCTGCTGCCCGAGCACGTGTCGATGGGCAAGCTCGGCAACGTCAACGCCGCGCTCGACGTCGCGCGCACCGCCCGCCAGGTGCTCGGCGCCAACGGCATCACGCTCGAGTACCCCGTCATCCGCCACATGAACAACCTCGAGTCGATCGTCACCTACGAGGGCACCGCCGACGTGCACGCGCTCGTCGTCGGCGGCGCGCTCACCGGCATCCAGGCGTTCCGCTGACGCGGCTCGCGAGCATCTTCTTTATTGAGAGGAGGCTCGGGCGCGCTCAACGGCCGAGCGCGAACAGCGGCCAGCGCCCGGGGACTCCCTTGAGCTCGTGCAGGCCGCGGTCCTCGAACGAGAACGGGCCGCCCACGACGGTGCCGAACACGGTGCCCGACACGAGCACCTCGCCGGCCCCCGCCAGGCCGCTGACGCGCGCGGCGATGTGCACCGCCATGCCGCCCACGTCCTCGCCGATCAGCTCGCACTCGCCCGTGTGCATGCCCACGCGGACCTCCACGCCGAGCTCGCGCGCCGCGCGCGTGATCGCCAGCGCGCAGCGCAGGGCGCGCGACGGCGGGCCGTCGAACGTCGCCAGGAAGCCGTCGCCCACGGTCTTGACCTCGCGGCCGCCGAAGCGCGCGAGCTGGGCGCGCACCTGCTCGTCGTGCTGGGCGAGCAGATCGCGCCAGCGACTGTCGCCGAGGCTCGCCGCGCGCGCGGTCGCGTCGACGATGTCCGTGAACAGCACCGTCAGCAGCGCCCGCGAGAATTCCCCGCCCGTGCGCACGCCCGTCAGGAACTCCTCGACCTCCTCGACGATCGCATCGCTGTCGCCGACGAACGGGAGCGAGTCGATCCCCTCGAGCTCGACGTAGCGCGCGACCTCGATGTGCTCGGCCAGGTAGCGCGAGTGGCGCACGTCCCAAACCTGCTCGTTCGGCCGGTGCATGATCAGCGTCGGCACGCGGATGCGCGGCAGCACGTGGCGCACGTCCTGGTCGATCATCGCCTGGAAGATGACTCGCGCCTCGCCGGGGCTCGCGGCCAGGCGCTGCATGCGCGCGAACCACGCCACCAGCGCCGGGTCCTCGGCCATCGACGGCGCCCACGCGGACATCGCTTCGCTGTTGGTCTCGCCCCACGCGGCGATGTTGCGCTCGGTCAGCGCTTCGCGGTCCTCCCTGGTCATCGCCCACTCGTAGTCGGGAGCCCACGAGCTGCGCGCGATCGACGCGTACATGACCAGCGCGCCGACCCGCTGGGGGTGCTCGGCTGCCAGCAGCGCGCCCACGAGCCCTCCCTGCTGGTAGGTGAACACCGCCGCGCGTTCGCTGCCGGCCGCGTCCAGCACCGCGATCGCGTCGCGCGCCTCCTGCTCGATCGTGTAGGTCTCGAGCACGCGCTCGGACAGCCCGGTCCCGCGGCTGTCGAACAGGATCAGGCGTCCGAACGTCGCCAGGCGCTCCAGGAAGCGGCGGTTGGCGGGCGCCTCCCACAGCTGCTCGAGCTGCGTCAGCCAGCCGGTCACGAACAGCATGTCGAGCGGGCCCTCGCCGACCACCTGGTAGGCGATGCTGGCGTCGCCGCTGCGCGTGTAGCGGGTCGTGGGCACCATCACTCGTCTTCGATCAGCGCGCGGAACGGCGCCGACGGCTCGACCGTCGCGCCGGCGGCGTGCACGCGGTCGGACAGCCACACGTCCGAGGTGACCACGCGGATCGCGCCCGGCTGCGCGTCGGCGGCGAGCAGGCGCACGATCTCGTCGTCGGCGGAGTCGCGGCGCGGCCGCGGCGCGTACGCGACCTCGATCACCGTCGAGCGGATCGGCGGCGAGGGAGGCTGCTCGAAGACGACCGTCACGTCCGCGCCGCTGGTCGCCGCCCAGCGCTCGAGCATGCCCACAAGCTTGACCATCGCCCCGTGCCTGTCCTTCCACCACGCGTCCGGTCGCGTGCCGATCACATTCATCCCGTCCACGAGCCACCGCACCGCGTCAAGCCTACGGCCTGGCCGGCCGCGCGGGCGCGCTGGCGCCGGGGAGGGCGCGCGGCGGCGGTGTTCCTGCTGGAGTTCGCGCTCGCATGCGGCTCGAGGGCATCCAGACGGGCGACATCGTCGAGGTCGACCACAAGGGCCGGCGCTTCCACGCGGTGGTGACAGGGACGGCGCCGGGCGGGCTTGCGATCCAGCCGACCGACCGGCGCGTCAACCACTACACGTGCCGCAGCCGCGAGGTGATCGGCCACTGGGCCAAGCGCGGAAGGCCGCGCCAGACGAGCGAGCCGCTGCGGCCGTCCCCGCGCCAGCTGCAGATCGACCTCGCGCCGCGGGACGGGGAATGACAGCCGCAGCGACGGGGATGACAGCGTCGAGCGTGGATGTTCCGGCACGGGCAGATAGGGTCTCTGCCATGAGCGGCCGTGTGCTCATCCTCTCCTGGGAGTACCCGCCCGTGATCGAGGGCGGCCTGGCCCGGCACGTGCGCAAGCTCGCCGAGGCGCTCGTGCGCCAGGGCGTGTGCGTCGACGTGCTCACCCGCGGCGTCGGCCGCGAAGCGGAGCTCGACCCCTCCTGCCCGGAGGATCGCGGCGGCGTGAACGTCCACCGCGTGCGAGAGCCGGGCTGGCCGCGCGACCTCGATCGGTTCGTCGCGTGGGTCGAGCAGATGAACCGCGACATGCTCGCGGCGGGCGAGGCGCTCGCGCGGGAGCACTCGTACGACCTCGTTCACGGCCACGACTGGCTCGTCGGTCGGGCCTCCGCGGAGCTCGCGGACAGGCTGGGCGTGCCGTACGTGACGACCATCCACGCCACCGAGCACGGCCGCCACCAGGGCTGGGTGGACAAGCCGCCCCAGTCGCACATCCACGCGGTCGAGCGCTGGATGGCCCGCCGCGCGGACGCGGTGATCGTCTGCTCGTACTACATGCGCGGGCACGTGGCCGACATCTTCGACATCGACGAGCGGCGCGTGGCGGTCATCCCCAACGGCGTCGACCCGAGCGAACTGCGCCCGACGGGAGATCTGTGCGCCCTGCGGCGCGAGTTCGCCGCGCCGCACGAGAAGCTGGTGCTGCTGGTCGGCCGGCTGGTCTACGAGAAGGGCTTCCAGCTGGCGCTCGACGCGCTGCCCGGCGTGATCGAGCGGGTCGGCGACGTGCGCTTCCTGGTGGCCGGCAGCGGCACCCACGAGGCCGAGCTGAAGGCGCAGGCGGCGCGCCTGGGCCTGTCCGAGCACGGGACGTTCCTCGGCTGGATCGGCGACGACGTGCTGCACTCGCTCTACCGGATCGCCGACCTGTGCGTGGTTCCGTCGATCTACGAGCCGTTCGGGCTGGTGGCGCTGGAGGCGATGGCCTCCGGCTGCCCGTGCATCGTGGCCGACACGGGCGGGCTGCGCGAGGTGGTGCCGGTCGGCGAGCGCGTGGGTCTGCGCTTCAACGGCGGCGACGCCGAGCACCTCGGCGTGATGATCGAACGGCTGCTCGTCGACGAGGGGCTGCGCGACCGCCTGGTCACGGAAGCCTCCGAGCACGTGCTGCGCTTCGACTGGGACGACATCGCGCAGCGCACGCGCGGGATCTACGATGCGCTCGGAGAGCGGGCGCCGAGGGCACCGAGGGCGCTCAAGGCACCGAGGGCGCCGAGGGCGCCGCGGGAGGAGGTGAGGAGGGGATGACGCCGATGCTCGAGGGTCTGATGCAGAACGACTTCCCGCTTACCCTCAACCACATCCGGCGCAGGCTGGCCACCTACAACCACGGCGCGAAGGTCGTGACGCTGGCCGCGGACGAATCGTCGGTGTACCAGGCCACCCATGCGGAAGTCTCGGAGCGGGTCGACCGGCTCGCGCGGGCGCTGCGGGCGCTCGGCATCGAGCAGGGCGATCGCGTGGGCACATTCGCGTGGAACAACCAGCGCCACTTCGAGCTGTACTTCGCCGTTCCGTGCATCGGCGCGGTGCTGCACACGCTGAACATCCGCCTGTTCGAGGAGCAGCTCACCTACATCGTCAACCACGCCGAGGACCGCGTGATCTTCGTCGACGAGTCGCTCGTGCCGGCGCTCGCGAAGCTGGCGCCGACGTTCGAGACGGTCACCCGCTACGTGGTCATGGGCGGGGAGGAGGTGCAGGACTCGGCGATCGCGCAGCTGCCGAACGCGGTGCGCTACGAGGAGCTGCTCGACGAGGCCGGCGGCGATGGGCGGGCGGGGTCCGAGCCCTTCAAGTACCCGGAGCTGGACGAGCGTCAGGCGGCGGCCCTCTGCTACACGAGCGGCACCACCGGCAACCCGAAGGGCGTGCTGTACTCGCACCGCTCGATCAGCCTGCACTCCACGGTGACGCTCGCCAGGGACGGCACCGGCCTCTCCCGCGCCGACCGCATCCTCGCGGTCGTGCCGATGTTCCACGTCAACGCGTGGGGGCTGCCCTACGGGGCGGCGCTGGCGGGCGCGGATCTGATCCTGCCCGACCGCTTCCTGCAGCCGCAGCCGCTCGCCGGCCTGATCGCGAGCGAGCGCGCGACGATGGTCGGCTGCGTTCCGACGATCTTCCTTGCGCTGCTGCGCTACGCCGACGAGCATCCGGAGGTGGACCTGTCCTCGCTCACCAACGCCGCCTGCGGCGGCTCGGCCGTGCCGCGGCAGCTGATGAAGGACTTCGAGGAGCGCCACGACGTGCGCATCTTCCAGGCGTGGGGCATGACCGAGACGAGCCCCGTGGCGACCTACTCCCGGCCGCGGGAGCACCGGCACGACGACGCCTACTGGGACGAGCGCGCGATGCAGGGCCGGCCGCTGCCGTGGGTGGAGCTGCGCCTCGCCGACGACGGCGGCGGCGAGGTGCCGTGGGATGGCGCGTCCACGGGCGAGATCGAAGTGCGAGGGCCGTGGATCGCCTCGCGCTACTTCGCCGACAGCTCCGAAGACGAGAAGTTCGCCACCGGCTGGCTGCGCACGGGCGACATCGCCTCGGTGGACGAGCGCGCGACGGTGCAGATCACCGACCGCTCCAAGGACGTGATCAAGTCCGGCGGCGAGTGGATCTCCTCGGTCGAGCTGGAGAACGAGCTGATGTCGCACCCGGACGTCGTCGAGGCGGCGGTCATCGCCAAGCCCGACGAGCGCTGGGCCGAGCGCCCGCTGTGCTGCGTCGTGCTGCGCGAGGGCGCCGCCGTGAGCGGGCCGGAGCTCGTCGAGCACCTGCGCGACAAGGTCGCCCGCTGGTGGCTCCCCGACGAGTTCGCGTTCGTCGCGGAGATCCCCAAGACGAGCGTCGGCAAGTTCGACAAGAAGGTGCTGCGCGGCCGTCTCGCGGAGGGGACGCTCGAGGGCCGTGTACGCGTCTCGTGAGCGCGTTTCGCGCGCGCGAGGCCGAGGACAGCGGGTCGCGAGGCCGGAAATGGCGGTCGCGAGGCCGGAAAGAGCGGGCGCCGGCCGGTGCGGCGACCGCGATAGGTGATACACCTTCGCTGTGAGAAGGCAGGCGACTGCCTGCAAACGGCGAACCAAAAGAGATGCATTGCCACAGCGAGCCGACGAGACAAGCAGGATCCCGGCCCCGAGGCGGGGCCGTAGCGTTCACCACACCATGAATGGGAGGTTGGCATGACTCGGACCGATGTCATGGCCTCGAGCAGGCCACGGACAGCAGGCGCAGCGCCGATGAGGAAAGGATCGTCCAGCGTCCTGCGCTGGCTGTCGATCGTCCCCCTGGTGCTGCTGTTGGCGCTGGCGCTCGTGCCCGGCGCCGCGGTCGCGGCAGAACCGACGTCGGGCTACGGCACGACGTCGACCTCGACGACGCCGACGTCGGGCTACAGCAACACGACCCCGGCCCCGTCGACGACCACGACCACGACGACGACGCCCAGCAAAGGCGTGGCACCGTCGAAAGAAGAAGAAAAACCGTCATCGACGACGCCGGCGAGCGAAACCAAGCCCGAAAAAACGAGCACCACCCCCACCGAAAAAGCGAGCACGCTGCCGTTCACGGGCTTCGACCTGCGTTGGGACGTCGGCTTCGGCCTGGTCCTGATGGTCGCGGGCTTCTCGATCGTCGCCGTGCAGCGCCGTCACCGGCGCGACAGCGGCCGCTGAGCCACGCATAGCTTCGACAGCGGCTTCTCCGCGACCGCCGGCCTCGCGTGCCGGCGGTCGCGGGTCGTCATGCCGAGCCGTGACCGGCCACAGGGGCGGAGATGCTCTCCAGATACGAGCAGAGCGCATCGCGGCCGTGCTTGACCACCTCATCGTCGGCGTGAGGCCGGTCGCGGAACGCGAGCTCGAGAACGCGGTCCCCGAGCTCGACGAGCAGGACGAAGGCGGTCTCGCTCACGCTTGGGTCGACTAGGCCGGCGGCCACCAGCGTCGCGCGCGCGCGACGCGCGAGAGTGCGGTTTCGCCCGTGCACCTCGGCGACCACGGTCGGCGAGATTCGCCCGCCGAACCAGAGTCGCACGAAGCTTGGGTGCTTCTCGTAGTAGGCGAGATGCAGTTCGAGCTCGCGGCTGACGAAGTCACGGACCGAGGCGATCTCCCACGTGGCCTCGGTGGCCTCGGCGTGCCGATCGAGCTCAGCTAGTTGGGTGCTCAGCAGCCGGTCGAAGATCTCGTCGCGGTCGGCGAAGAACCGGTAGAGCGAGGGGGCGGACACGCCGGCGCGCTCGGCGATC
This sequence comes from Solirubrobacteraceae bacterium, assembly GCA_052148875.1. Classification (GTDB taxonomy): domain Bacteria; phylum Actinomycetota; class Thermoleophilia; order Solirubrobacterales; family Solirubrobacteraceae; genus Palsa-744. The sequence continues at coordinate 7,217 of JBKQHH010000137.1, forward strand.
GCCCGCGTCGTGACGGTGTCCAGGCCCTCCGCTTCGATCAGCTCGGCGGCGGCCTCGAGGATGCGCCCGACGCTCTCTCGGCTGCGGACCTGGACGGGTTCCCTGCGTTGGCGGATCGTGTTGGTCACGCGCTTCGCTGTGATCGTTTCAGGCGCGTCCGACGACGACCTTGACAAGGGTTGCATCCCCCCGTACCGTAACACGAGTCGCATTTGTGTTCTAGATGGGAGAGGGCGAGAGCACCGTGAGCAACGAACCCGATCTGCACGGCAAGGTTGCAGTCGTCACCGGCGGCGGCTCGGGCATCGGGCGCGCAACAGCGCTCCTCCTCGCCCGCCACGGCGCCAAGGTTCACGTCGCCGACCTGAGGGGAGACACCGCCGAGGCGGTGGCTCGCGCGATCGAGGCCGCAGGCGGCAACGCGGTGGCGCACGCGCTGGACGTCTCCGATCCCGACGCTGTGGAGGCGCTGGCCGCGAGCGTATTTGCGGATGAGGGCCACGTTGACGTCCTTCACAACAACGCCGGTATCGGTCACGGAGGGAACATCGAGGCGACGACGGTCGAGGATTGGCAGCGCGTGATCGGGGTGAACCTGCTCGGCGTCGCATACGGCGTCCAGGCGTTCATCCCGCGGATGCTCGAGCAGGGTCGCCCGGCGTCGGTGGTGAACACCGCATCGATGGCGGGCATCGTGCCCACTGCCAAGATGACCCCGTACTGCGCGTCGAAGTTCGGCGTGGTCGGCCTCAGCGAGTCCCTCAACGCCGAGCTCTCCAAGCGTGGCATCCACGTCAGCGCGATCTGCCCGGGCATCATCGACACGCCGATCATCTCGACCGGCATCATGCGCGGCGAGGTCGCCGAGATCCAAGGACGGGCATCGAGCTACTACGCCAAGCACGGCGCATCCCCGGACGAGGTCGCGCGGGCGATCCTCATAGTGCTCGCCAAACACAGGCTGATCGTGCCCGTGCCCAGACGCCAGGTCACGCTGCCCTACCTTCTGCATCGCATCTCGCCGCAACTGTTCCAACCGCTCGCACGGGGCTTCGAGCGCATCGTCACGCGCGGCTGACACGGAGGATCGATCTATCGATGACCAGGTCGCGATCGAGCGCCCTGCGAACAAACCGCGAAGAACGGGAGACCGTCATGACCGAGATCACCGGAGGCGAGCTGTTCGCTCGCGCATTGCAGGCGGAGGGCATCGAGTTCCTCTTCGGGCTCCCCTCACCCGAGTCCGACCCGCTGCTGCTCGAGCTCGAGGAGCACGGAATACGGCTGGTGCCTGTTCGTCACGAGGCGGCGGCCGTCCATATGGCCGAAGGCCTCTACAAGACGACCGGCAAGGTGTCCGCCGTGCTCGGCAACCCGGGCCCTGGCTCGGCGAACCTGCTGCCTGGGGTGCTCACCGCGCTGCACGAGGGTGTGCCCGTGCTGGTGATCACCTCACAGCACCGGCTGGGCATCGTCTACCCGTCCTCGCCTGCAACCTTTCAGGGCCAGGATCAGCTCGACGTGTTCCGCCCCGTCGTGAAGTGGGGCGGCCCGGTGTTCGAATGGGCCCGGATCCCCGAGGTGCTCCGCCTGGCCTTCCGCGAGATGTGGAACGGGCGGCCCGGGCCCGTCCACGTAGAGCTGCCCGCCCCGATCCTCTATGCCACCGGGGACGACGAGAGCGCGCCAATCCTTGCGCCCGCCGCATACCGTGGCATGGGGCCAGGGGCGTCCGAGGCACAGCTGCGCCAGGCGGCACAGATGCTTTCCTCGGCCCGGCGGCCGGTTGTGATCTCGGGGGCCGGCGTCGATCGTGCCCGCGCGAACGATGCGCTGCTGGAGATCGTCGCGCTGCTCGGCTGCCCGGTGTTGACGAGCATGGCGGGTCGCGCAACGGTGCCGTCCGATCACCCGAACTACGTCTTCGGGTTCGGGCCGGCCGGCGATGCGGTGCGCCACGAGGCCGACGTGCTGCTCGTCGTCGGCTCGCGCATGGGGAACCTCGACGTTCCCTATGACGAGTACTGGGGCGACCCTTCCGGGCAGCGCCTGATCCAGATCGACCTCGACCCACGACACCTCGGCGTCACCCGCCCGCTCAGCCTCGGCATCGTCGCCGACGCTCGGAGTGCCCTGGAGGGCATCGCCGACCGGCTGCGCACGATGGATCTGCCGGTCCGCGGAAACGGCGACCTCGCGCGCTATCGAGCGCTCGACGAGGAGATCAGGATGGCCCAGGCAACGCCGATCCTCGAGTGGCAGGGACCGGGCATCCATCCCGCACACGCCGCCGGGGCGATCGGGGCCGTGTTCGGCCCCGAGGCGATCTACACCGTGGACGGCGGCAACACGTCGCTCTGGGCCTATTCGGTCCTCCCGCCGACCCACCCGCGTTCCTATCACTCGATCCTCGAGCTGGGCATGCTCGGCACGGGCATCCCGTCGGCGATCGGCGCCAAGCTCGGGGCCCCCGATCGAGAGGTCGTGTGCATCACGGGCGACGGCGCGGCGGGGTTCAACATCATGGAGATGCAGTCCGCTGCTCGCGAGAAGCTCGCGCTCACGACGATCGTCTTTGCCGAGGGCTCATGGACGATGGAGGAGCCGAACGAGCTTGCCCTCTACGGCAGGACCTTCGGGACGGCCCAGGGAGAGATCCGCTGGGACCTCGTTGCCCAGGGCCTCGGCTGTCACGGCGAGTACGTTGAGCGCATCGAGGACCTCGAGCCCGCGCTGCGCCGCGCCCAGACGCATGATGGCCCCAGCTTGATCTGCCTGCGCACCGACCACGACGCGAACCTCGCGGTACCCGAGGACATGATGGCGCGCTTCTTCGAGGTCTACTCGGGGCCGGTGCCGGTCGAGCAGCCGGCCTAGCTGGCGGTGATGTAGCCGCTCATGTAGCCGGGGTGCTCCATCGCCCATTCGTCGCATGCGAAGGTGCAGAACCAGAGGAACGTGCCGGCATGCTTCACGAGCAGCGTGTAGGTGTGGACGCCCGGCATGACGACGATGTTGACGCCCGCTCCCGGTGAGGTGATGCTGTGCGGCACTTCGTCGGTGTTGTCGATCCTCAGCTCCTGGGGCTGGCCCACATGGACGGTGAATTCGGTTTGGGTGAACTCGTCGTGCTTTTCGCCTTCCGGACCGGGCTTGCCTTCCGGGATGACCTTCAAGACGACCACGTTTGCCACCGGCGGCAACGCGGCGGCCTGCTCGGCGGCGGCCTGGGATGCCGCGCGCGCTTCCTGCCTTTCGCTGCTCTGAACCAGCGCGACCACCGACATCAGCACCGCGGCCGCGATCCCCGCGCCCGCGAGCGTCTTCAGCCCGAACCTCCTGGCGGCCGCCTCGCCGAACTCGTGCCGGTATCTCGCCTCGGTGTCCCTGTCCGGCTCCCGCGCGGCCGAGCCGGGCTCGAAGACGAGATGGCGAACGGGCACGGCGAACCGCTCACGCACGAGACCCGCGAGCCGCGGCTCGAGCCCGCTCGCGGACCGCTCCCAGCCAGTGGAGACGATGACTTCGTCCGGCGCGAAGGTGGCGAACGCGTCCTCGACGGCTTCGAGGGGGTCCGCCTCGGAGATCTCGCCCGCGACGACGAGCTCGTGGCCGATGCGATCGAGGGCCGCCTTCAGGCGGACGCGCGCCTGATCCAGCAGGCCGTCGACGGCGCCGGTCAGGCGGGCTGCGGGGGAGATCGACGCGGGCACGAGCAGGAGCACGTGCGTGTGCGCCACCGAGGCCAGCCTTTCGACCTCGCCGAGGAGCGCCTCCTCGCCGAGCGTGTCGCTGGCGACGACGAGGACGCGGCGCTCCGCCGCCGAGCCCAGGTGCGGGGGAGCCATCTTCACCGGCAGCTCGAGGCCGCGGAGCTTGCGCATGCGCAATTGCGCCACGCGCGCGGCGACGGCGCCGAGCACGACCGCGAGCACGACGAGAGCGAGCCACGTCGGGCCGAACGCGGCGGCGAGCGCGATTGGGAGCAGGGCGAGTATCACCAGCAGGACGGAGCGGAAGGCCTCCTGCTCGCTTTGAAACGGGCTACGCATGGGCGGGGCCCTCCTCGGCGGCGTGGCCGGACAGGCTCTGCACGGCGGCCACGATCTGCTCGGTGCTCGCCGGCGCCGGCAACTGGTGGCAGCCGTCCAGCAGCTCGCGCATGCCGGCGTCCATGTCCGCCGGCGCCTCGACCAGCAGCGGCGTGTCGGGATAGTGCGCGCGCAGTTCGCGCAGGACCTCCCGGGCCGCCTCGTGCTCGTAGCCCAGGGAGCTGACGACGAGGTCGGCGTCGTGAGCGGGGGCGCATCCCGCCGGTCCGGCCAGCGGACAGCGCCCGTGCCCGGCTGGGCCGGGACAGATGGCGACCGCGTAGCCGGCGAAGCGCAGGCCGGAGGCGATCGCGAGGCCGGCCTCCTCGTCGGGGTGCTCGACGAGCACCCGCGGGTGGTCCCAGCGCCAGGGCTGCGGCTTGAGCTCGACTGTCGGTGCTTGCGCGGATTCTTTGGAGAACATGCGCTCAAGCTAGATCGGGCCCAACTCGACGTCATCCGGGTCAAGCCGCATGCTGCTGGGTGGAAAACCCGCTGGCGATGTCGCCGACAAGGGGTCGCCCGCTGGGCGCATCGCAGCGAGGCAGGGCGCCGATCGCCCGCCGAACGGCTGAGAAACCGGCCAATGCACTTGGTAGGACAGCTCTCAAACCCCTCAGCGTCCCTGGAGGCGGTGTTCGAGGCTTCGCCGGGCGAGCCGCTGGAGGCGACCCGCCAACCCATCCCTGAGCCAGTGGGCGGAAGGCTCGGCAACGGCGTCGTGCAGCGAGCCGTCGTTAGGGTGCTGGCGGCGAGCGCTGAGCCTATGCGCGGCACCGACATCCATCTGGCGGTTGAGCGTCTGCTCGGGCATCCAGTCTCGAAGAACTCGGTGAGCTGGTGCCTGGCGGCAGGGGTACGGGCTCGAAAGCCTCGCCTGGAG
>JBKQHH010000138.1:0-35856 GCA_052148875.1 Solirubrobacteraceae bacterium
GTCCCCGAGGAGCACGTCGGCACCGTGACGCAGCTGCTGGCCGCAAGGAAAGGCCGGATGGAGCACATGATCAACCACGGCACGGGCTGGGTGCGGCTGGAGTACCTGGTGCCCGCACGCGGGTTGATCGGCTTTCGCACGGAGTTCCTGACCGAGACGCGCGGGACGGGGATCATGCACCACGTGTTCGACCGCTGGGAGCCGTGGGCGGGCGAGCTGTTGACGCGCCAGAGCGGCGTGCTCGTGGCCGACCGCCGCGGGCAGACGGTGACCTTTTCGCTGTTCACGTTGCAGGAGCGGGGCTCGCTGTTCGTCGGTCCGGGCGAGGAGGTCTACGAGGGGATGATCATCGGCGAGAACGCGCGCTCGGAGGATCTCGACGTGAATCCCGTCAAGGAGAAGCACCTGACGAACATGCGCTCCTCCACCTCCGACGTGCTCGTGCGCCTGGACGCCCACCGCAAACTGACGCTCGACGAAGCGCTCGAGTTCGTGCGCGAGGACGAGGCCGTCGAGGTGACGCCCGTGTCCGTGCGCATGCGCAAGGTCGTCCTGTCCAAGGTCGAGCGGATGAAGGCCGTGCGGATGGCGCGCAAATGAGCGCCGGCTCGATCGTCTGCGGCGCGACACCGGCAGGGCCCAGGACGGTAGGGTACCGCGCATGATCGCATCGACAAGGGCTTCCCTCACCACCAGAATCGCCGTACTGATCGCGTCGCTGGCGTGCGCGTGGCTGCTGACGGCCGCCGTCGCGGCAGGCGCCGAAAACGCGATCTCCTACCAGAAAGAGAGCTACGCCGAATACGAGCAGCAGCTCGCCGGCGGCCAGATCCAGGCCGTCACGATCAACAAGCGGCTGCGCTCGCTGCGCGTGACGCTCAAGGACGGGCGCTACGTGCTCGCCAAGTACAGCGCGCACGAAGAGCCCGCGGTCGCCGCGGCCCTGAAGGCGAAGGGCGTCCCCGTGACGGTGCTCACGCCGACGGAAGCCGTCAAAGAAGAAAAGGCGAAGCCGGTCCACCACAAACTGCGCTACATCGCCGGCGGCATCGTGATCGTCGTGATCGTCATCGTCGGGGCCGTGCTGTTCGTCAACCGCAAACGCAGGCGCGATCTCGAATAGCGCCTGCGAGATAGCCGTGCGCCTCACGCCGCGCGCGGGGGCGAACGAGATCGTGGGCGAGCGCGACGGCGTGCTCCTCGTGCGCGTGACCGCGCCGCCCGTCGACGGGCGCGCCAACGACGCGCTCTGCCGCCTGATCGCCAAGCGCGCGCACGTGGGGGTGCGCAGCGTGTCGGTCGTTCGCGGGGCGGGCGCGCGCGAGAAGCTCGTGCGCGTCGAGGGGATCGGGTTGCGGGAGCTGCGCGCGGCGCTCGGGCTCTCCGGCTGACGCCGGCGCCTGGCTGGCTAAGACTGAGAACGAGACTCAATCTTATGATAGGTTGGCGTGGCGCCGCACCCGGCGCCGCCGATCGGCTACGGCGAGAGCGATGACCGGCGCCCGATCCAACGCAGAGGAGCCTCCCATGCAGCACGCACGTCCGACCAGTCGTCCTCGCATCGCGGCCGCCGCGGCGATCCTCGCGGCGCTCGCGCTGCTCGCCGCCGGCTGCGGCAGCAGCCTCCCGGGCGCCAGGACAGGTGGCAGGATCCTTGCGGTCGGCGCGGAGAACGAGTACGCGAACGTGATCGAACAGATCGGCGGGAAGTACGTGAAGGTCACTGCGATCGAGAGCAACCCGAACACCGACCCGCACACCTTCGAAGCGAGCCCGAGCGTCGCGCAGACGGTCAGCGCCGCGAGCCTGCTGATCGAAAACGGTGTTGGCTATGACACCTACATGGAAAAGATCGAGTCGGCCGGGGGGGCGGGATCCGATTCTTCGCGCAAGGTCATCAACGTCCAGCACCTGCTCGGTCTCCCGGACTCCACCCGGAATCCGCACCTCTGGTACAAACGGGAGACGATGCCGGCGGTCGCGAAGGCGCTGGTCAGCGACCTGTCGGCGCTGGCGCCCGCGCACGCAGCGTACTTCCAGGAAAATGCGAAGAAGTTCGAAGAATCGCTGAAGCCGTGGTACGCGGCGGTCGCGAAGTTCAAGGCCGCCTACCCGGGGACGCCGGTCGCGACGACCGAGCCGGTCGGCGACTACATGCTCGAAGGCGCCGGGACGAAGAACATGACGCCGTTCACGCTGCAGGCCGCGATCATGAACGGCACCGACCCGGCACCTCAGAACGTGACGCTCCAAAACAGCCTGTTCACCGGGCACAAGGTCAAGGTGTTCGTCTACAACCAGCAGGTCACCGACACGTTGACCAACTCCTTCAGGGAACTGGCGCTCAAGGAAGGCATCCCGGTGGTCGGCGTGTACGAGACCATGCCGACCCCCGGATATGACTACCAGTCGTGGATGCTCGCCGAGGTCAACGCCCTGGAAAAGGCCGTCGCCGACGGTGTGTCCACCGAAAAACTGTGAGCTCAGACGGCACACCGGCGAGCAGGGACATCCTCACGGTGCAGGGGGTGAGCGTGCGGCTGTCCGGGCGCACGATCCTCGATCGGGTCAGCTTCCAGATCGCGCCGGGTGAGTTCACGGGCCTGATCGGATCAAACGGGGCGGGCAAGACGACCCTGTTCAGGGTGATCCTCGGCCTGCAGGCGACGAGCACAGGACGCGTGCTTTTTGGAGGGCCCGCCCACCCCCGCGAGCACGCACGCCGCCATCGCCAGATCGGCTATGTGCCGCAGAAGTTCCTGTTCGACCCGGATGTGCCGTTGCGCGCGCGCGATCTCGTGGGGCTCGGGATCGACGCGCACCGTCTCGGCGTGCCACGGCCTGCCCGGGCCAGACGGGCGCTCGTCGAGGAGATGTTGCACGCGGTCGACGCGACGCGCTTCGCCGACACACGCGTCGGCAAGCTCTCCGGCGGCGAGCAGCAGCGCATCCTGATCGCACACGCGCTCATCGCTCGGCCACGGCTGCTGCTGCTCGATGAGCCGCTCGCGAACCTCGATCTGGGCAGCGCGCACGAGGTCGTGGCGCTGCTCGCACGTATCGCCCGCGAGCAGGAGATCGCCGTGCTGATCTCCGCACACGAGATCAACCCGCTGCTACCGGTCATGGACCGGATCGTCTACCTCGCCGCCGGGCGCGCGGTCAGCGGCAGCACCGAGGAGGTCGTTCGCGCGGATGTCCTCAGCGAGCTCTACGGCCACCACGTCGACGTCCTGCACGTTCACGGTCGTGTGCTGATCGTGGCCGGTGCCGGCGAGGACACCGACCTGGCTGGCCACGAGGGCGTGTTCCCCGGAGCCGGGGGAGCCGGGGTCCTGTCGTGAGCCACTTCCTGTCCCCGATCTTCGCCTCCGGCTTCTTCGAAAGCGAAGCCGTGCACATCGCCCTCGCCGTCGGAGCGCTCGTCGCCGTCGTCACCGGCGTGGTCGGCGTGTTCACGGTCATGCGCGGCCAATCCTTCGCAGGCGAGGCGTTCGGTGACCTCGGCACCGCCGGGGGCTCGGGCGGCTACCTGATCAGCGTCGGCCCCCTCTGGGGATTCGTGCTCGGCAACGTCATCTCCGCCGGCGCGATGGAGGCGATCGGCGTGCAGCGCGCACGCGGGCGGGATCTGGCCACAGGGATCGTGCTCGGCGCCGGGATCGGCCTCGCGGCCCTATTCCTGCATCTGTACACAACCGAGCACAGCACCACCGGCGCGACCGTCACGATCCTGTTCGGCTCGGTGTTCGCGATCTCCAGCACGACGATTCCGCTGATCCTGCTCCTGAGCGCGATCGTGCTCGCGATCATGCTCACGATCTACCGTCCGCTGCTGCTCAGCTCCGTGAATGCCGAGCTGGCATCGGCCCGCGGAATCCCCGTGCGGCTCATCGGCGTGCTCTACCTGCTCGCGCTCGCGCTCGCGGCAGCGCTCGCGGCGATCACGATCGGCACGATCCTCTCAACGGCCCTGATCGTCGGGCCGGCGGCGAGCGCGCTGCGACTGACCAGACGCCCGCTGACCGCGCTGCTGACCGCGGCGGGCATCGGGATCGGCGCTTTGTGGCTCGGCATCGTGCTCGCCTACGACAGCTTCCACTGGCCGCCGCACGGCACCATCTGGCCCGTGAGCTTCTTCGTCGTGACGCTCGTGTTCATCACCTACCTGCTGTCCGGGCTCCCCGAAGCCAGACGCCGCCGACGAGCAGACCGGAACCCGTCCGCGTCCCCGCTGGCGCAGCCGGCGACACCGAGCTAAGGGGCCGCACAAACGATGTTCTCCGGTTTCATGGTCAACGCCTGGGAGGTCGCGAGCATCGTCGCGGTCGTCGCCGGGATCGTGGGGTTCTTCACGGTCATGCGCGGATCGGCGTTCGCCGCCCACGCGATCCCCAACGGGTCCTTCGCCGGCGCCGCCGGCGCCAGCCTGATCGGCGTGTCCACACTCTTGGGCCTCGGCGTGTTCTCACTCGGCGGCGCAATGACGATCGGCCTGCTCGGCCGCAAAGGACGCCACGACGTCGCAACCGCCCTCGCGCTCGTAGCGATGCTCGCCCTCGGTGCGCTGTTTTTGAGCTTCAGCGTCGAGTACGCGCCAGAGGTCTACTCGCTGCTGTTCGGCGAGGTCCTCGGAATCAGCCCCAACGAGATCGCACCGACCGCGATCCTCGGCGCCCTCTGCATCGTCGCCACCGCCATCCTCTACCGCCCGCTGATGCTCTCCTCCCTCCTCCCCGAGGTGGGAGAGGCGCGCGGCATCAGCAGCTTCCGCATGGAGATGCTGTTCCTCGCCGTCCTCGCCCTCGCGACGACGATGACCGTGCCCGTCGTCGGGACGCTGCTGATCTTCAGCCTCATGATCGGCGCACCAGCAGCCGCGCGCTCGCTCACCGACCGGCCACTCGTGGCTATGGGCCTATCGGTAGCGATCGCCCTGCTGATCGTGTGGATCGCGATCGCCGCCTCCTACGAAACCAACTACCCCGTCGGGTTCTTCGTCGGTAGCGGCAGCGCCGTCTCCTACGCGCTCGGGCGCGGCTGGGCGGCCCTGCGCCGGCGCCGCCACGGCGGCTCGGCGCTCGCACCGGCGGTCGACGACGCCTCTACCATCCTCACATGAGCCCCAGGACCGCCACCGCCTCCGAGCCCGCCCCCACGGCCACCGCCGCCGCGGGCGCCGACTGGGTCGAGCGGGCAGAGCTCGCGCTCGCGGCGGCGGGGCGCAAGCGCGGCGGCGCCCGGCGCTCGCTGCTGGACCTGCTCGCCGGACAGGAGTGCGCGCTGACGGCGCTGGAGATCGAGGATGCGCTGCGCGCGCGCTCCTCGCGGCCGGTCTCTCGCGCGAGTGTCTACCGGATCCTCGACGAGCTGGAGGCGCTCGCGCTCGTCCAGCGCGTGGAGACCGGTCAGGCGATGGTCCGCTACGAGCGCGTGTGCGAGCACGAGCAGCACCATCACCATCTCGTATGCGACGAGTGCGGCCTGGTGATGCCGTTCTCGGACGCGGGCCTCGAGCGCGCGATCGACTCGCTCAGCGAGCGCGTGCCGCTGGCGGTCTCAGAGCACGAGATCGTGCTGCACGGCGCGTGCAGGGACTGCGCCGCCTGAGAAGCTCATCGCCCCGTCCTCGACCGTCCCGAACCTGAGGCTGAGGATGTCGCGCGGGTAGTTCTGGTACAGGCGCCAGGGCGGCTTGGAGCCCTGCTTGGGGAACTGGTCGATCGCGCGCTGCACGTAGCTCGAGGAGAAGTCGATCATCGGCTGGCGCTCGATCGTGGGGTCGCTGTCGTCAGGGGTGCACTGCTCGTATCCGCACGCGTCCATGTGGTTGAGCAGGCGGCAGACGTATTCGCAGGTCAGGTCGCACTTGAGCGTCCAGGAGGCGTTGGTGTAGCCGATCGCGAACGCCATGTTGGGAACGCCGCCGAGCATCATGCCCTTGTAGCTCGTCGTCCGCGGGAGCTCGATCGCCCGGCCGTCGACCGACAGCTCGATGCCGCCGAGCGCGAGCATGTTCAGCCCCGTGGCGGTGACGATCACGTCGGCCTCGAGCTCGGCCCCGGAGGCGAGCAGCAGTCCCTTCTCGGTGAACGTCTCGATCCGGTCGGTCACCACCGAGGCGCGCCCGGCGCTGATCGCCTCGAACAGGTCGCCGTCGGGCACCAGGCACATGCGCTGGTCCCACGGGTCATAGCGCGGCTTGAAGTGCGTGTCGATGTCATAGCCGGGGGGAAGCTGACGCTGCACGCCTTTGCGGATGAGCCGCTTGATCAGCTCGGGCCGGCGTCGGCTCAGCTGGTAGAGAAGCGTCGCCAGCAGCACGTTCTTCCAGCGCACGAGCGGATATGCGACCTTCGCCGGAAGCGCGCGGCGCAGGGCGGCGGCGATCGGATCAACGCCTGGCAGCGACAGGACGTAGCTCGGCGAGCGCTGCAGCATCGTCACGTGCGCCGCGCGCTGAGCCATCGCCGGCACCAGCGTCACGGCGGTCGCGCCGCTGCCGATCACGACCACGCGCTTGCCCGCGTAGTCGATGTCCTCGCTCCACTGCTGCGGGTGCACGATGCGCCCGGCGAAGCGCTCCATCCCCGCGAAGTCCGGCGTGTAGCCCTCGTCGTAGCGGTAGTAGCCGCTGCAGATGAGCAGGAAGGAGCAGCTCAGCTCGACGGTCTCGTCGGTGTCGCTGCGCTGCGCGCGCACCCGCCAGCGCGCCTCGGCGGTCGAGAACTCGGCGCTGAGCACGCGATGCTGGAAGCGGATCCTGCGGTCGATGCCGCCCTCGCGGGCGGTATCGCGCACGTAGTCGAGAATCGCCGGCCCGTCGGCGATCGCGTGGGCGTCCTTCCACGGGCGGAAGCGGTAGCCGAGCGTGTACATGTCCGAGTCCGAGCGGATCCCCGGGTAGCGGAACAGATCCCAGGTCCCGCCGATCGCCTCGCGCGCCTCGAGGATCGCGTAGGTCTTCCGCGGGCAGTTGGCCTGCAGGTGGTGGGCCGCACCGACGCCGGACAGCCCAGCGCCGACGATCAGCACATCGAGGTGTTCGAGCGACATGCGCAACCGTCAGTGTACGGTGGCGGCATGAACGGCACCGGCTCCAGGGAGATGCGCCGCGGCAGCTCCGGGGCCGGCGAGCCGGTGATCGTCGTCAGCGGGCTGCGCAAGTCCTATGGCGAGCACGAGGTCGTTCGCGGAATCGACGTGGAGGTCCATCACGGGGAGATCTTCGCGTTTCTCGGTCCCAACGGCGCCGGCAAGACGACGACCGTCGAGATCCTGGAGGGCTACCGCTCGCGCAGCGGCGGCGAGGTGAGCGTACTGGGCGAGGACCCCGCGACGGGCGACGGCGGCTGGCGCTCGCGGATCGGGCTGGTGCTGCAGTCGTGCACGATGCCCGCGGAGCTGACGGTTCGCGAGCTGGTCGAGCTGTACGCCGGCTACTACCCGCACCCGCGAGGGGCGGCGGAGACGATCGAGCTGGTCGGTCTGGCGGAGAAGCGCGACGCGCGCACCAGCCAGCTCTCCGGCGGGCAGCTGCGGCGCCTGGACGTCGCGCTCGCGCTGATCGGCGATCCGGAGCTGGTGTTCCTCGACGAGCCGACGACGGGCTTCGATCCGGGCGCGCGCCACCACGCGTGGGAGGTGATCGCGAACCTCCGTGAACTGGGCAAGACGATCTTCCTGACGACCCACTACATGGACGAGGCGCAGACGCTCGCCGACCACGTGGCCGTGATCGTCGCGGGGGAGATCGTCGCCGAGGGCACGCCCGCGACGCTCGGCGGGCGCGACCGGGAGCTGAGCGACATCGCGTTCACGCTGCCCGCGGGCGCCGCCGTCTCCGAGCTGCCGGGAACGCTGGCGGCGGCCGCGCAGCTGCGCGAGGACGGCCGCGTCCACATGAGCGTGCGCGAGCCCGCGCGCTCGCTGCACGAGCTGGCGGGCTGGGCGCTCGAGCACGGCGAGGATCTGGGCGACCTGACGGTCGGCCGCCCGACGCTCGAGGACATCTACCTGCGGCTCACCGACGGGCAGGAGCAGTCGGAATGAGCGGCAGGGGTGTGTTCGCGCACCAGTTCCGCTCGGACCTCGCGCGCTTCTGGCGCAACCCGCAGTCGCGCTACTTCACGCTGCTGCTGCCGATCGTGTTCCTGGTGATCTTCGCGACGATCTTCAAAGGCACCACCGTCGCCGACGGCCGGCGGATCAGCATCACCACGTTCTACGTGCCGGGGATCATGGCGCTCGGGGTCATCTCGGCGACGTTCGTGAACCTCACGCAGACGATCGTCACCCAGCGCGAGAACGGCGAGTTCAAGCGCCTGCGCGGCACGCCGCTGCCCACCGCCGTCATGATCGGCAGCCGCGCCGTCGTCGGCGTCGTGGTCGCCGTCGCGCTGTCGGCGCTGCTGCTGCTGATGGGCAAGCTCCTCTACAACGTGCGCATCCCCCAGTCGACGATGCTCGGGCTCGTCGTGTCCGTGGTCGTCGGCGCGGCGGCCTTCTCCTGCATCGCGTTCGCCGTCTCCACCCGCATCTCCAACGCCGAAGCCGCGGCGCCCGCCCTCAACATCACCGTGCTGCCGCTGTATTTCATCTCCGGCGTGTTCGTCCCCGAAAGCCAGATCCCGAAGGTCCTGCGCGACATCGCCACGGTCTTTCCCATCCGCCACCTCGCCCAGGCGCTGCGCGGAACGATCACGCAGACGCACGGGACCGGCATCGCGGCCACCGACCTGCTGATCATCGCCGGCTGGGGGGTCGTCGCGCTGCTGGTCGCCGCGCGCACGTTCCAGTGGTCGCCGCGCGGGGACTGAGGGGCCCTCGCGCGTTCACGCTTCGGCGCGCGGCAGGCGACAGGGCCGGCGCCGAGCTCACGCGTCCGTAGGCTGGCGGTGTGCTGACGACGATCGGCGACGGCCTCGAGGACGCGCTCCTGATGGCGTGGGAGGTGTGGTGGGCGCTCGTCCTCGGCTTCGCCATCTCGGCGATCGTGCAGGCGTGGGTCCCACGCGAGCGCATCCAGAGCGCGCTCGGCGGCTCCGGCCTGCGTCCGGTGGCGCTCGCGACGGGTCTCGGCGCGGCCTCCTCGTCGTGCAGCTACGCGGCGATCGCGATCGCCAAGAGCCTGTTTCAGAAGGGCGCGAGCGCGGCGTCGGCGCTCGCCTTCCAGTTCAGCTCGACGAACCTCGTGATCGAGCTGGGCATCGTGATGTGGGTGCTGATCGGCTGGCAGTTCACGCTCGCCGAGCTCGTCGGCGGCCTGGTGCTGATCGCGATCATGACGCTGCTGCTGCGCCTGTTCGTGTCAAGACGCCTGGAGGAGCAGGCGCGCGCGCACGCCCAGCAGGCCGACGCGGGCCATCAGCATCACGGCGCGGGCGAGCGAGTGACGATCCGCCGGCTGCTGTCGAGCGCGAGCGCGTGGTCGGACGTCGCGCACAACTTCCGCAACGACTGGTCGATGCTGTGGAAGGAGATAACCGTCGGGTTCCTGCTCGCCGGGTTCGTGGGGCAGCTGCCCAACAGCTTCTTCAACGCTCTGTTCGTCACGCACGCGCCCGCCGGCGTGAAGCTCGTCGAGAACGCGATCGTCGGGCCGATCATCGCGGTCCTCAGCTTCGTCTGCTCGGTCGGCAACGTGCCGCTGGCGGCCGTGCTCTGGTCCGGCGGGATCAGCTTCGCCGGGGTGATCGCGTTCATCTTCGCCGACCTGATCGTGCTGCCGATCATCCAGATCTACCGCAAGTACTACGGCGATGCCTACACGTCGAGGATCGTCGCGCTGATGTTCGTGACGATGGTCAGCGCGGCGCTCATAGTCGACGGGCTGTTCAGCGGTGTCGGGCTCATACCTCACATCCGCCCGACCCGGGCCGACATCTTCAGCGCGATCACGGTCAACTACAAGCTGTTCACCAACGTGCTCGGCCTCGCGATCTTCGCCGCGTTGTTCGCGCTGACATGGCGCCGGCGAGCCGACCACTAAAATCGAGGCATGGAGCACGCATCGCCCAGCCCGAAGTCCCCGCCGCAGACTCCGCTGCTGTCGGTCGGCCACGAGGAGGAGTGGGCTGAGATCAACCGCGAAGAGGCCGAGCAGCTGCGCGCCAGCAACATGGCGCTGACACCCGCCCAGCGGCTCGAGGTCGGCCAGAGACTCTCGCAGCAGGCGGTCTCACTGCTCGCCGCGTCCATCCGGGCCGGTCATGCCCCAAGACGAGCCTTCTGGTCCTGACCTCGCCGGTGTCGTCGCGGACGCCGATGCGGTTGGGCTCGAGTATGTGGTGATCGGCGGCTTCAGCGTGATCTACCACGGTCACGTTCGTGCGACCAAGGACAGCGATCTGCTCGTGCCAGACGGTCCCGACGCGGACGCCGCGGTGCTGCGCTTCCTCGAGCGTGTGGACGGCAGGCGATTGCGCGACGGCAAGGCGCTCACGCTCGAGGATGTCGCAAGTGGCGAACATCTGCGCATCAACAGCCGTCACGGCATCGTCGACATCATGCGCGGCGGGCTTCCACCGCTGGACTACGAGACTGTTGCGGAGCATGCCGAGGTGACCGAGTGGGACGGACAGACGGTTCGGGTTGCGGCGCTTCCGAGTGTCGTCGGGTTCAAGCGCCTGGCCGGAAGACCGCAGGATCGTCTGGATCTCGCCGAGCTGGAGGCACTCTACGGCGGGCTCCCGATCGAGCCGATCCCTGGACTGGACGAGTAGCGCTCGTCTGGGCGCGCGGGTTCTTGTGTGCGGACACCGCGGGAGTCCTCGCGAGGCCGCCCCCACAGATAGCTGAGCACGCACCCCAGCGCGAACACGGCGACGACCAGCGGCACCGGGCCGGAGTCCTCGACGAGCGCTCCGACGACGCCGGCGGCGAGGCCGCCGGCGAGCGCCGCGAGCCAGGCCGGGTCCCCGCCGACGGGCGCCAGCAGGCGGGTGCGCGAGCGCACGGCGACACCGGCGTACAGGAGCGCGACGCCGGTGGCCACGGGCATCACGTGGTTGCGCAGCTCGTCCCAGGCGGCGCCGTAGCGCCGCACGATGATGTCGCGAAGGTCGCCCGCGGAGCGTGCGTGCAGGACGCTGCCGGTGAAGTGGCCGCTGCCGTGCGCGGTCGCGAGGTCGAGCGCTGCCAGCGCGACGAGCGCGGCGACGGGGCTGACGAGCACGATCAGCGCGCGCCTGCGCGTCAGCGCGCCGGGGGTCAGCATCACCACCGCTACCGCGAAGCCGAAGCTCACGAGGATCACGCCGCCGACGCCCGCGCCGATCCGCGCGGAGCCCTCCACCACGGCCAGCACCACGCCGGCGCCGGACATGGCGAGCGCCGCACGGCGCCCGCGCGCCGCCGGGTACAGCGCCGCGGCGACGGCCGCCAGCACGAGCACGGCCAGCCCCGACTTGAGCTCGTTGCCGATGCCGTAGAAGCGCGCGCCGAGGATCGGGTCGGGGCCGAGCAGCGAGCGCATCAGCAGCTGCGTGCCCGCCAGCGCGTCGGCGGTGAGCGCGACGATCGCGACGATCGCGGGGGCGAGCGGCGCGCGCGGCCAGGGCACGAGCGCGTCGGTGAGCGCGCCGAGCGCCATGCACGCGAGCGCGATCGTGACGTACTCCACGGGCGCGCTCGGCTCGAGCGCCGCCGGGATCAGCACGGCGACGGGCGCCCACAGCACGCCGAGCGCGCCGGCGCGCATCGCCCACATGCGCGCGCGCGTCCACGGCGCCGCCAGCACGAGCAGCAGCGCCCACGCGCACAGCAGGCACCCGAGCGCCTTCAGCCGCCGCCCGGCGATCGCGCGCAGGCGCGCCATCAGCGCCCGCAGGCTCGCCGAGCGCAGCCGTCCGTCCGTCTGGATCGGCTTGCCGCGAACATCCGCCGGGATCGCCGCGCCGAGATGCGCGAGGATCGTGGGCGCGACGTCGACCGACACGACCAGGCCCCGCTCGTTGGTGCTCTGCGAGCTCAGCTCCTCGCCGCCCCCGCCGGGAAGCCCGCCGACGGCCGTCCACAGCAGTTCGCCCCCGGGCGCATCGGAGACGCGCTGCACGACGATCAGGAGCTCTCCCGCCGCGCGTCCCTCGCTGAGCGCGAGCAGGTCCGCGCGGCCCTGGGCGCCGCCCGGCAGATCGGCCACGACCAGGCGCTCGCTGCGCAGCAGGGCGGCCACGCGGGCGAGCAGTGTCGCGGCCGAGCCGAGCGACAGGGCCGCGATGCGCCCCCCCAGCCCGGCGGCGAGCACGCCGTCGACGTCGGCGCCGCCCGCGATCCCCGCGTAGCCGGCTCCGCCGGGGATCTGGGCGGCGAGCAGCCCCGGCCGCAGCAGCTGGGGCGCCGCTTCGGCGCGCCTGCGCGCGGCCCGCCAGCCGGCGATCGCCGCGCCGGAGCCGGAGGGCGTCAGCGACAGCGCCGGCGGGCTGGCTGTGGGATAGGACGAGGTAGCGACGCGGGCGCCCTGGCTGATGTCGAGCAGCAGCTGGCCGGTCGAGTACCGGCCCTGGCTGGCGGACATGATCCCCACGGACAGGCCGCCGACGCCGGCGAGCTCCGACTCGCCGGCCGGCAGGAACACCAGCAGCGCCGAGCGCCGTCCCGCGGCGCCGGCTGCCCGGGCGCCGGACGGGTGGACGCCGAGCGCGGCCGCGCAGAGCAGGAGGGCGAGCGCCGCCCCCCGGCGGACTGGACTCAGCCGTCCGCTCCCTCTGTCGCCACGCCCGCGCGCCCGCGCGGCGGCACGCCGGGCGCCGTGGCGCCGCGCTCGTCCTGTGCGGGGGCGCGCTCCCGGTGTCGGGTGCCCTCGACGTTCAGCCGGGGCAGCAGCCGATCCAGCCACGCCGGCAGCGCCCAGGTGATCTTGCCGACGATGTCGAGCGTGGCCGGCAGCAGCAGGCAGCGCACGATCAGCGCGTCGAGGAACACGGCGCTGGCGAGGCTGAGGCCGAACTCCTTGATGATGCGGTCTTCGCCGAGCATGAACGACAGGAACACGCACACCATGATCGCCGCCGCCGCCGTCACCACGCGCCCGGTCAGCGCCAGGCCCTCGGCGACCGCGCGGGAGTTTTCGCGCGTGTGCGTCCAGCGCTCGTGGATGCGCGATACGAGGAACACCTCGTAGTCCATCGAGAGCCCGAACACGATCGCGAACAGCATCACCGGGATGAACGACTCGATCGGGCCCTGCTGGACGCCGAACAGGCTGCCGAGCCAGCCCCACTGGAAGATCGCGACGATCACGCCCAGCGATGCGCCGATGCTCAGCAGGTTCATGACGGCGGCCTGCAGCGGTATCACCAGCGAGCGGAAGACGATCATCAGCAGCAGCGCCGACAGCAGCACCACCACGCCGATGAACAGCGGCAGCTTGTGTCCGAGCGTCGTCGCGAAGTCAACCGCGCCGGCGGTCACGCCGCCGACGTAGACCGTCATCCCCGTGCGCTTGGCGATCGGCGGTACGACGTGTTCGCGCAGGCGCGAGACCAGCTGGGTGGTGGCATACGCCTGTGGCGAGGAGCGCGGGTAGACGGTGATCGTCGCGACCGCGCCGGTGGGGTTGAGCTTCGCCGGCGTCACCGACACGACGCCCGGCGTGGCGGCGATCGTCGCCCGCAGCGTTTCGACAGCCGTCTTCCCGGTGTGTGGCGCTTCCGTCAGCAGCACTCCGTTTTCGGCTGCTTCCCGCTTCGGGTTCGGGACCTTCGCCACGATCAGCAGCGGCCCGTTGAAGCCTTCGCCGAAGCCCTGTGCCAGCAGCTCGTAGGCGCGATGGGTGGTCTGGCTGGCGGGGTCGTTGGAGGCGTCGCTCGAGCCGAGCCGAAGCGCGGTGGCCGGCGCGGCGATCAGGAGCATCGTGAGCGCCGCGACGGCCGCGATCGTCCTCGGCCGGCGCTGCACGAACGCGCTCCAGCGAAGCCACGTCCGGCCCGCCCCCGCCGCGCCGGAGGGGGCGCTGGATGCGTCCGCGGCGGCGACGGTCTCGCCGGCCCGCTCGGCGGCGCGCGCTCGGGCGCGCGCGCGGCGTCCGCCCGCGGCGACGCGCGCCCCGGCGATCGTCAGCAGGGCGGGCAGCAGCGTCAGCGAGGCGAGCATCACCAGCAGCACCCCGATCGACGCGGAGATCGCCACGCCGTACAGGAAGTCGACGCCGAGCAGCATCATGCCCAGCAAAGCGATCACGACCGTGCAGCCCGCGAACAGGACCGCCCGCCCGGCCGTGTCGATCGCCTCGACGACCGACTCGCGCGCGTCCCTGAAGGTCGGCCCGGGAGTGGCGTAGGCCTCGCGGAAGCGCGTGAGGATGAACAGCGCGTAGTCGATTCCGACGCCCAGACCGATCATCGCGGCGAGCTCGGAGGAGAAGTTGGGCGTGTCGACCACGTGCGTGAACAGCGCGATCGCGCCGAGGCCGGTGCCGAGCCCGAACAGGGCCGTCACGATCGGCAGGCCCATCGCCGTCAGCGAGCCGAAGGTCAGCAGCAGCACGACGATCGCCGCCAGCAGCCCGACCGCCGTGGAGAGCCCGAAGCCGACCTGCTCGGTGGCCTCGATCGCCTGCCCGCCGAGCTCCACCTGCAGTCCCGGCCGGGCGGCGGCGCGCGCGACCTGCACGACGCGTTCGGGGGCGCTCTTGGGCAGGAGGTTGGCTTTCTCGTCGAACACCACCGTCGCGAACGCGATCCTGCCGTTGGCCGACACCGACTTCCCCGCGGTCTTGACGCCCGCGTATGGGCTGATCACGCTCGTGACGTGCGGCAGCTTCGCGACGCGCGCGAACATCGCGCTCATGCGCGCGCGCACGGCCGGGTCGAGGACGCTGCCGGAGCTGACCTTGTAGACGATCGTGTCGCGGTCGCCCGCCTGGGCGGGGAAGCTGCGCTGCAGCAGGTCGGCGGCGCGCTGCGCGTCGGAGTTGGGCAGCGTGAAGTTGTTGGAGTAGGTGGTGCCGGCCGACTGCGCGAACGCGTTGACGGCGAGCAGCAGCGCCAGCCACCCCAGCACGACGTACTTGCGATGTGTTGTCGACCAGCGAGCGAGCTTCAGCACGGGCGGCTCCAGGGATCGGCGGGCCAGGGCACTTCGCGGCGGGGTGACCGCTCACACTAGGTTAGCCGCCGAGTCAGTTGACGCTCGGATCGAGCGGCATGCGCGCGATCAGCGCGTAGCTGCCGCCCATGCGCGTGAGCACGCTGCTCCACAGCTCCTCGGGGTCCTCGGTGAAGACGTCCTGAGGCTGAGCGGGGTGCGCGATCCAGTCGCCGCCGGCGAGCTCCGCGTCGAGCTGCCCCCGGCCCCAGCCGGCGTGCCCCGCGAACACCCGCCGGCGCTCGGTGCCCTGCGTCAGCTGCTCGACGCTCACCTCCGGCGCGGGGAAGCCGATGCGACCCAGCACCAGCACCCCGACCAGCGCCGGCTCCAGGAACTCGGCCAGGAACACGACAGAGCTCGACTGCACGGGGCCGCCCACGTACACCGTCTCGAACGCCCCCAGGTCTCGCAGCTGCGGCACGGCCTCGCCCACCGTGACCGTCGAGGGGCGGTTGAGCACGACGCCCATCGCCCCGTCCTCGTTGTGCACGCCGATCAGCACCACCGTGCGCACGAAGTTCGGGTCCAGCAGCGTGGGGGAGGCGAGCAGGAGCTGGCCGGCGAGCGATTCCGACATCGTCCTATGAGGCTAGCCCGCGGAGAAGATCTCCAGCGCGCCCGTGAGCTTGTGTTCGTTGGCGTCCCCCTCGGGCTCGACGACGTGCCCGTCGACGACGATCGGGCTGTTCCAGTGGCCGCCTTCGCAGGCCAGCCTGGCGATCGGCCGCGGCGATGAGGGCCGGTACACGTAGATGCCGCCGCCCGACGGGTCGTATACGTAGAGCAGGCCGCCGGCCATCACCGGGCTGGTTCCCGGGGTGGCGGCTTCCCACGCCCGGTAGAGGCGCCCGCCGCGCAGGACGTAGGCGGCGGTCGCGTGTTCGTCGGCGACGAACACCGTCGTGCGCCCGCCCCGCCGCCAGACGGCCGGCGCGGTGAACAGCTCGCCGCCACCCGGTATCGACAGCCGCTGGGCTTCCCCGCCGAGCGGGTGCAGGCGGGCGCGCGCGCCGGACGGCGGGTGGCCGTCCAGGCGCGAGAGCACGAGCACGCGCATGATCCCGTCCTTGCCCGCCAGCACGACGCGGTCTTCGCCGAGCAGCGCCGGCGCGCTCGAGCCGAGGTCGGTGTCGCTGTTGTTGAGCTCTTCCTGGTCGGTCGGCGTGAAGGACTGGCGCAGGGTCAGGCCTGGGAAGGTGAGCTCGAGCACGCTGTCGCCGAAGTCGGTCGTGCCGTTCCACGGGCCGTTGCCGGTGTCGATCAGGATGCGCCCGCCCCCCGGCTCGACCACCGGCCCGCCGCGCGAGAGGATCGCCGAGTCGCTGGCCGGGCACGTGCTCGGGACCTGCAGTTCGCGGCGGTTCGCGCACAGCGTGTTGAAGACGCTCAGCAGGCGGCCGCTGGCGCGGCTGATGAGGACCACGTGGCCCTGGTAGGGCGGGGCGTCGCCGAGGTAGCCGCTGGTGGCCGCGACGATGTCGGGGCCGTCGATGTTGAGCGCCGCGCCGAGCTTCTCGTGGATCGGTTCGAGTGTGACCCGCGCGGGCCAGGAGCCTTCGCGGTCCTCGCCGCCGTCGGCGAGCGAGAGCTTGTGGATCAGGCCGTTCGGCGAGGCCGCGTACACGAACAGCCGATCGGGGTCGGCGAGCGGGCTCGCGACGGTGATCTGCGCGCTGCCCGCCCACTTGCCGTAGCCGGGTGGCGTGAACGTCCACAGGATCTGGCCGCTGTCGGCGTCGATCGCGATCGTCCTGCCGTACGTGGTCGTGACGACGATCGCGTTGTGGACGGCGCCGTCGACCGTCACGCCGTGGAGGTAGATCGGCGAGGAGTCGACGGTCCCCGGCAGCGTCACGGTGATGTGGCGCAGGTGCGCGACGTTGGCGCGCGTGATGCCGGTGGCGAGTTCGCTGACGTCGCTGCGCTGCGGATCGAGCCCGAACTCGGGCCAGTCCAGCAGCTCCGCGGCGGAGGAGCGTGTGGCGGAGGGGATCGCGGCGACGCTCACCGTCGGCGTGTGCACCGCGGCCGTGACGGCCGTGCTCCCGCACGCGCCGAGCAGCGCGCACGCAGCCGCTGTGAGTCCCAGGCGGGTCAGGCGGCGGGCGCGCATTTGGTGAGGTTCTAGCGCATCCTCCGATAAGGTGACGAGCGTGGCCAAGACACCGCGCGTGGGCGAGCAGGCGCCCGACTTCGAGCTCCAGGGCACGGGCGGCCCGTTCAAGCTCTCCGAGCACCGCGGCGAGCGCGTCGTGCTGCTTTTCTACCCGGGCGACAACACGCCCGTCTGCACGAAACAGTTCTGCTCCTACCGCGACCGCGGCGGCGACTTCGCGGCGCTGGACGCGACCGTCGTGGGGATCTCCGCGCAGGACCTGGCCTCGCACGAGGCGTTCGTCGCCAAGCACACGCTCAACGTGCCGCTGCTCGCGGACGTCGAGAAGGACGTGGCCCGCAAGTACGACGCCGTGAACGCCCTGGGCGTCAAGCGCGCGGTGATCGTGATCGACGAGCAGGGCGTCGTGCGCCACCGCCACGACCATCTGCTTGGGCTCGACTACCAGTCGGTCGACGAGTTGAAGGCCGTGCTGGACGCGCTGCCAGCTCCTGCCGTTGGGTGAGATTGGATTCGCCTGCCGGACCGCTTCGCACGCTACCGTTGGGGAGTGTTTGACGAGACGCTCATCGACGAGGCCGGTCGACGATTGGCTGAGGCGGCACCGCCGCAGGCGCGTGTGATCCTGTTCGGCTCACACGCGCGGGGTGACGCCGGCCCTCGGAGCGACCTGGATTTCCTCGTGGTCGAGCCGTTCGTCGAGGACGCCACGGAGGAGTCAGTTCGCCTTCGGCGGACGCTCCGCGGGCTGGGCTTGTTCGCTGATGTCCTGGTCGTCAGCGAGCGTGAAGCCGAGGACTGGCGCGACGTGCGTGGGAGCGTTATCCACGCGGCCCTCATCGAGGGCCGTCTCCTCGCGGCCTGATGTCCGATGAGGTCGATCTTGCACGAATCCTGCTCGGGCTTGCGCGCGACGACGAGTTCGCCGCGCGATCGCTGCTGCCTGTAGCAGGAGTGGGCGGTTCAGTCCTACCGTCACGACAACACGCCCTTCTGTAAAGCACAATTTTGCTCGTATCGGGATCGGCCGGACGAGTTCGCTGCGTTGGGCGCGACGGTCGTCGGCATTTCGGCGCAGGACGTGGCGTCGCATCAGGGCTTCGTCGAGAAGAACACTCTCAACGTGCCGCTGCTCGCGGACGTAGATGGGGCGGTTGCCAAGCTCTACAGCGCTCACGGGCGTATGGGCACCAAGCGGGCCGTGATCGTGATCGACCAAGACGGGACCGTCCGGCATCCGCACGACCATCTGCTCGGGCTGGACTATCAGTCGGTAGACGACCTGAAAGCAGCGTTGGACGCGCTGCCAAGTCCTGCCGCTCCTTGACGGATTGTAGACGCTGAGAGTTCGGGGGCGCAGACCCTCGTCCGTCGCGGTGCGTCTCTGTAGCCTGCGCTGCGATGAGCTTCGACCCAGACACGGACGATGTGCTCAAAGCCATTCTCGACTCCGGGTTTCTACCCCCTCACGAAGAAGCCCTCACGTCGGTAATCAATGCCGTCATGCTCTGGACTCGTCTCGATGAGGAGCGCGCGAGTACACCGGATGGGCTACTTCTCGACGTGTTGATCAGCTTCAACGAAATCATCAGCGAGATCGTGTCCGCCGCAGAGCTACCCGCACACGGCCCATCGATCGCGCTGCCGTTCTCTGCCGCTCGTCACACGCTCGCAATCGCTGACGCGCTGACGCTACTTGCTCACCGCGAAGGCACCCCACCTCCTGTGAGCCTTGCCGAGGACGATCTGCGTGCGCGCTGGGTTGAGGCAATCATCGGGCTATGCCAGGGCGCGGGACTTCCCGCCCCTTGTCATCTGTCGGCAAACGGCTATGTGTGCATCAGCAGCGGGCAGCTGAACTTCGCTGTCAAGGCACTTCGAGCTAACCCACGGGTCTCACTTAGCCCCGGCGATCCTATCCTCGCCGACCACCCGATACCGTCCCCGGACGATCGACAAGAAACGGATCCGGACCTCGCTGCGAGGTGTCTTGCTTGGCAGGGCGCCGCTGCCATCTGCATGGCAGCCTGCGTGTGTCCCGAGTTCCGCTTCGGTGTCCAGCCTAGCCGCAACTAAGGAGCTTGCACAGAGTCGCCACATCCTTGTGGTCAGTGATCCACAGCGTTCAGGAGAGCTCGCGGAGCAACTGATGGCGATGGGCAAGCAACTCAAGCGGGCCGCGCCGAACGCTGCTCGGGGAGTCCCGGTGGCGGAGGCGGCGAAGTATCTGGGTGTCTCCGAGCCGACTGTCCGGCTGTGGGTCAGGCGTGGCGCGCTTACTGCGCTGCCGGGCTCCAAGCCGGCGCTGATCGAGCACGAGAGCCTGAGGGGGGTCGGGCGCGCGGTACGCGAATTGCGTGCGAGGGGCGAGGACCGAGAGTGGTTGGAGGGCGTGGTTCGCTACGTCGAAGACATGGCGGATCGTTCGAGTCCGAGCGTACGCCAGGGCCTGAAGGAGCTGGCTGAAGGCAAGCTCCAGCCGGCCTGACGAGCGCGCGGGGTGGCACATTCCGTTTCGTGGTCGACACGGTCGCCCGTTCTGACCTCGAACTCGCGCTTGCTCTCTGCGTCAAGCGGCGATGTGCTGATCTGGCCAGACGCCTGTGCGCAGTCGCTGGTAGAGCGTGTCGGGCGCGAGATCCGCACCTCCCGGCCAGACTACGGTGCCGGTCTCGGCATCGACTGCGGCCTTCGCAAAGCCAGCCGGCGTGCATGCTTCGTCGAACACCGGGCCGTGCATCCGCCCGAGCACATCGACCTCGCCGGCCAGGCCATCGGCGAACGTAAGGCGCAGCACGCCATGGCGCACGACGGACACGGCAGTGACGTCTGGAGTTAGGCCGATCATCGAAGGGATTCTATCTCATGAAGTGTCTCACCAACTCGAGCCAAACTCCAGTTCTCGAGTAGCTCGCTCTGATGCAGCTCAGCCCAGGCGAGCACAAACCGAAGTTGGCGACGCGCGAGCGTGCTCTCAATCACTTCGAGCGTGTCAATCCGGACCTTAGCGCTGCCGTCCGCGTGGCGGGCGTGGAAGTGCGGTGGTCCGTGATCGTCGAAGAACATCGCGATTGAGATCCCAAAGAAACGACTGATTGTCGGCATACCCAAGATCCTGCCTGGCGCTGCGGTCGGTATCCGACGGGAGCGGGCGTCTCGCTGAGCATCCCAGCGTGCCTACTTCGGACGGTGGGTGTCGCAGCCCGCCGTCCTGGAGCTTCTTGAGTGCGCAGTCGGCATCGCCGCGGTGCATGCCCTCCGTGAGCGTGCCTCCGACGGCGACGCGGCGCGCGATCTTGAGCCCCTGGCGGTGGCTGGCAGGATCTTCTCGACGAGCTGGTGGCCGCTAAGATCGCGGCTTACACGCAATCCGTGAGCAAAGTACACACTCTATGTGTACGAGCGCCTTGGCTTCGATCCGAGCCCCCCGCAGCCCGGCCGAAGCCGCTGGCGGCCGCCGCTCAGCCCGCCCCCACCGACGCCGCCTCGAGCTCGCCGGTCGGCCGCTCGGCGGCGGCGCGCGCGGCGTACAGCTCGGCGAGCTCGAGCTGGAGGTTGCGCGGCTCCGGGTGGGTGGGATCCGAATCCACCGAGCGTCGGTGCCAGACGCCCTCGCCGTCGAGGTCCCACGAGCTCTGGTTGTCGGCGAAGCCGCGCTCGAGCGTGTCGGTCAGCTCCGCGCGCAGCTCCGCGGACTCGATCGGCACGGCGAGCTCGACGCGGTGGTCGAGGTTGCGCGGCATCAGGTCGGCGGAGGCGATGTAGATCGTATGCTCGCCGTCGCGCTCGAAGGCGTAGATGCGCGAGTGCTCGAGCAGCCGCCCGACGATCGAGACGACCCTGATGTTCTCGGAGATGCCCGGCAGCCCGGGGCGCAGGCAGCAGATGCCGCGCACGTTCAGGTCCACGCGCACGCCCGCCCGCGAGGCCGCGTACAGCGCGCGGATGCAGCGGCCGTCGACGAGCGAGTTCATCTTCATGGCGATCCGCGCCGGGCGCTCCGGCGAGTGGGCGGCGATCGTGCGCTCGATCTGCTCGACGATGCCCTCGCGCAGGTGGTCGGGGGCCATCAGCACCTTGCGGTAGTGCAGCGGGCGCCCGTAGCCGGTGAGGTAGTTGAACATGTCGGCGACGTCCGCGCCGATCTGCTCGTCGGTGGTGAACAGGCCGAAGTCCGTGTACAGCCGCGCGGTCGCCGAGTGGTAGTTGCCGGTGCCGATGTGCACGTAGTTGCGCACGCCGTCGCCCTCGCGGCGCACGACGAGCACGCACTTGGCGTGCGTCTTCAGCGCCGGCTGCCCGTAGACGACGTGCACGCCGGCCTCCTCCAGCGCCTTGGCCCAGTGGATGTTCATGCGCTCGTCGAAGCGCGCCTGCAGCTCGACCAGAGCGACCGCCTGCTTGCCGCGCTCGGTGGCGTCGATCAGGGCGGGCACCAGCGGCGAGTCGTCGCTGGTCCGGTAGACGGTCTGCTTGATCGCGAGCACGTTCGGGTCGGCGACGGCCTGCTCGACGAAGCGCTCGACCGACGTCGAGAAGGACACGTACGGGTGGTGCACGAGCAGGTCGCCTTCGCGCATCGCGCCGAGCACGTCAGGGCGCTCGCCCTCGCGGCGCAGCAGCCGCGGGTGGGTGATCCCGGTGAGCGGCTCCTCGCGCAGCTCGGCGTGGCCGGGGAGGCGCACGATCTGCCACAGCGCGCCCATGTCGAGCAGGCCGTCGACCGGGTAGACCTCCTCCTCCTGCACCCCCAGGAGGCCCGCCAGCGCATCGCGCAGCTGCTCGGAGCAGTGCGCGCCGACCTCGACGCGCACGACCTCGCCGAAGCGCCGGCGGCGCAGCTCGTCCTCGACCGCCTGCAGCAGGTCGGCGGCGTCGTCGGAGACCTCCAGGTCGGCGTCGCGGGTCACGCGGAAGACGTCGTAGTCGGCGATCTCCATGCCGGGGAACAGCGCGTCGAGGTGGTTGGCGATGACGTCCTCCAGCGGCACCAGCAGCGCGGGCTCGGGCGCGGGCTGCTTGAGCGTGACGAAGCGGGGGAGGATCTCGGTGGGGACCTTCACGCGCGCGAACACCGTCTGCTCGCTGATAGGGTCGCGCACGAGCACGGCGAGGCTGAGGGACAGGTTGGAGATGTAGGGGAACGGGCGCCCGGGCGCGACCGCGAGCGGCGTGAGCGCCGGGAAGATCGCCTTCTGGAAGTGCCTGGCGAGCTCGGCGCGGCGATCGTCGTCGAGGTCGCGCACGCCGACCACGCGGATGTCCTGCCCGGCCAGCGCGGGGCGCAGCCTGCCTTCGAAGCAGTCGGTCAGCCGCCGGCTCATCTCGAGCACGCGCTCGCGGATCAGCGCGATCGTCTCGGAGGGGATCAGGCCGTCCTGGCTGGGGTTCTCGACGCCCGCGTCGATCTGGTCGCGCAGGCCGGCGACGCGCACCATGTAGTACTCGTCGAGGTTGGTCGTGTAGATCGCGCAGAACTTGACCCGCTCGAGCAGCGGCACGCGCTCGTCCTCGGCCAGCTGCAGCACGCGGTCGTTGAAGTCGAGCCACGAGAGCTCGCGGTTGAGGTACAGCGACGGGTCCGAGAGCGACGCGTCCGCGCCGCCGTCCGGCGCGGCGGTCACGACCGCCGCTCGGGCGTCCGGGTTGTGCTCGCGATCGCCGTCCATACGCCACTCAAGCTACACCACAGCTGCGTGCGAGAGACTCGCCTGTGAGGCTCGCGCGGGCGCGCCGGCCAGGTCAGTCGATCTCCACGTTGAAGTCCCAGGAGACGATCGCGTGGCGCCCTTCGGGCTTCCACAACAGGCCGCCGTCGCCCGTCGGGATGACGTCGTGCATCCTCAGCGACACCGTCTTGCCGGGGGCGACCCGGGCCGGCGGCGGCCCGCCGCCGACGGCTGTGATCGCCGGGTGGCGAACGGTGCCGCGCTCGTCCACGAGCGCGAATGCGGCGGCGCTGATCGGGACCACGCCCGAGGCGTGCGAGAGCGTCACGACGAACGTGGCGGGACTGGTCGGCGGGACGGGGAACTTCCCGTCCTCGGGAACCGTCGGGCCGACCATCGTCGCCAGGACATGTCCGCCCGCGAGGTTGACCGAGACGGTGTTGCCCTGGATGGCCAGCACCGGTTTGCGCAGGCTGGCCCGCAGGACTTCGTGGGGGTTGAACGTCGACTTCGGCAACCAGCTCGGCAGGCCGCCGTATCTCGCCTTGGCGCTCGCGGTGCTCTTGCCGTGGCCGGCGGCCAGCGCCGCCACGCCGAGTACGACGGCGACGGCGATCGCCGCGGCGGCGAATACGCGGCGAGGGCCGAGCCCGAAGGCCCGGCCCCTTCCGCTGAACGTCGACGCCGGCGTCCGTGCCATCGCGAGCTACCCTTCCCGCCCCTTGGGGTTGTTGAACACATCCTTGCCGAACGGCGCGAGCCCGGGCTGCGCCGCGTAGCCGATGTGGCCTTTCTTGTCCAGGCCGGGGGAGGCGCTCTTCACGTTGAACAGGTCCTCCATCGTGCGCAGCCAGCTGTAGTGGTTGTAGTAGACGTTGCTGACCGTGCCCGGGTAGATGTACGGGCTGATCAGAACGCTGCCGGTGTCCCCGCCACCCGTGGTCGGGTCATCCGCGTCGAACAGCGGGTCGGTTGTCGACGTGCGTGCTCCAAGCACCACCGAGGTGACCGCTTCGGTTGTTTTCAGCGGTTCGTTGGACGCGTTCACGAGCGTGAACGAGCCTTCGTCCACGAAGCCGCCAGACCCGTTCGGTTTTGTGGCCGTGACCGGGGTGTCGGTGACTTTGCCGACGAACGCGCCGACCGGGATGCCCGCGCCGGTCACGGAGCGACCGGCGTCGGTCGCCACGATCGAGTTGTCCGCGATCGTGCTCGCGCCTTCGGCTGCCGACGCCGTCTCTTTGACGGCACCCGGGCTGTGGCTTCCGCCACCCAGGATGCAGACGTTGGAGGGCTGCGACGGGACCGTCTGTTCGACGCACGAGCTCGGTCGGTCGATGTAGGCGTTGTCGCCGGGACCGGGGAAGAGCTCTTCGCCGGCCGGGTTCTTCGCCAGCGGGGTGTTCGGGCCTGTCGGCTCGAAGCCGACGCTCTGGCCGAACAGCGTCTCACCGGCGCTGTCGGTCTGGATCGAGGTGGCCGCGGTCGCGGGCACTTCGGTCGAGTTGGAGAAGCTGTTGCCGGTGTAGGTGAAGGGCGGGAAACCCTCGTCGAACGTGACGTCGATGAGGCCGCCTTCCTTGAACGCCGGAGATTCCTCGATCTCGGGCACGACGTGCTCGAGGAACAGGTCGGCGGAGTACAGCCCGCCGGTGTAGTTCACGGGCGCTTTCGCCGTGTACGGGTTTTCGAACCCGCCCGACAGGTTGTTGCCGTGGCACACGGCGTCGTGGCCGTCGCTGCAGTTGTTCGGGGAGATCCAGCTGAAGGCCGGGGTCGTCGCCGCGCTCTGCAGGTCGTGGTAGAGCCCGTTCGTTTCGCTGAACAGGTTCGCGATGTGCTGTTCGTTGCAGTCCCCGGCGTCCCTGATCGATTCGAACCACGGGAACGGGAAGTGCTTGGGCACATACTGGTCGGTGCCGTTGGCGCTGCCCGGGTTGGGCTGTGCGGTGCCGCCCGTCACTCCCGGTTCGGCGTACGGAGCGCCGCAGTACTGCACGCCCGCGTCGTGCGTAGGCCCGCTTTCGTCCGGGTTGCCGAGGTCCTGTGCGTAGCCCTTCCAGCTCACGCCGGCGGCGTCGAGCTGGTTGAACAGCGTCGGCACGTTCGCCGGGTACACACAGCCATTCGTTCCAGCGGCGGCGTTCGGGCCCTCGGCCGAGACCTCCTGGCCGTAGTTCGGGTTCGTCGTCAGCTTGCCCTGAAGATCGACGCTGCCCGTGAATTTGTCGTAGTAGGGACAGTCCGCCTGAGTGTCAGGCTGAGTCGCCTGACCGCTGACCATCGAGATGTAGTTGTCGAGGCTGAAGTGGCCGGTGCCGAAGTAGTTCTTGAGAAGGACCCCCTGCGACGGCAGGGTTTTCCACAGGTAGGTGTTGTTGTTCAGACCTGTGAAGCTCGCGTCATAGGACTTGTTCTCGAGGATGATCAGCCACACGTGTTTGATCTTGCCGGGCTTGAGGCCGACTTTGTCGGCGGCGGCCACGGCCTTGGCGGGGCTCGACGAGCTGCTCGCCGAGACCACGGGCACGGCGGCCAGGGCCGCGGCCGCTACGACGACGGTGGCGATGACGCCTCTGCGGCGCATCAGGCGCGCCATGCGCCCTGGGGGCTTCGAGCTCTTCTCTGGCATTCCGACTCATCTCCTTTGAGCACGTGATGTTGGTGGGCCTGCTGGACCTCGCCGGCAGTCTTGTGCTGGCCCCGAACGCCTCGGTGTCGATTTGGTGACTGAGTCGTGAAGAATTCGAGACTACGCGTCGTTCACTCGCTCAGAGCGTGTCGATCGGCACACCGACGATGTTGAGCCTGCGAGTCAGCCCGTCGAGCGCGAAGCCGCGCAGCTCCTCTGCCGAGGCGCCGAGGACGGACGCATCGGCTCCGGCGGGCGGCGTCAGCGACTCCGCGACCGCGGGCAGCAGCTCGCGAAGGGTCCCGCGGACGACGTCGCCCATCGCGCTGTCCTCCGCGACGGCCTTGCGCAGGAACCAGATGCCGTAGCCGATGTGGCGGTGCTCGTCGTGGTGGATGTTGGTGTAGCCGGCGACGAATCCCGGCAGCAGGCCCTCGCGCTCCATGAAGCGGGTGGCGAACTCGAACGTCGTCAGCCCGAGCGTCGCCTCGAGCACGAGGTGGTAGATCGTCACGAACGCGACCTTCGCGGCGAGATCGGCGGGATTCGCCACGAGCCGCTCGTGGGCCGCGACGAGCTTGTCGTCGAAGATCGTCCTGAATGCGGGGGAGACCTGCTCGCGGGCGCGCGCGACGTGCGCGGCGATCAGCGCGGGCTCGGTTACGACCTCGTCCTGGAAGCGGGCGTAGAACTGCATGTGCCTGGCCTCGTCGACCTGCTGGGTGGCCAGGTAGGCGACTTCCTCCTCGCTGCCGTCGGCGCCGACCAGCCCGGAGAACTTGGTGGTGATGCGCTCCTCGGCGACCATCAGCGAGCCCAGGACGAACGACACGAGCGAGCGGTCCTCCATCGCCGCCCACTGCTCGCGGTCGCGCGACAGGTCGATCTCCCACGGGTTCCACTGGCTCTCCTCCCAGCGGCGGTAGAGCGCCTGCGGGTCGTGCAGGTGAAGCTCGTGCGCGGCGACGCTCATACGGCCGCTTCGGCCGGCTTGCGCGCGCGCACGATCGCCGAGGCGGCCTGCGTGTGGACGCGATGCGTCTCGCGGATCTCGACGTCCACTAGGCCGGCGTCCGTGAGTGCCCGCTCGAACTCCCGCTCGGTGAGTGCGCCGGCGATGCAGCCGGTCCACTTCTGCATGTCGGCGCGGGTCGCGTCGTCCATGTTCTCGTCGGCGATCACGTCGGAGATGGCGAAGCGCCCGCCGGGCCGCAGGACCCGCGCGACCTCGCGGAGCACCCGTGGCTTGTCTCCCGAGAGGTTCAGCACGCAGTTGGAGATCACCACGTCGACGCTCGCGTCGGGCAGCGGTATCTCCTCGATGTAGCCCTTGTGGAACTCCACGTTCTCGACGCCGGCCTTGCGGGCGTTCTCGCGGGCGAGAACGAGCATCTCGTCGGTCATGTCCAGCCCGATCGCCTTGCCCGCGGGC
Organism: Solirubrobacteraceae bacterium; assembly: GCA_052148875.1. Classification (GTDB taxonomy): domain Bacteria; phylum Actinomycetota; class Thermoleophilia; order Solirubrobacterales; family Solirubrobacteraceae; genus Palsa-744. The sequence goes on from JBKQHH010000138.1 coordinate 26,940, forward strand.
CCGACGCGACGGGCGGAGATGAGCACGTCGGCGCCCGCCCCGGAGCCCAGGTCGAGGACGGTCTCTCCCTCCTTCAGGTCTGCGACGGCCGTCGGCACGCCGCAGCCGAGCGAGGCGGCGATCGCCGCGGGCTCCTCGGCCGCGTCGGCGGACTCATACAGCGCACCGCCGAACACCTGCTTGCCGGCAGCGTCGGTGGTGGCGAGGGCCGGCGCGCAGGAGCTCGGCGCGCTCGGATCGCCGGTCGTGTGGCGCTCCACGACACGCGCCGCCGCGGCGTAGCGCTCGCGTACCTGCTCGCGCACGTCGCTCGCCTGTGTTGCGGTTGCGGCGTCGCAGCCGCAGCCCTCGTCGTGACCGCAGCAGTCGGCCTTGGCGCTCGGCTCGCAGCATGTGGCCTGCTGCTCGGGGGCGCAACAGGACTCGGTGGTCGTGTCGGTGGTCGTGTCGGTCAGGGTCATGTCAGCCATGCGGATAGCTCCTTCAGTGCGTCGGGGATCACGTAGTAGTACGCCCACAGGCCCTGTCGCTCGGAGTCCACGATCCCGGCGTCGCGCAGCTTCTTGAGGTGGTGGGAGAGCGTGGGCTGGGAGATGTCGAACAGCGGCACCAGCTCGCAGACGCAGACCTTGCCTGCGTGCTTGCGCAGCACATCCACCAGCTGCAGGCGGATCGGGTCGCCGAGGGCCTTCGCGACGTCGGCCATCCGCAGGGCGTCCTCGCGCGCCACGTCGGGGTAGACGATGGGTTCGCAACAGCGCTCGCCGGCGGCGCGCTTCTGCTTGGGGGCCAGCTCCAGATCGATGGACATCAATCTACTTATATCAATAACAATCACATCTGTCGATGTATTACGATCCGTGTCATGGCCACCGATGACGCGCCCACCGCCGGGCAGCAGCCAAGCGAGCGACCCATCCGGTACGTGCTGTTCGTCTGCAACCACAACGCCGGGCGCTCGCAGATGGCCCAAGCGTTCTTCGAGCGCCACGCGCCGGAGGATGTGCGCGCGGAGTCGGCCGGCACGGCGCCCGCACCAGAGATCTGGCCAGAGGTCGTCGAGGCGATGCGCGAGGTCGGCTTCGACCTCGGCGGGCGCAGGCCGAGAAGGCTCACGCTCGAGATGCAGCTCCATGCTGACTGGGCGGTCACGATGGGCTGCGGCGACGCCTGCCCGTACGTGCCGACGATGGTCGAGGCATGGGACATACCGGACCCGGCGGGCAGGCCGATCGAGGACGTCCGCGCGATCCGTGACGGCATCGAGGCGCACGTCCGCGAGCTGATCGAGATGCGCCTTGACGCCATCCGCAGCGATCGCACCGCGCACCAGCTGCGCCTGGCGCGGCTGCTGCCGATGCTCGCCAAGGAGTTCGCCGAGACGCGTTCCCACGAGGAGATCCGAGCGTGCGCGGATGCGGTGCTCGCGAGCTTTGACGGAGCGCGTGTGCGCTCGCACGTGATGACCCTCGCACATCGACAGACCCGCGAATGCCTGCGCCGCGACGCCTGCGACCTGCTGCCCGCACAGGAGCCGTCGTGAACGCCGGCACGGTCGCGGTCATCACCGACATCCACGGCAACCTGCCGGCCCTGCGTGCCGCGCTTGCGCGGATCGAGGAGCTCGGCATCGAGAGCGTGTTCTGCGGCGGCGACCTCGTGGGCTACGGCCCCCACCCGAACGAGGTCTGTGCGCTGATTGCCGACCGCGAGATCCCCACGATCTACGGCAACTACGACTACGCGGTCGCCCGCGAGGAAGAGGACTGCGGCTGCGCGTACGTCACCGCGCACGACCGCGAGCTCGGACAGCTGTCGGTGGACTGGACGCTCGCGCACACGAGCCGGGACTCCAAGGACTTCATGCGCGGCCTGCCGTTCGATCTGCACTTCCCGCTCGGCGACGTGGACGTGCACCTGGTACACGGCTCTCCGCGGAAAGTCAACGAGTACCTGTTCGAGGACAAGCCGGCAAGCCTCTACGAGCGCCTCGCCGCCGCCGAGCGCGATCCCGTGCTCGTCTTCGGCCACACCCACAAACCGTGGGTGCGCGAGTACGGCGGGGTGCTGTTCGTAAACTGCGGCTCGGTCGGCAAGCCCAAGGACGGCGATCGCCGTGGCGCATTCGCCGTGCTCACGGCAGTCGCCGGCGGCGTGGGGGCGACGATCGAGCGTGTGGACTACGACGCCGAAGCCGTCGCCGCCGAGGTCCGCGCGGCCGGGCTGCCGGGCGAGTTCGCCGACAAGCTTGTGACGGCCACATGAGGATGAGGGCCGCCTCCTCACCAGCGCGCCCGGTGCCGGGGCCATGAGCCAACCGCTGCCGCGGCGCCTGCTCGCGGAGTACGTCGGCTCGGCGTTCCTCGCCGCGCTCGTGATCGGCTCGGGCATAGCCGCCCAGCGCCTGTCCCCGGGCGACGTCGGGCTCGAGCTGTTCGAGAACGCCGCGGCCACCGCCGCGGGGCTGTTCGCGATCATCCTCATGTTCGGCCCGGTCTCCGGCGGGCACTTCAACCCTGTCGTGTCGTTCGTCGACGCGAGCTTCGGCGGAATGAGCTGGCGCGAGGCGATCGCCTACACCCCCGCGCAGATCGCCGGCTGCGTCACGGGCGCGATCGTCGCGAACGCGATGTTCGCGCAGACCCTGGTGACGATCTCCACCAAGCACCGCGCCTCGGGCGCGCACCTGCTCGCCGAGATCGTCGCGACGCTCGGCCTGATGCTCGTGATCTTCTCGCTCACACGCACCAAACGCGGCGCGACGGCGCCCGCCGCGGTCGGCGCTTACATCGGCGCCGCGTACTTCTTCACCAGCTCCACGAGCTTCGCGAACCCCGCCATCAGCGTCGGGCGTATGTTCTCGAACACGTTCGCCGGCATCGCACCGTCGTCCGCACCGGGATACATCGCCGCACAGATCGTCGGCGGCCTCGCGGCGATCGCGCTGCTGCGAGTCCTCTACCCCGACGTGACGCCGGCTGAGGCCGCGGAGGTCATGCTCCCGCACGGCGAGGCGGCCCCGGGCGCAGCCTCGGGCACGGCCTGAGCCGCGAACCCCGCAATTTGCGCGACCCGCTACGCTCCACCCGAGAGGAATGGCTCGTCAGCTATGGCTACTTCGTCACGCGGAGGCCGAGCCGCATGGCACACGCACGGACGCCGCGCGCCGCTTGACCGAGCGGGGGCGCCAGCAGGCGCGCGCCGCGGGCGTCGCCATCCGGCGTCTGCAGGGGACATTCGACGTCGTGCTGTTCAGCCCGCGGGTGCGCGCGCGCGAGACGGCGGAGCTGGCGGCGGAGGGGTGGAGCGAGGAGCTGCAGGCTCGGCTGGCGGTCCACCCGCCGCTCGCGGGTGGATTCGACGCTGCGCAGGCGCTCGATGCGATCGGAGCGGTGCCGGCGGACGGGCGCGTGCTGCTGGTCGGGCACGAGCCCGACCTCTCGCGTGTGGTGGGGGAACTCACCGGCGCGCGGGCCGATGTCAAGAAGGGCGGTCTGGCGATCGTGCGTCTAGATGTGAGTCCCGCCCACCCCGCCGGCGGTGAGCTCGTCGCCCTCCTGCGGCCCCGCGAGCTCGCCTTGATCGCCGACGTGGCCCTCCCGGTCGCTGGCGTCCCAATCGGCGGGGAGTGACGAGGGCACGGCGCTCGGGTCGACGACCTCGAGCGATTCCGCCGCGAAGCGGTAGCCGATGCCGAAGTGGGTGTGGATGTAGCGCCAGCCGGGCGAGGCCTTCTCGAGCTTCTGGCGCAGCTTGCGCACGAACACGTCGACCGAGCGGTCGCCGCGCACCATTGTGTAGCCCCACAGGCGCGAGTAGATCTCCTCGCGCTCGAGCACGCGTCCCTCGGCGGCCGCGAGCAGCTCGATCAGCTCGAACTCGCGCCTGGTCAGGTCGATGCTGCGTTCGTCGACGAACGCCTGGAAGCGGTCGGAGCGGATCTCCACCTCGCCCGCCTCGATCGGCGCTGTCTCGGTGCGGCTGGCGCTGCGCCGGCGCCGGCGCACGACGCTCTGCACGCGGGCGATGACTTCCTCGGGGTGGCACGGCTTGGTGATCCAGTCGTCGGCGCCGAGGCGCAGGCCGCGCACCCGCTGGGCGACGGTGGACGGGCCGGTGCACACGACGATCCCCAGCTCGGGCAGCGCCTCGCACAGCCGCTCCAGCCATCCCCACGCCTGCGGCCCGAGCACCGCGAGGTCGACGACCAGCGCGCTCAGGCGCATCGACACGACCTCCTCGGGGGGGACGGGGCTGGCGAGCACCCGGTGCTCCCACGCGAGCCTGTCAAGGCGCTTGCTGAGGACCTGGATGAAGCCGCTGTCGCGATCGAGGACGGCGATCCGAAGCGATGCCGCGGCGTTGCCCGTGGCATCCGGTGCCGCTGATGCGCCCCCCGCGTCTCCGACGCTCACGCTTGCGCTCATCGCGGCGCAGTGTATGCGATCGAAGGGGCGCGCGCACGTTCTGCAAGTCGATGTCACAGGATCTTCACAGGCCCCCGATCGCTTGCCCTGTAGGCGCGCGACCGCTATTTGCGGGGCTCCCGGGGGCCCGGCGGGCGGGGGGCGGGGAACTCGCGAAAGAGGCCGGTGACCACGAACGCGACCTGCTCGCCGATGTCGACGGCGTTGTCGCCGATCCGCTCCAGGGCGCGGGCGACGAGCGTCATGTGCATCGCCCACTCGCGCCTGTCGGGGTCGTCGCCGATCTCGATCGCCAGGCGGAAGATCTCGCGGTTGAGGCGGTTGATCTCGCGATCCTGGCGCACCAGGTCTTCGGCCAGCCCGACGTCGCGCGCGGCGAACGCGGCCTTCGACTGGACCACCTCCGAGCGCGCGAACGCGCCCATCTTCGCCAGCGCGTCGAGCATCTCGCGGTGCACCGGCGGCTCGTACCCGGACAGCGGGATCAGCTTGGCGATGTTCACGCACTGGTCGCCCATGCGCTCGATGTGCTTGATCATGTGCAGCAGCGCCGCCACCAGGCGCAGGTCGCCCGCCACCGGCGCCTGCAGCGCGAGCAGCGAGAGGATGCCCTGGTGCACCTCCAGGTAGCGCCCGTCGACGCGGTCGTCGTCGGCGATCACCATCTGCGCGAGCTCGACGTCCTGGTGGTGCAGCGCCTCGAGCACGCGGTCGAGCTGCTCGACGATCAGGTCCAGGCCGCCGAGCGCGTTGGCCTCGAGCTCCTGCAGCTGGGCCTGGAAGTGGGCGCGGCCCTGGGCGTGCGCCTCGTCGCCCGTGGCCAGCCCCCCGGGCCGCTCCGTCGCGGCGCCGGCGGGGAAGGCCGCCGGGGGGCGGTCGTCGCTAGCCGAACTTCCCGGTGACATATTCCTCGGTTCGCGGATCGGTTGGTTTGGTGAAGATCTCCTGCGTCGGCCCGATCTCCACAAGCTTGCCGTCGAGCACGAACGCGGTGCGGTCGGCCACGCGGGCGGCCTGCTGCATGTTGTGGGTGACGATCACGATCGTCACGCGCTGCTTGAGCTGATCGATCAGCTCCTCGATCTTCAGCGTCGCGATCGGGTCCAGCGCCGAGCACGGCTCGTCCATCAGGATCACCTCGGGGTCCACGGCGAGCGAGCGCGCGATGCACAGGCGCTGCTGCTGGCCCCCCGACAGCCCGGCCCCGGGCTCGTCGAGCCGGTCCGCGACCTCGTCCCACAGCCCGGCGTCGCGCAGCGCAGCCTCGACCTTGGCGCGCAGGTCGCCCCCGCGGCGCGAGCTCAGCCGCGGCCCCGCGGCGACGTTGTCGAAGATCGACATCGTCGGGCACGGGTTGGGCTTCTGGAAGACCATGCCGATGGCGCGGCGCACGGCGACGACGTCGACGGAGGGGTCGTACACGTCGAGATCCTCGAGCATCACCCGGCCCTCCGCGCGGGCGCCGGGGATCTCCTCGTGCATGCGGTTGATGCAGCGGACCATCGTCGACTTGCCGCACCCCGACGGCCCGATGATCGCGGTCACCTCGTTGGCGCGGAACTCGAGGTCGATGCCCTTGACCTGTTCGGCGCTGCCGTAGAAGGCGCGCAGCTGCTCGAGCCTGACGCTCAGCCCGGGCTTGGCCTCGACATTCGCAGCGCTGCTCGCGGGCGGCGACGCCGTCGCGGCGGCCGTGATCCGCCGCGGGCCCTGCTCCCGGCTCTGCTCGGCGGAGCTCTGCTCCTGCCGGTCGAAGTCCGCGCGACTCTCGGGATCCACGTCAGCCACCTCTGGGATCGGTCCGTCGGGTGTCATGCAAGGCGACTCCTTCGCGCGATCAGGCGGGCGATGAGGTTGAGGAGCAGGATCATGGTGACGAGCGTGAGCGCTGCGCCCCACGCGCGGTGTTCCACAGCCGGGGTCGCCGAGATGACGTCATTGTAGATTTGCACAGGCAGCGAGTTCATGAACTGGCCGAGGTTGAAGGTGGTGCCGTGGGTCGAGGCCGCGGTGAACAGCAGCGGCGCGGTCTCCCCGGCGGCGCGGGCGACCGCCAGCAGCACGCCGGTGATCATCCCGGGCAGCGCCGTCGGCAGGACGATGCTGAAGATCACCCGCCAGCGCGGCGCGCCGAGCGCGAGCGCCGACTCGCGCAGCGCCGCCGGCACGAGCAGCAGGATCACCTCCGCTGAGCGGATGACGACGGGGAACATCAGCAGCGAGAGCGCGATCGAGCCCTTGTAGCCGGCGTAGGTGCTGCCGGTGCCGACGACCAGCACGATGTACACGAACAGGCCGAACACGATCGACGGGACGCCGGTGAGCACGTCGACGAAGAAGCGCACCGTGTGCGCGAACCAGCTGTTCCTACCGTACTCGACCAGCCACACCGCGACGCCGACGCCGGTCGGAACCGCAATCGCGGAGGCGAGCGCCACGATCTCGATCGTGCCGAGGATCGCGCTCTTGATGCCGCCGATGCTCGAGCTCCCGAAGAACGTGTTGCCGGTCGGGTCGCTCGTGAAGAAGCTCGCGCTCCACGAGCCGAGGCCCTTGCGCAGCAGGTAGTAGACGATCAGCACGAGCGGTACGAGCGCGATCGCGGTGGCGGTGAGCACGCACCCGCGGGCGAGACGGTCCCTGCGCCTGCGCGCCGGGCTGACGGCGAAGCGCGCCAGGATCTCGGTGGATCCGCCTTGCGCGCTCATGCGCCCGCCGCGGCGTCGGCGAGCATGCCGCCCGCGCCTCCCTGCTCGACCGGCGGCGCCTGGCTGCCGCGGGCGGCTCTCACGACCAGAAGCCGCGCCACCCCGTTGACCAGCAGCGTCAGCACGAACAGGACCAGGCCTGCCGCGAACAGCGCCGAGCGGTGCAGGCCCTGGGCTTCGCCGAACTCGTTGGCGATCACCGCCGCGAGGCTGTATCCCTGGGCGAACAGATGGGTGCCGAGCCTCGGGGCGTCGCCGATCAGGATCGTCACGGCGATCGTCTCGCCGATCGCCCGCCCGAGGCCGAGCATCGCCCCGCCGACGATGCCCGAGCGGCAGTACGGCAGGACGGCGAGGCGGATCATCTCCCAGCGCGTGGCTCCCACCCCCAGCGCCGCCTCCTTTTGGTCGGCGGGCACGGTCGCCATGACCTCGCGGCTGATCGCGCTGACGATCGGCAGGATCATGATCGCGAGCACCAGCCCGGTGATGAAGTAGTTGGGGATCGTCACGAGGCCGCCGCCGACGAACGGGATGAACGAAAGGCGGTCCGCGATCCATTGCTCGGCCGGCTGCAGCTTGGGGGCGAGGAAGAAGATGCCCCACAGCCCGTATACGACCGACGGTACCGCGGCGAGCAGCTCGACCAGAATCGTCAGCGGCGTGCGCAGGCGCAGCGGGCACAGCTCGGTCGCGTACACAGCCGCGGCGACCGCGACCGGGACGCCGATCGCCAGCGCGAGCGCGGAGGTGATGAGTGTCCCCACGACCAGCGGCAGGGCGCCGAAGCGTTCGGCGCCGACGTTCCAGTCGTTGTGGAACGTGAAGCCGAGCACGCCTTCCCTGGCGAACGCGGGGCGGGCTTGGCCGAACAGGCGGATGAAGAAGTAGACGATCAGCGCGAGGATCAGCCCCGCGAGCGCCGTCAGCCCGTACTTGAGAGCGCGGTCAGGCAGGCGCGCCAGCGGCGAGCGCTCGAGGATCGAGCGCTCGCCCGCTGGAATCGATGCTGACTCCACGGCCACGTGTCTACCGGAAACGCGGCCGCGGCGTCACGGTCAGCCGATCGCCGTGCCGTTGCACTCCAGGCCCGCGACCGCTTCCTTGGACTTGGCCAGGATCGCGGCCGGCAGCGCCGCGTAGTCGGCCTTCGAGAGGATCGCCTGGCCTTCGCCGAGCCCGTATTCGAGGAACTTGACGACGCCCTTGGCGGCCGCTTCGCCGCCGGGGGTGCCGGCCTTGCAGAGGTCCTTGTTGACGACGACGAACGTCTGCGAGGTGATCGGGTAGGCGCCCGCGCCGGGCGGGTTGCTGATTTTGATGCCGAGGTTGGCGGGCACGGTGACGCCTTCGGCGGCGGCGCTCGTCGAGGCGAGCGTCGGCGCGACGAAGTTGCCGGCCTTGTTCTTGACCGAGGCGTACGTGAATTCGTGCTTCAGCGCGTATGCCTGCTCGACATACCCGACGGCCCCGGTCGTCTGCTGGACCGCGGCGGCCACGCCGGCGTTGCCCTTGGCGCCCGTGCCGGTCGGCCACTGCACGGTCTTGCCTTCGCCGACCTTGCTCTTCCATTCCGGGTCGACCTCGGACAGGAAGCTCGTGAAGCCAGATGTCGTGCCCGAGGAGTCCGAGCGGTGTATCACCGTGATCGCCGTGCTCGGCTGGCTGACTCCCGGGTTCAGCGCCTTGATCTCGGGGTCGTTCCAGGCCTTGATCTTGCCTAGGAAGATGTTGGCGACGGTCTTGCCTTCGAGCTTCAGGCCGGTCTTGACGCCGGGCAGG
>JBKQHH010000139.1:0-5053 GCA_052148875.1 Solirubrobacteraceae bacterium
CGTCCTTGGCACGCTTGGCCAGCGACTCCCTAAGAACCTCTACTCGGCGAGGAAGTCCTCGAGCAGCGCGTTGAAGGCGGCGGGGCGCTCGAGCATGGCCATGTGGCCGGTGTCCTCGAAGATGACCTTGCGCGAGTTGGGGATCAGCTCGGCGAACACGTCGGCGTCGCGCACGGGGATCAGGCGGTCGCCGTCGCCCCACACGATCAGCGTAGGGCAGGCTATCTCGGGCAGGCGCGCGCGGATGTCGTAGTCGAGCACCGCCTGCAGGCCCTGCAGGAAGCCGGGCTTGCCGGCGCCGCGCAGCTGCTCGGCGGCGAGCGCGGCGGGCAGGCGGCTGGGGTGGCGCACGACGACGTTCAGCAGCGCCTCGCGCAGGCGCGCGCGGCGGGCGACGGTGTCGGACTTGGAGGCCACCCACGCGCCGCTGGCGGCGAGCACGGTCTCCAGCCGGCGGATCACGGGCACGGCGCGCATGGAGCCGGGATGGCCGGTGGTGGAGATGCCGGCGGCGGAGATCAGCACGAGGCGCTCGACCCGCTGGGGAAAGGCGATGGCGAGCTCGGCGGCGATGAAGCCGCCCATCGAGTTGCCGACGACGGCGGCGGCGTCGATCCCGAGCTCGCCGAGCAGGCGGTCGAGCAGGCGCGCGTAGCCGGAGATGGAGATCCGCTCGGCGGGCATCGGCGAGTAGCCGAAGCCGGGCAGGTCGAGCGTGAGGACGCGACGCTCGCGGGCGAGCACGGGCAGCTGCTCGAGCCAGTTCGCCCAGCAGCCGGACAGCCCGTGGACGAACACCAGCGGCTGGCTCGCGGTCTCCTCGGCAGCGCCCAGCTCGGGCCCCAGCTCGATCGTGTTGACGGGCTGGCCGTCGACGATCATCCAGCGCTGGTGCGCGCGCCAGTCGACGTCGAGCCAGCGCGAGCGTCCCACGGGTCCGTAGGCGGCGGCCTCGCCGGAGGGTATGCGCGTCGCGGTGCTGGAGCGCGAACCGGTGCTCACCGTTTGACTGTACTCCAGGCGCGAGCAACCCTCGCGCCGCGTGGCGAGGGCCCGTGCGCGCCGTCCAGCGGTCGGCGATCCCCCCTTCGAAAATGCTGTATAACGATAGTTATACAGGTGTTCGTTCGAGCAACATGTACGCGAAGCGGCGGCAGGCAGAGCATCGCGGGCGGCGAAGTAGTGCTGGAGATGAGCGTCAAGGAGCAGCAGGGCGCGGCGGCGGGAGAGCACGAGCGGCTGCGCGGCGCGTGGGCGCAGGCGAACGCGCTGCTGGACGAGGATCTGCGCAGGCGCGACGCCGCGCCGCGCACGCGCCGCGCGTACGCGGTGGACGTCGGCCAGTTCGCACGATGGGCGATCTCTCGCGGCATGGCGCCGCAAGGGGTCGACGCGAAGGCCGTGCGCCGCTACATCGCGCACCTGTCAGAGCGCGCGCCCGCGGGTGCGGCCGCCGCCCCGAGCACCTCCGCGCGCAAGCTGGCGGCGCTGCGCGCGCTGTTCGCGAGCCAGCGCGAGCACGGGCACATCTCCCAGAACCCGGCGGACCTGGTGTCGACGCCGCGACGGGGGTCGCACCTGCCGCGCGTGCTGAGCGCGCGCGAGGCGGCGAGACTGCTCGACGGCATCGCAGACGAGACGCCCGCCCGCCCGTCCGCCGGCCCGCTGGAGCTGCGCGACCGCGCGATGTTCGAGCTGGCGTACTCGTGCGGGCTGCGCGCGGAGGAGCTCGTGTCGCTGGGCCGCGCGGACGTCGACTACGACGGAGAGCAGCTGCGGGTGGAGGGAAAGGGGCGAAAGACGCGCTTCGTGCCGGTGGGCGAGCCGGCGATGGCGGCGGTGCGGGCGTACCTGCAGCGCGCGCGGCCACAGCTCGCCGCGCCGGCGGCGCGGGCGTCGGCGCCCACCCGGTCGGCCGCCCGCTCGCTGAGCGCGCTGGACGCGCTGTTCCTGAGCAAGACGGGGCGCCCGCTGGGCACGGGCGACGTGCGGCGGCGGCTGCGCGCGTGGACGAAGCGCGTGGGCGTCGGCGAGGGCTCCTCGCCGCACGCGCTGCGGCACAGCTTCGCGACGCACCTGCTGGACGGCGGAGCGGACCTGCGCAGCATCCAGGAGCTGCTGGGGCATGCGAGCGTGTCCAGCACTCAGATTTACACTCGGGTAGAGTCCGCCAGGTTGAGAAGCGCGTATGCGCGCAGCCATCCTCGGGCATGATCAAACGCCCGCCCGCCCTTCGGAGATGACCCTGGAGACGAACGTCAAACCGATCGAGCTGCGCGAACTGTGGCGGCGCTACAAGAGCGAAGGCGACAGCCGCGTTCGCGAGCGCCTGGTCGTGGCGTACTCGCCGCTGGTCAAGTACGTCGCCGGGCGCACCGCCGCGGGGCTGCCGCCGCACGTGGAGGAGGCCGACCTGATCTCCTACGGACTCGTAGGCCTGATCTCGGCGATCGAGCGTTTCGACCTCTCCCGGGACATCAAGTTCGAGACGTACGCGATCATGCGCATCAAGGGGGCGATCATCGACGAGCTGCGCTCGCTCGACTGGGTGCCGCGCAGCGTGCGCGCCCGCGCGCGCGAGGTGGAGCGGGCGAACGCGAAGCTCGAGCACACCCTCCAGCGCGCGCCGACCGACGAGGAGCTGGCGAACGAGCTCGGCATCACGGTCGATGAACTGAACGAGTCGCTGCTGGCGATCTCGCACTCGTCGATCGTCGCGCTGGACGAGCTGTGGAGCGTGTCGGACTCCAGCGGCGACCAGGTCTCGCTGATGGACACGATCGAGGACCCCGGGGCGCCCGACCCGGCGCGGGCGCTCGACGTGGGCGACCTGAAGGACAGGATCGCCGACTCGATCGCCAAGCTGCCCGAGCGCGAGAAGCTTGTGATCGCCCTGTACTACTACGAGAACCTGACCCTGCGCGAGATCGGCGAGGTGCTCGGCGTGACCGAGTCGCGCGTCTCGCAGATGCACACCAAGGCCGTCCTGCGGCTGCGATCGCGGATGCAGGAGGAGTCCTTCGACGACTGAGCAAGGCATGGGAGCTCAGATCGAACTGGTCGCGCAGGTCCGTAGGGAAGACAGTATCTGCTGGGCAGAGGTGCCCAGCCACCCTGGCCTATTCGCGTCAGGTGAGACGATGGATGAGCTGATCGAGTCTCCACGGGCGCGAAGGGGCGCCCTGCGGCACTCGGGTAAGATGCCCTGACCCTCAGGAGGAGCCCGTGGAGCCGCGCCCCAAATTGCTATCGGTTGTGCTTGCGCCGCAGCCTCGGCAGATGCCACCGCCGCCATTCGATAGGGATGAGCTTCAGCGCATCTTCGCCGACGTCAGCCGAACGTACCCCTACCAGTCGTTCCAATTCACGCCCAACGGGCGGGGCGCTGCCTTCACGAACGGTCCCGGCGACTCGGTAGAGCTTCGTCCGGCCCAGCTTCAGATCGACGCCAAGATGGATGGGCCCGATCTCCTCACAGGGCCGATGGCGTCAGGCAAGGTCGCAAAGATCTTCAAGATCGCCTGCGACCGGCTGAAGGTCGAGGCGTTCCTTCAGTGCCGAATCCACATCATCGCCTCAGTTGATGCTCCAGACCAGGATGCCAAGAAGTTCGTGGCCGAGCAGCTCCAGCATGATGTCGAGCAAGCTCCTGAGCTGGGACCAGACTACTTTGCGGGCGGCGTCAGGTTTCGTCGCCTCGTGCCGCCTCAGGGCGGCGAGGACAATCTGAACATTGAGCCCGATGTCAACGACAACAGCCTGCTCTTCGTCGAGTTCGACATGATCCGCGGGGCGGTCAGTGGCCCGATCAAGCTCGATCAAGTGTCCGAGTGGGTCGAGGAGGCTTTGGAGTTCGTCGCTGGGCCGACGATGCGTCTACTATCACGATAAGGAGATCTAGCATGGCGACCATTGACACCACCCAGCAGACCCGCGGCAAATGGGTAGCCGACTGGGAATTGCCGGACGAACTGATCGACGAACTGATCGATCGGAGGTCCGGCCTTGCGAGCGACAACTTTCCGGTGGGCTCGGAATGGGTGCGCTTGATGATGAGCCCCTACGAGGCCGAGACGCTGGACGAAGAGACGGTCCTAGGCCCTGATGAAGTCACGCGCGAGGCCGTCAGTTTTGCTTCTGCGCCCGTCGTGATCGCGCTCACGGATGAGCAAGCCGGACAGTTCCTGCGGTTCCGGCGGAGGGGTGCCTCACCGCAGTAGGGTGTACGCCCCGATGCCGATCATCGCGGGCGAGTTGCAGACAGACACCGAGAACGCTACGGATTGCGCCGACCTCGCCAACTTTTCGTGTGGGGACAAACGCCATTCGTACGAACACACGGTCGAGAAGATCATCGCTCGCCACCATGCTGGCACGCACCCCTATGCGGATACGAGCCTACGCGTGACGCGAGAGATGCCAGCAGGCACCGTCGTAGGGCTAAGCATCATCTTGTGGAAATACGGCCCGAGGATCCGGCACAGATGGCTTCCTGAGGACTCGTACGCGGACGCGGCGTACATTGACGTCCTCACCCTCAGCGAGCACTACCGCGGTGAAGGAGGATACAAATGCCAGGATGGGATGCCTGTGAGCGACTTCGTCTTGGCTGAGACCCTACGCCACATCGAGGAGCACGAGGGGAAGATGCCCGTCGTCCAGGCGATGGTGGAGCCCGACAACGACCCCTCTCGTGACCTTCTCGCGCGCCACGGCTTTGAACAGCCGTTCGTCACGCCCGGAGACCTTCTCTATGTTCGGCTGTCGGAAGAGGATGACGAGCAGCAGAAGGAGGCTGGTAGCCGAGAGGGCGCTGAAGCGGCCCAAACGTGACTTCGCCAAAGGGCACCAGCAGCGGGCTAGCGAGTTTCGCTAGTTGTTGTGCCCGGTGACGTCCCGAACGCGGGCGCGTGGTGGCCGGTTGCTGAGCGCTGAGTGGGTGCGGCGCTCGTTGTAGTGGTCGATCCAGTGTGGCAGTGCTTGCGCGCGGGTGTCGGAGGTGGCGTATTCGAGCGCGTAGGCCCACTCCCGCATGAGGGTCTGGTGGAAGCGC
>JBKQHH010000140.1:0-7805 GCA_052148875.1 Solirubrobacteraceae bacterium
CTCCGCGCAGCTGGAGCGCGCGCCCGACAAGCGCGGCCGGCGCAAAGCCAAAACGGCGCTGGATCTGAAGCCGGACATGACGACCGACTCCTTGCAGCTGTTTCTCAAGGACATCGGCAAGGTCCGCCTGCTGACGGCGCAGGAGGAGGTCGACCTGGCCAAGCGCATCGAGCGTGGGGATCTGGACGCCAAGCAGAAGATGGTCGAGTCCAACCTGCGCCTCGTGGTGTCGATCGCCAAGAACTACCGCAACCAGGGGCTTCCGTTCCTCGATTTGATCCAGGAGGGCACGCTCGGCCTGGTCAGGGCGGCCGAGAAGTTCGACTACCGCAAGGGCTTCAAGTTCTCCACGTACGCGACCTGGTGGATCCGCCAGGCGATAGCGCGCGCGCTGGCGGACAAGGCGCGCACGATCCGCATCCCCGTGCACGTGGTCGAGAAGCTCAACAAGATCGGGCGCGCCGAGCGCAAGCTGGTGACCGAGCTCGGTCGCGAGCCGACCGCGCAGGAGATCGCCGACGTCACCGGCATCGACCCCGAGGAGGTCGACTCGATCAAGCGCTCCGCGCAGGCGCCCGTCTCGCTGGAGAAGCCCGTGGGCGACGAGGAGGAGTCGGAGTTCGGCCAGTTCATCGCCGACGAGCGCGCCGAGTCGCCGTACGAGCGCGCCGCCGAGATCCTCACCAAGGAGGCGCTGCGCGAGGCGCTCGAGAACCTCTCCTACCGCGAACGCCGCGTGCTCGAGCTGCGCTACGGGCTCGGCGGCGAGCACCCCCGCACGCTCGACGAGGTCGGACGCACGTTCAACGTCACCCGCGAGCGCATCCGCCAGATCGAGAACCAGTCGCTGAAGAAGCTGCAAAGCCTCGCGGAGGCACAGAAGCTCCGCGACGTGGCATAGGCCGTCCACCGCGCGCGCCGGCATTCAAGCCCCGCGGAGGGGCTGCCGATCAGAAGGCATGTTCGACGTCAAGGCTGCGCTGCGTGAGCTCGTCGACAAGGGCGGCTCCGATCTGCACCTGAAGGTCGGCTCCGCGCCGCTGTATCGCGTGAACGGCGAGCTGGGGCTCGACGAGAGCGTGCAGCCGCTGAGCGCCGAGGACACCGAGGGCGCGCTCAGGTCGCTGCTCAGCGACGACGTCAAGCTCGCGGAGTTCTCGCAGGAGCACGAGGTCGACTTCTCCTTCGAAATCCCCGATGTCGCGCGCTACAGGATCAACGCCTTCCAGCAGCGCGGGGTGATCTCGATGGCGTGTCGCGCGATCCCCCATCGCATCAGCACGATCGAAGAGCTCTCGCTGCCGCCGGTCGTGCGCGAACTGGCCGAGGAGGAGCGCGGGATCGTGCTGCTCACCGGGACCACCGGCTCGGGGAAGTCGACCACGCTCGCGGCGATGATCGACCACATGAACCACACGATGAGCAAGCACATCGTCACGATCGAGGACCCGATCGAGTTCGTGCACGCCGACAAGCGCTCCGCGATCAACCAGCGCGAGGTCGGCATGGACACCGCGTCCTTCAAGCGCGCGCTGCGCAGGGTGCTGCGCCAGGACCCCGACGTGATCCTCGTCGGCGAGATGCGCGACGAGGAGACCGTCCAGACCGCGTTGTCGGCGGCCGAGACCGGGCACCTGGTGCTGTCCACCATTCACACCGTCGACGCGACCGAGTCGATCAACCGCATGCTCGACTTCTTCCCCCCGCACCAGCACGGCCAGGCGCGCAGCATGATCGCCGGCACCGTCAAGGGCGTCATCTCGCAGCGACTGGTGCCCGGCGCCGACGGCGGACGCGTCGCCGTCTGCGAGATCCTGCGCATGACCGGGCGCGTGCGCGACATGATCGTCGACCCCGAGCAGACGGGCAAGCTCGTCGAGGTGATCACCTCCGGCGGCTACTACGGGATGCAGACCTTCGACCAGGCCCTGTTCGGCCACGTCAAGGCCGGGCGCGTGACCTTCGAGGACGCCATGCGCGTCGCGTCCAGCCCGCACGACTTCAAGCTGCTGATGCAGGCCGACGGCCGCAGGGGAACGACCATGGAGGACGTCGCCGCCGCCGAGGCCAACCGCGACGCGGAAGTCAAGCCGCCCAAGCCGTCGCTCACCACCGCCTGATCCGCTGCGCTGACTGGCCACCGCGCCTCCCCGGCGCTTGTCGTCCGATCCGTCTGTATGGCTATGGCGCAAGTCGCCAGCCGCGCGATGCTGGCACTTGGCGCTCAGCAAAGGACGATGTCCACACGGATTCTCTATATCGATGACTCCGGCAAGCCGGAACCTCAACACGCTTCAGGCGCGGTGGTGCTCGCAGGCTTCGCCGTGAACGCGGAGGATTATGCGACCCTGGCGCGGCGGATACTTGGCGCGAAGAAGGCGTTCTACCCGGGACGCGGGCTGCCTCACAGCTGGGAGATCAAGTCACCCGGGATCATCAAGCCCAACCCATGGAGACGGGCCAAGAACAGACACTTTTGCGAAGAGGTTGTCCGGCTCTTGACGACGATGGGGACGACTACCTACGCGGCAACCATCGACAAGAGCCGGATGAAGCACCCAATGACCCTTGCGACGAGCATGCCGCTCCAGCTCCAGATTCTGGCCGAGCACTTCGCCGCCGAATGCCAAGCGCTTGGACGGACCGGCATGCTGATCTCCGACTGGTCAGGCCATCAACACGATCAGCATGCAAGTCAATGCGTTGCGAGCTTCGTGGCGTCGTATCGTCTATTGCTGCATCCGGGTGTCTACTACGGGAGCTCGCATTCGATCGAGGGCATACAGCTTGCGGATCTGATCTCCGGGATCCGCCGAAGAGCTACGGAAGGCGACCACAACCTCGGTGAGCTGGACGAGGCCCTATCGAGCATTCGGGCGGTCGAAGTCACGCGGCGGACTTGCAGGGATCGGGCATTCGCGAACAGGATTGCTGTCTTCTAGCGGTCTGCGCAGATGGTTGTAGCGCCACTTGCGCAGCGTGTACAATGGCAGCGTCGTAGGTTCGGTTAGTAGGCGCAAGCTGAATGCAACCGAAATACCTGCGGCACTGGGGCCCCGGACCGCACGGGGTCCCTTAGTTTTGAGGGAGTTGGCATGGACTAGGGGGTTTCGCACCCTCTCCCCGAGCTTCCCGAACAAGACCGAGGCAAGCCCCGATGTCGGCCGACGACATGCGCGGCCGGCCCGCAACACTTCAGTTGGTAAAGTAAGGGTGCAGATGGCCGTTGACGAGACTTGCCCGGTGTGCATGACCGCAGAAATCGTGTGCGGCAAGTGGACGCTGTTGCTGGTACGCGATCTGGCCGAGGGTCATTCGCGCTTCTGCGAGCTCGAACGCTCGCTCGCGGGGATCAGCCCGCGTACGCTGTCGTTGCGCCTGCGCGCGCTGGAGGAGGAGGGGATAGTGGAACGCCAGACCTTCCCCGAGGTGCCTCCGCGTGTCGAGTACGCGCTGACGGAGAAGGGGCGCGCGCTGCTGCCGATCATCGACGACATGCGCGCCTACGGCGAAGACTGGCTGGGCGCGGAGTGCGCCGAACGCGTCGATCCCCAGGTTCTCACAGCCGCGTAGAGACGCGGCCTGCTCGATCACGGAAGGGGACGCGGTGGCAGATCAAATGTCGCTTCCCAGGCGTCGGCTGCGCCGCATGGCCAGCCTTGCTGTGCACCCCACACGCATACCGCGCAGGATGCGCGTGCGCCGGCGCAGGTCGCAGCGGCGGCGGCTGCTGGAGCTTCTGCCCAAGGAGGCCGTATGCGCCGAGATCGGCACCTGGAGAGGAGACTTCGCGGCCACGATCCTCAGCGGCAGTCGCCCCAGGCAGCTTCATCTCGTCGATCCGTGGGAGTACCGCACCGATGAAGCGTATGAGCGCGCGGGCTATGGAGGTCACAGCCGGGATGGCCAGCAGATGATGGATGCGACGTATGAGCGCGTCGTTGCTCGCTTCCGCTCCGAGATCGAGGGCGGACAGGTCCTCATTCAGCGGGCGCGATCCGTCGATGCGGCTGCATCCTTTCCCGACGAAAGCCTGGATTGGGTGTACATAGACGGCGACCACTCCTACGAGGGGGTCAAGCACGATCTCGACGCGTACTTCCGCACCGTGAAGTCCGGCGGCTTCATCGCCGGCGATGACTACGGGCAGGTCGGCTCATGGTTCGAGGATGGAGTCACGCGGGCGGTTGACGAGTTTGCCGGCCGCTGCGCCGGGCTGAGGGTCATCGGTACGCAGTTCCTGTTGAAAAAGCCGTAGGGCCGCGGCCGCCCGACTGCAAGACGCGGTGCGCCGGGCAGGAGCGCGCCGGGCGAGCGCGAAGTCAGCGCACCATGCGTTCACTCCAGCTCCAGACGGCGCTGACCGAGTTCGTCGAGGCGGCTGCGAGCCAGCTGGGCGCGGCGCTCGCGTCCGGCGCGGAGGTGCCGTTCGAGCTCGAGCCGCAGAGAACGGGCAGAGGTTCGGGCGCCCCGCCGCTGTACTGCTACCGCGCGTTGACCGGCGAGTTCATCGCCGAACGCCGCTCCGAGCTGGAGCGCCTGCCGAGCTACGGCGACGCCGCGAGGCTGCTCGAGGGCTTCGACGGCCTCGACCGGTATCTCGCGAACGTCGACGCGGAGCCGGCGCGAGCGGACGCGCGCACGCGCGTCCGTGCGGCGATCCTCGCGCTGCTGTCGGAGGTGTTCGACGAACAGACCGACTTCGAGCTGCGTCCCGAGCGGCTGAGCGCCGCGCTCGCGCGCCTGGAGCGCTCGGCGCTCGCCGGCGCCGGACAGACGACGCTCGTCGCCACCCTGCACGGGCTCACGATCGGCTCGAGCGAGCTCGCGCTCACGACCGGCCTGACGATCGCCCAGCCGCACGTCCTCGAGGGTCTGCCCGAGGCAGCGCTCGCCCGCGGACAGGCCGGCAGCCCCGAGCACCTGATCGTCGCGCTCGCCGCCGGAGAAGACGACCCGCGAGAGGCGATCGCCCGCGGCCGCGAGATCCTGAAGGACCTGCTGCGCGCGCTGAGGCTGTTCGGCGACGGCCGCGTGACGCTCGGCGCGCTCGCGTGGGCTCGGGTCGGCGGGGGCAAATGGACTGCGCTGGCGCTCGGCGCGGGCGGCCGCCCGCACGGGATGCTGGTCGTGACCGCCGAGCAGGAGGACGAGCTGCGCGCCTTCTGCAACCTCGTCTCGCGCCGCGCGCCCCACGGCAACGAGCTCGCGTGGGCGCTCACGCGCTTCGAGCTCGGCTGCGAGCGCGAGAGCGCGTTCGAGGCGCTCACCGATCACCTGCTCGCGCTGCGCCTGCTGCTCGAGCCCGAGGGCCCCGCGAGCGGCCTGCTGCCGGGGCGCCTGGCGGCGCTGTGCGCCACGCCCGAGCGCCGCGTCGAGCTGACCGAGCGAGCCGTCGCCGCGCTCGCGCTGGAGCGTGACGTGATGATCGGCACCGCGGCCGCGCACACCGGTCTGCTGGGGCTCGCCAGGGACATGGCCGACCATCTGCGCGCGCTGCTGCGGGACGTCGTCTGCGGCCATCTCGATCCGAACCTCGTCGGCCTCGCCGACCAGCTCCTGCTGGAGACCGCGCTCGAGCCGGAGGTGCCCGCGCTCGAGCCGGAGGTGCCCGCGCACGAGCCGGCGGAGATCGCGCTCGAGCCGGGCGAGGCGGTCACCGTGCTGAGCTCAGTCGAACAGATGCTCGGCGATCCGGGCCAGTCCCAGGAGATCCTGGACGTCTTCATCTAGGTGCGGGACCACGATCGGCCGCTGAGCGTCCCACGCCTCGGACAGCCGCTCGATCGTGTCTCGGTCGCGAGCGGCGAGCACGTCGAAATCGGCGAGGTTCCCGGCCACTCGACCCGCCAGCGACTCGCCGAGCGCGGGTGCGAGCAGCTCGGCGACCTCCCGGACGGAGGAGCCGTGCAGCCCGTGCGTGTGCACGCGGTTGACGATCAGCTCGCCGACGGGCATGCCCGTCGCCGCCAGCCTCTCCATCAGGAACTCCGCCTCCCGTGCCGGCTCCAGCTCCGGTGAGGTGACGATCACGAACGTCGTGTGCGGGGCGCGCAGCAGCGCGGCCACGTCGCGCGTGCGCTGGCCGAAGCCCTCGGTCACGCCGGACAGCGAGCGGAAGAAGCTCGACAGCTCGCCGAGCATGTCCACGCCGGTGACGCGCGCGAAGATCGCGAACACCAGCGCGGTGCCCCGCCCGAACAGGCGCGCGGTCAGTCCGCTGGGCCCGAGGAACACCTGCAGCGCCCGGCCTTCCAGGAAGCCGAGCATGCGGCCGGGCGCGTCGAGGAAGTCCAGCGCGTTGCGCGACGGAGGCGTGTCGAGCACGATCGCGTCGAAGTCGTGCTCCTCGTACAGCTCGTACAGCTTGGCGATCGCGCTGAGCTCGTGCGAGCCGGCGACCGCCGTCGACAGCTCCCCGTACACGTGGTTGGCGAGGATCTCCTCGCGCGCGCGGTCGTCTGGCGCCAGGCGCGCGATCAGCTCGTCGAACGTCCGCTTCGCGTCGAGCATCATCGCCCACAGCTCGCCCTCGATCGCGACGCCCTGCGCGGCGAACAGCGCCGGCTCGATCCGCTGCGGCTCGGATGGCAGCTCCGCCAGGCCGAGCGCCGACGCCAGGCGCCTGGCCGGGTCGATCGTGACCACGGCGACCTTCTGTCCGCGTTGGGCGAGCCCCAGCGCGAGCGCCGCCGAGGTCGTCGTCTTGCCGACCCCGCCCGCGCCGACGCACACGACGACTCGCATCTCGCTCAGGCGCGCGCCCAGCGTGGCGGCGCTCCTCGAGGCGGCGGCGCTCCTCGCGGTGGGCGGGCGGGTGGCTGGGCTTCCAGTCTTTGCCATCTCCCGATCGTAGTTCCCGTGCAGGAATCGCCCCGCGCTATGCGAATACCCACCGGACGGCTTTCCAGCAATCGAGCATCAAGTATCGGAGCCACCGTGGAAGGCAAGGCCAAGGTCATCGCGTTCGCCAATCAGAAGGGCGGCGTGGCCAAGACGACGACGACGCTCAACCTGGCCGCCGCGTTCGCGGAGGAGGGTCATCGCGTGCTGTGCGTGGACATGGACCCGCAGGGCAACCTCACGATGTCGCAGGGGATCGACCCCGACACGCTCGAGAAATCGATGTACGACGTGCTCGTCCACAAGGTCTCGATTCGCGAGGTCATCCGCAAGCGCGAGATCGACATCGCCTGCGCGTCGATCGACCTCGCCGGCGCGGAGATCGCGATGTCGACGATGATCGGCCGCGAGCGCTCGCTGCAGAAGGCCTTCGAGCCGATCCTCGAGGACTACGACTTCATCTGCATCGACACCCCGCCGAGCCTCGGGCTGCTGACGATCAACGCGCTCACCGCGTCCGACAAGGTGATCGTCCCCGTACAGTGCGAGTATCTGTCCATGCGTGGGCTCATCCAGCTTCAGAACACGCTCGCGATGATCCGCGAGAACCTCAATCCGGGCGTCGACATCGAGGGTATCCTCCCGACGTTGGTGGATTCGCGCACGATCCACGCCAAGGAGGCCATCGAGATCCTCGAGGAAAACTTCGGCGACCGTGTATTCGCCTCGCGCATCCGCAAGACCGTACGCTTCGCCGAGGCGCCGGTGAAGGGCATGTCGGTGCTCAAGTATGAGCCCGACGGGGTCGCGGCTCAGTCCTATCGGCAACTCGCGCAGGAGGTTCTCACCCATGGCAAACGCTAAACGCGCGAGCATGCGCGAAGGACCGCTCGCGGCGCTGTTCCGCAAAACCGATGAAGACTCCGAGGATGGCCAGGGCCTGTCGGCGTCGCCGCCGGCAC
>JBKQHH010000141.1:0-2923 GCA_052148875.1 Solirubrobacteraceae bacterium
TCGGCCATGATCATGTGCTCGTCTTCGATCTCGAAGCCGTCGAACAGCACGGGCAGCGTGGCCGCCGTGGCCCACCGCGGCGGCACGCCGGCGCGTCGCAGCAGCAGGTAGATCATGACCGCGGCACCCATCTTGACTCCGTGATCGAGGGTCTGGCCTCAGTCATCGTCATCTGGCGCTTCACCGGCACCCGCCGACTCTCCGAGCACGCCGAGCAACGCGCCCAGCGCCTCGTCGCCATCACCTTCTTCCTGCTCGCCCCCTACATCACACAAGACGCCATCCGCACACTCATCAACGGCGAGCATCCCCGCACCAGCTGGCTCGGGATCGGCCTATCGATCTCAAGCATCATCGTCATGCCGCTCCTCGGAAAAGCCAAGCAGGCGATCGGCCAGCGCCTTGGCTCAGGCGCGACCGCCGGCGAGGGCGCGCAGAACATGCTCTGCGCGTATCTCGCCGCGGGTGTCCTCACCGGCCTCGTGCTCAACGTCGCCTTCGGCCTGTGGTGGGCCGATCCAGTCGTGGCGCTCGGCATCGGCGCGCTCGCGCTCAGCGAGGGCCGCCAGACCTGGCGCGGGCAGGGCTGCTGCGCCGCATCGCCACTCTCCGGCGAGCCGCTCGATGCCTGCCACGAGGACTGCTGCTGTTGAAGGCGAGCGAGCGCGCGGAGGGCCGAGCTCGCCATTGCCCCTATGGACGACTTGGGGCAGTGTTGCCCGTCGGTCTCGTCGCGCACGCTTCGCTCGACGATCGCAGGCACCCACCCCGCCTACCACTACATGCTATTGCTACCAATGCGACAGTTGCAATCGTTGCAGCCAGCTGCTACCGTGTGGATCATGGCAACAACACCGACGATTCCCCGCACAGACCTACAGCGAGTGCTCCCAACCTTCCGCAAGGCCGCCGCACTCATCGATGTGCATCCTTCGTTCATCACTCGTGCCGTGCGCGATCTGGGGATAACGTCGGTCGAGTGGGGCCGCCGCGAGCGCTACCTGCAGATCCCGGATGTGCTGCTGATCGCCACCCACGCCCGGCGCAACGCCGTCGAGGAGGTCGCGGGGGGACTGGTCGAGCTGGCCGAGCAGCAAGCCCCGGAGCTCGCGGAATGGGCTACCACCGAAGCAGAGCAATTCCTCGCCGCGCTTCCCGCGCCCGAGCCCGAGGAGAGCGACACCTTCATTGCAGAGTTGCGCAGCGAGCTGCCAGGGGAGTGGGCCGATCGCGCGGAGGCGATCTACCGCCGCCATCTAATAGTGCTTTGTTAGCTTTTTACTCGCGTTGTGGGGGCGGGAGGTGTAGGTCGTCGAGGTCGATGCTTTGGTGGCAGGTGGAGCAGCGGCCGGTCCAGCAGCGTAGGAGCGGCTGGAACAGTAGGACTGCCTGGGGGAGTGTCAGGCCGGCCGCTGGGCTTTTGGGTGAAGGCGCTCCAGGGTGAGGAATCCGTGGGCGGCGGTGACCAGTGCGGTGTGGTGATACCAGCCGAGCCAGGAGCGGCCCTCGTAGTGGTCGAGGCCGAGCTCGCCCTTGAGTTGCTTGTAGTCGAGCTCGATCTTCCAGCGCAGCCTTGCCAGGCGCGCGAGGCGCTCTTGCTTGGTGTTGGCGGGGAGGTTCGAGATCCAGTAGTCGCTGGGCTCGGGGGCGCCCTGCGGCCACTCGGCGATCAGCCACTCCTCGCGCGGTGGAGCCTCACCGCCCGTCGCCCAACGTTCGTCGTGTGGGCGCCAGTGGTGCGCAGAGCGCACGCGCACGAAGGCGAAGCGGGACTTGACCGGTTTGCCCTCGGGGCCGTCGCGGAACGTGACTGTCTTGAAGGCCTCCTCGCCGAGACGGGCGATTAGCGCACCGATCGACTCGGCCTCGCGGTCCGGTCGCGGCCGGCTGGCAGGTCTGCCGCCGCGCTTGCCGGCCGGTGCTGCGGGGACGGTGAACTCGGTCTCCTGGGAGAACACCGTCGTCTCCGGCGAGACCGACAGCACGTACTGAAGCCCGCCGTCATGCAGGCGGTCTCGCAGTTCGGTGTTGTTGCCGTAGGCACAGTCGCCCAGCATCGGCACCCGCTCGATCTTCCAGCCCGCGGCGCGCAACGCTAGGTCCACCCCGAGCTGCGGCTTGGTCTTGAAAGCCACCTCCTCGGGGATCTTCGCCTTGCGCCTGCGCTGCGCATCCGAGCACCACTCCTCCGGCAGATACAGCGCCCACCCCAACGGGACCGTGCCCTTCACGCCAACGGCGTGCACGGAGACGCCGATCTGACAATTGCCCGTCTTGCCCAGCGTCCCCGAATACTGGCGCTTGACCCCGGGCGAGCCCTTGCCGTCCTTGGGAAAGCCGGTGTCGTCGAGCACCCACGCCTCGATCTCGATCGCTGGCGCGACTCGCTCGGCCACCGCCCTGACCACCAACGCCGCCTCCCACGTGCTCACCGCCAGGAACTGCTGCAAGCTCTCATAGTCGGCCTCATCGCCCAATCGCGCGACCATCGGTTCAAGCGACTTGCGAGGACCCTCCTCGATCAGCCCCCGCAGATACACGCGACCGTTGTCAAGCTGCACCGGCCGGTTCACCGCCTCAGTGAGCACCTCATCCGCGAACGCCTCCAGACGCTCACGCACCGCCACGGGACCATCCACCGCCATCTCCATCACCGCCGTCATCCCGAACCCCCTCACGTCGATTGCCAGACGCGAGCAGGATTCGCCGAGCCAGCGAGAAACCCTACAGAAAAACTAACAAAGCACTACTAGCGGCGGCTGGCAGTCGTCGCCCGGGTCCTCGGCTTGGCCTGGGCTTTTGACTTGGCCTTGGCCTTGGCCTTTGCTTGCGCCCCCGCCGCCGCTGCGGCCGCGTCGGCTTCCAGCGCGGCCCGCACCGGCGCGCCGTAGGCGGCATGCACGGCTTCGATCATCGCTCCTTC
>JBKQHH010000142.1:0-6662 GCA_052148875.1 Solirubrobacteraceae bacterium
CGCGTCGTCTACCAATTCGAGGGCGGCGTCGGCCGGTTCCCCTTCCGAGCCCTGGCGTTCGGAGGACAGTCAGGATTCCCATTCAGTAGCGGTGAAAGCGGGGCAGTCGATGTCACCACCAACTGACACCACCGCACCGTCGGGTGCGATCGAGCGCGTGCGCCG
Organism: Solirubrobacteraceae bacterium; assembly: GCA_052148875.1. GTDB lineage: Bacteria > Actinomycetota > Thermoleophilia > Solirubrobacterales > Solirubrobacteraceae > Palsa-744. The sequence continues at coordinate 166 of JBKQHH010000142.1, forward strand.
TCTCGCGTGGTTCCCCGGCTGGCTGCGCAACCTCGCGCTGCTGGTCCTCGTTGGCGGGGTCGTGGGGCTGTCGGTCGTACCCACCGCGAGCGCGGGAACATACGTGATCGACAATTGCCCAGCGGCGCCCGGCGGCAATGGCAATCCGGGGCCGTGGTCGGTGTTCGGGGCGCCGCAGAACACGAAGGGAAGTTGTGCCGGGGGGCCGGGCGACTTCATCGGCCCGCTCGGTGGCAGCATGGCCCCGGCCACAGTCGATGGTGTTCAGGTCGCAGTTCCGGGCGGTAGCGGCATCACGATCACGGCAGCGCGCATCTGGTGGTTTGTGCCGCATCAAGCCTCGGGCGCTGACACGTTTGCAATCGCGGGGGTGAACACCGGCGGCATCGAGGAATCCGGCACCCCGAAAGACAGCGCAAGCACCCCCGACGAATGGGCCTTGCCGTCGAACACGACCGAGCTGACGCTGGCTGACTACTGCTCGAACGACGACGCCGGCGCTGGCTGCACCTTCGGCGGCGGCGAGAACCCCGATCTTGAGCTGCTTGGGTCGCAGCTCACGCTCGATGACACGACTCTCCCGAGCGGCACTGTGACAGGCGGCGCGCTCGCGAGCTCGGGCACGGTATCGGGCACGGCCTCGATCAGCTACCAGGCGACGGATGCAAGCTCAGGGGTCCGGCTTGTGCAGTTGCGGGTAGATGGCGAACCCCTGGCGGAGAAGGACTACATCGCAAGCTGCTCGTACACGGACTTTCAGGCGTGCCCGCCGAGTGTGTCCGACACGATCAGCTGGAACACGGCGACGGTGGCAGCCGGCCAGCATCGCGTGGAACTCGTTGTCGAGGATGCGGCGCAGAACACGAGCGTCATCTACAGCGGAGAGGTCACTGTTCAGAACGCCGCGAGCACAGCGTCGTTGGGTGAGCTTCCCGGCCCCGGCAGCACGGGTGCCACCGTGCTCGGCAGTGGCAATCCGAACGGAGCGCGCGCCAGCGAGACGGCCAGCCTGCGGCTCGGATTGCGACGGGCGATCACGCGCACCTACGCGCACCGGGCGATCGTGGTCGCTGGACGCCTGCTCGACGGCCAGGGTCGGCCGATTGGGCACGCGACTCTCGACGTTTCGCAGCAGCTCGTCGGGACGGCAGCGCCGCAGCTCGTGACTCACACGACGACGGGCTCTGATGGCACGTTCAGCGTGCGGGTGCCTGCCGGTCCGTCGCGGGCTATCGAGATTGCCTACAGAGCGTTCTCGGGTGACGCGAGCTACGCGGCCGTGGCCCACATCGCCGAGACCGTTGAGGCGGGTGTACGACTGAGCATCACGCCGACTCAGACCGGCCCCGAAGGGATGATCGTGCTGTCGGGCACGGTCGAGGGAGCGATCCCGCAGCAGGGCGCGATCGTGGACCTGCTCGTGCATTACCGTGGCCGCTGGGAGCCGTTCAGGACACCGCGAACGAACGGGCGCGGTCGCTTTCGTGTTGCGTATCAATTCGAGGGTGGCGTCGGGCGCTTTCCTTTCCGCGCCGAGGTCCCCGGCGGTCAGGCAGGCTTTCCCTTCGGTAGCGGTGACAGTCAGGTGGTCGATGTCAGCACGAAGTAACCCGACGCGCCGCGCGCTGATGCTGCTCTGGCGCGGCCGGGCGTGCGTCGTGGTGGCACTTCTTGCGTTTGTCCTGCCGCCGGCGATGGCGAGCGCGGAGGCAGGCATCACCGCCCAGGGAGTCGCGGACGACGGGGCTTTCCTTCCTTACGCTCCCGCACCGGCGCAGGTTGCCGGCCTGTGCCTGGTTGATACGGGTGTGAATCTCAACCCGGACACCGAAGGCGTCGTGGTCGAACGAACCGCGCTCGACGGCGGCACGGGGAATGACGTGAGCTCCACGCTGCACGGGACTGTGCTCGCCATGATGGCGGGGGCGCCTGCGAATGGCTGGGGCATGATCGGCACGGCGCCCCACGCCATCCAGATCGTCTCCGTGCGAATCGTTGAGCCCGAACAGACCACGTTCCCGTTCAGCGCATACGCGACGGGAATCGTCGCTTGTCTTAGCCTCCGCTCTCACTACAGCATCCGGGTTATTAATCTCTCGCTCGGGACTTCTGAATCTCCATCTGCCGAAGGCTATGAAGCGCTGACCAATGCGCTTGAACGAGCAACGAACTATGGCGTTGCGGTCGTCGCAGCCGCAGGTAACGACGACGGAGGAGCGGTGGAGTACCCTGCCGCTCACCCCGGAGTGCTGTCGGTCGGCGCGACGGATACGCAGGGCGGCGGCTTCTGCTCGTTCTCCAACCGCGGCGAAGGATTGCGCCTGCTCGCGCCCGGCTGCGATCTCGACGGTGCCAACCCCGTGACGGGCGAACCCGACTACGACTACTGGCAGGGCACCAGCGAGGCATCGGCGATTGCAGCGGCGGCCCTTGATGCGCTCGACTCCTACCAGCCTGGCTTGTCGCCGGAAGCGGCCGAGAAGGACCTGACGGAAGCCGACAACGGCGTGCTGAACATCGCGCAGACGTTCCGCAACGCGGGGCTCGGAGCGATTGTCACGGCCGGCGAAGGAGCCGAGCCAGGGGCACAGTCGAACTCGACTCCGGCATCGTCTCCCCAGCAGGTGACACCATTGGCCGCGATGACCCTCACGCAGCCATTCGGACGCCCACGAGCCCGACTGAGGCGAGTCAAGCACCGGCTCGTGCTCGCGCTGTCGGGACGCCCGAGCGAAGCTCAGGTGCAGGTGCGCTATCTCGGCCACAGGGGACGATCGCGCCAGCTTCGCGTGCTGCGCACGCTGCACGGCGTCTTCACGAGCCTGACGCTCCCGACCTCCGGCGTGGTCGAGGTATCGGTGCGCTATACCGACCCCTACGACGTGGAACGAGCAAGCCCGTGGACGACACTTCGGCTACCAGCATCCGTGAGCACGGCGGCAAAGGCCCGGCGCGGGCGATGAGACGATCGAGCGTGATGATCGCGGTCATGCTCGCGGTCGTGGCTTGGCTCTCGCCGTCCCAGGCGTTCGCGGCCGGCACCTATCAGGTGAGTGCCTGCAACTTCGCGCCAGAAGCCGCCAACAACTCCTGGGCATGGTCAACGAACGATCCCGCGGAGCCGGCGCACTATGCCGAGCACGTCAACTGCCCGTACCGGCTTGGAGGCGATGACGGAAAGGCGGACCAGGAAGGCGGGCTATCGACAACCGACGCGCTTGGCCTCTCAAGTGGAGCTGCGCCGGGCACAAGCGCGGGTTGGACGTTCGCGGCGCCGGCGGGCACGTCGATCACCGGGCTCGCCTATGAACGGTTCATCGGGCATCAGTTCGACGGCTTCAACGATTGGTCGCCGGCGCTCCGCGCAGACGGGGCGATTGTGCCAGGAGAAACATGCCTCGATTCGGTCCAGAATGGCGAGACGTGTTCTGTGGGCGCTCCGCCTGGAGAGGGAGGCGAACCGGCAGTAATCACAGGTCTTTCGGCGCACGAACTCTCACTCGGCGTTGTGTGCCAAGCGCCGGCCGAGGATGAATGTGTTACGGGAGCAACCCAATATGCCGTGTGGGCAACGATGTACGGCGCGACGGTGACACTCTCCGATCCGACGCCGCCGACGCTCAGCGCGCCGTCGGGCGCGCTGTGGGGACCGGGTGAAGCTGGCGGCTTTCACAAGGGCACCGAAAGCGTGGCTGTGTCGGCTGCTGATGTCGGAGGGGGCGTCGCCAGCATTGTGCTATCCGCGGACGGGCGGCCAGTGGAGACATACACGGCACCATGCAATTTCACCTTCGCGCAACCGTGCCCGTCATCCACGGGGACACAGACATTGACGTTGCCGACGACGCAGCTCTCCGACGGTACGCACACGCTCACGCTCGTCGCGACTGACGCGGCCGGTAATCAATCGACGGTCGCCTCGCACGAAATCACGGTGGAGAACAGCGCGCCTCCGCCGCCCGTAGGGCTGTCTGCCGCCGCGACGCAAGCGGGTGGCTCCACATTTACGGCCACCTGGAGCGATCCCACAGGCCAGCTCGCACCGATCACCGGCGCGTTCTACCAAGTCTGTCCTGCAAGCGGCTCCGGCGCGTGCAGCGCGCCCGCGTCGGCACCGGCGACGGGACCGGCAACAGTGGTCGTGCCTGGGCCTGGAAGTTGGAGCATCGACGTGTGGCTCACCAACGCGGCAGGCAACGCGAGCTCCGCCAATGCTGCGCACACGAACGTCGTCGCAGCGCCGTCCAGCTCGGACGGCTCGGGGACGGGCATGGGTCATAGCTCGACCGCGACGACGCCGACGATCCACGTCACGGAGACGCTGCGCGGGCGCGAGCTGATCGTGCGTGTGAGCGGACCCGCGAGCGGCGCGGTCCGCGTGGGTTTCACCGGGCGGCTTGGAGGCCGAGCCGTCGCCTCGGGCGCCAAGACGGTCGCGCTCAAGCGCGGACGGCTAACGGTGATGTTCAGGCTCGGCCCGCGGACGGCGGCGCACGCCCTGATCCGTGTGAGCGCGAAGCTCGATCACGAGCTCGCGGTCACGAGCACGCTCCGTCGTCACACATCACACGTCGAGGCGAAGCGATAACGAGCCCCGGTCTCCCAGGGCTCGTCTCGATATGGACCGTAGACTCACCTGAACAGGTGTACGGCCCACGAGCAATGTAACAGCAGCCCGCGTTGGGATCAGTCTGCAAGCTCTAGCGCCTCGCGCATCGACTCTATGACGGCGCGATCCTTGGGGCGACCGGCCGCGGCCTTGGAGTGCAGGATGGTCTCAGCCGATGCGACCGGGACGACGATGCCCGTTCCGGGCACGGTCTCCTGCGTGGCGGTGGCGATGATCTCCTCGTAGCCGCTGGTGCCGTCGGGGATGAGGACAACATCGAAGTCGCCGTGGCGTGTGGTGAACGTGATCGACACCTGATTGCGAAAGGTGCGGGCGTCGATGCCGTCGGGTGGCCGGAAGCCCTCGGGGTAACGTGCGGGGTCTACGCGAAAGCCGGCGTCGAGTTCTTCTACGGCGGCGGCCAGCCGTGCGAGATTGCCCTCGGAGCGCTCGGGTGTCACGTCGATGTCGTCGGTTGGTTCCGGCCAGCCGCGTGCCTGGGCGGCGGCGCCGCCGATCACGACATAGAGCACTTGATGGCGCTCAAGGGCCGTGAGGATGGCTTGGCGGCCGTCGTCTATCGAGTCGCTGTCTGCCATGTCTTTGCCGGTGTGGTTTCCGCCTGGCGTTGGCGCATCTCAAGGGTGGCCCATAGCGCTGGGACCGAAGCGCGGGCGCCGGCATCGGGGGATGCCTCCGCGATGCGGATGAGGTCGAGCAGCGACGCGACTCTGACAGACGTGCTCGGGGCGATCTGCATGGTCTCGGCGTCGCGCGCGAGGTCGCGGTAGCCGCGCGTGCCGGGCGGCATCTGCGTGACGTGCAGCTCCCCGCCGGTGGGCAGTGTCCAGCGCTGCGTCTGCGCTGTCCCTTCGGCGCTCGGCTGGGCGTCGAGTCGCCGGGCGGTCTGCTCGATGCGGCGCAGCGCGGTCTCTGCTGGTACTACGTGCAGCGTTCGAGCGCCGAGCATGACCGGCGAGCCGTGCAGGGCAGCCGCGACATCGCCGATCACGACGAAACGCGCCTGTCCGGCCAGCTCGGCGAGGGCGCCGATCGGGTCAAAGCCCTCGGTGGCCCATGCCGGCGTCAGGCGCTCTACGCGCTCTGCCGGGTCGAGCCGCAGCTGCCGCGCGATCTGCGCGTCGTAGGAGTCGTCGTAGCGCGCGATGCCGACGGTGAGCTCTAGGCCGCAGGCCCGTAGCGCTTCGATGACGCTCTCAAGCGGCGGGTGCTGCTGGCCGGTCTCCCAGCGGGCGATAGTTGACTGCGGGCGCCCCAGGCGCCCGGCGAGCTCGTCCTGAGAGAGCCCTGCGCGCCTGCGCCCGGTCACGAGTAGATCAGAACTACGCATAGCAAGATTATAGCGGAAGTAGCATAAAGTGACGTGTGGCCCGGCGAGCCCTGTGCCCGCCGGGCCGTGGTGTCTCAGGCAGCCGCGACCAGCTCCAAGGCGCGGGTCTTCTCGGCCCCGTCATCGAGCGCGCGGGCGAAGCGCTGACCGCTTGAGCGCAGCGGGCGAATCCAGTCGCCGTACTCCACGATCGCGTTCACCGCCGCCCACTTGGAGCCGGGCGCGTTGCCCTGCGTGTCGCCGCGCAGGAACAGCTCCGAGATGCGGTCCTTGGTCTGCTGGCGTGAGCTACGCGCACGGCTGCTCATCGAGTCGTCGGTCCCGTTCGGGTAGAGCTCATTGAGGACCGCGCGCAGCTGGCGCTCGGTGCAGTGTTCGGAGGCGAGCTCGTCCCCGAAGCGCTTGAACTGCTCGTATTACCCGGACTCACGGATTATGCCGATTCGGGGTGGGGCGCCCGCTGTCGTGGTGGTGCCCGCGTCGATGTGGTCGGCATAATCAGAGCTGGGCCAGGAATGCCAGCAGCTTGTCTGATGG
>JBKQHH010000143.1:0-6087 GCA_052148875.1 Solirubrobacteraceae bacterium
CGCCGCGGCCGCCGCGGCGGCCGCGCGGACATGGCGCAAACGCTCGCGCTCGATCTCCGCGCTGTCGCACTCGAGCAGCCGGCCGAGCTCGCCGGCGTGCGGGGTGAGCACCGTCGGCGCGCGCCTGGCGGCGAGGTCGGCCAGCCTGCCGGCATGCGCGTTCAGGCCGTCGGCGTCCAGCACCATCGGCACGCCGGCCTCGCCGGCGAGCGCGCGCGCGAACGCGATCGCGCCGGCGTGGCGTCCGAGCCCGGGGCCCAGCGCGAGCGCGCCGCCGCGAGCGCTCGCCTCCAGCACGCCGGCTGCCCCCTCGACGGCCAGGGCGCCGTCGTCGTCGGGCAGCCCCCGGGTCATCAGCTCCGGGGTCGCGGCGCCGGCGAGAACGCTCTGCAGCGACGCGGGCACGAACGCCGTCACGTACCCCGCCCCCGCGCGCATGCTCGCTTCCGCGGCCATCCTCGGCGCGCCGGTCAGCCCGCGCGACCCGCCCGCGACGAGCACGTGGCCCGAGACAAACTTCGTCGAGGAGGAGTCCCTGCGCGGCAGCCGCTCGAGCACGCCGGGCGCGATCAGGCCGATCGACGCGCCGCCCGGGGCGCCGCGCGGAACGCCGATGTCGAGCGTCTGCGCCTCGCCGGCGTGCGCCTTGCCGGGGCTGATCCACAGCCCCGGCTTGGCCGCGTGGAAGGTGACCGTCACCGACGCGCGCACCGCGGCCCCGCGGACGACCCCCGTCGAGGCGTCCACCCCGCTCGGCACGTCCACGCTCACGACCGGCGTGCCCGCGGCGTTGATCGCCTCGACGGCCTCCGCGACCGCGCCGCGCGGCTCGCCCTGAAAGCCGGTGCCGAGCAGGGCGTCGACGAGCACCGCCTCGCGGCCGAACGCGCCCGCCGCAGCCGCGGACCCGGGCTCGCGCGCGTCGGGCTGCCGAGCCCAGGCCGCTCCGTTCAGCCGCACCGGCGCCTCCCCCGGGAGACGCTCGAGGTTCGCGCGCGCGTCGCCCGCGTACTCCTCGGGCGAGGCCACGCACACGACCGTCACCGGCCGCCCGGCCTCGCGCAGCAGGCGCGCCGCCACGAGCCCGTCGCCGCCGTTGTTGCCCTTGCCGCACACGACCGTCACCGGCCCGTCCGGCGCCAGGCGCTCGACCGCCCGCGCGACGCCCGCCCCCGCGCGCTCCATCAGCTCCACGCCCGCCACGCCGCGCTCCTCGATCGCCCAACGATCGATCGCGCGCATCGCCTCGGCGTCGGGAAGCGGCACGAGCCACGGCGGCAGCGAACGCACGCGCGCTACTCGACGGTGACCGTCTTGGCGAGGTTGCGCGGCTGGTCGACGTTCAGGCCGCGGCGTCGTGCGATCTCGTATGCGAGCAGCTGCAGCGGGATCACCGCGAGAATCGGCTGCAGCATCCAGTCGGTCGCCGGCACCGGGATCGTCGCGTCGGCGTGGGGCTCGACCGCGTCTTCGCCGGCGGTCGTGACGGCGATCACGCGCGCGCCGCGAGCGCGCGCCTCCTGGATGTTGGAGATGAGCTTCTCGAGCACCGGCGAGCGCGTGGCGACGCAGACGACCGGCGTGGCCTCGTCCAGCAGCGCGATCGGTCCGTGCTTCATCTCGCCGGCCGCGTACGCGTCGGTCGAGATGTAGGAGATCTCCTTCAGCTTCAGGGCCCCCTCGAGCGCCACCGGCAGGCCGATGTGGCGGCCGATGTACAGGAAGAAGTCCGCGTCCCAGCAGCTCTGCGCGATCGCCTCGGCGCGCGCCTCGCAGTCGCCGATCAGCTCGTCGATGCAGTGCGGCAGGCGCTTGAGCTCGGCCACCAGCTCGGCGATCCGCGCGGGCGCGAGCGTCCCGCGCAGCTCGGCCAGGCGCAGGCCGAGCAGGTACATGACCGCGACCTGGCAGACGAACGTCTTGGTCGCCGCCACACCGATCTCCAGGCCCGCGCGCGTGTACAGGACGCCGTCGGCGTCGCGCGTCGCCTGCGAGCCCATCGTGTTCGTGATCGCGAGCACCGTCGCGCCGCGCTCGCGGGCGAGGCGCATCGCCGCCAGCGTGTCGGCGGTCTCGCCCGATTGGGAGATCCCGATCACCAGGTCGCCCGGCCCGACGACCGCGTTGCGGTAGCGGTACTCGGAGGCGATGTCGAGCTCGACCGGCAGCCGCGCCCACTCCTCGATCGCGTAGCGGCCGATCAGGCCGGCGTGGTAGGCGGTCCCGCAGGCGACCACGACGATCCGCTCGACGCCGGCCAGGATCGCCTCGTCCAGCGCCCCCTGCTCGTCCAGGTCCACGCCATCGCCGCGCGCGGTGCGGTCGGCGATCGTCTCCGCGACCGCGTCGGCCTGTTCGTGGATCTCCTTCAGCATGAACGTCTCGAAGCCGCCCTTCTCGGCGGTCTCCTGATCCCAGTCGACCGTCTCCACGGCGCGCTGCACCGGCTCGCCGTCGGCCGTCGTGATCAGCACGCCGTCGGGGCGCAGGACGACGATCTCGCCGTTCTCCAGGTACTGCACGCGGCGGGTCTCCGCCAGGAACGCGGGCACGGCCGAGGCGACGAACTGCTCGCCCTCGCCCCGCCCGATCACCAGCGGGCACTCCTTGCGCGCCCCCACGAGCAGCTCCGGCTCGTCGAGGCTCATCGCCACGAACGCGTAGTGGCCCTCCAGCTGGGCGTACGCGGCGCGCACCGCGTCGGCCAGGTCGCCCGCGTAGCAGTCGGCGATCAGGTGCGCGATCACCTCCGCGTCGGTCTCGGAGGTGAACACGCTGCCCTGCGCCTGCAGGCGCTTCTTGAGCGTCACGTAGTTCTCGACGATCCCGTTGACGACCACGTGCACGCGGTCGCCGCTGTCGTAGTGCGGGTGGGCGTTCTCCTCGCTGACGCGTCCGTGCGTCGCCCAGCGCGTGTGGCCGATCCCGGTCGTGGCGGGGCGCGCGACGGTCGCCACCGCGCCGGCGCCACCCGCCTGCGCCTGCGCCTGGCGCTCGAGCTTGGCGCGCAGCGCGTCGAGGTTGCCGACCGCGCGCACGGCCTCGATCCGGTCCTCCGCGATCACGGAGATCCCCGACGAGTCGTAGCCGCGGTACTCGAGCTTGCTCAGGCCCGCGAGCAGCAGCCCCTGGACAGGACGCCTGCCGACGTAGCCAACGATGCCGCACACCCGGTCGAAGATACCAGCGGGCCGTCAGCCCAGCTCGCGCTCGACCAGCGCGACCAGGCGGCCGCACACCTCCTCGGCCTCCTCGTCGGTGGGGGCCTCGACCATCACCCGCACCAGCGGCTCGGTGCCGCTGGGTCGCACGAGCACCCGTCCGCGACCGGCAAGCTCGTGCTCGGCGGCGCTCACGGCCGCGTCCACCTCCCGCGCGTGCTCGAGCGCGCCGCGATCGCGCACGCGCACGTTGACGAGCCGCTGCGGCAGCTTGGACATGGCGTCGCGCTCGCTGAGATCGCGCCCGCCGAGCGCCTCCAGCGTCAGCAGCGCGCTGGCGATGCCGTCGCCGGTGCGGTTGAAGCCCATGTCGATGATGTGACCCGACTGCTCGCCGCCGAGCGTCCATCCGCGCGCGCGCAGCTCCTCCAGCACGTAGCGGTCCCCGACCTTCGTCGTGCCGACCTGCACCCCCTCGCGCTCCATCGCCGCGTGGAAGCCGTAGTTGGTCATGACCGTGACGGCGACCCCGTTGCCGCTGAGACGCCCGGCGGCGCGCAGGTGCAGCGTCGCGAGCGCCATCAGCTCGTCGCCGTCGACCACCTCGCCGCGGCGGTCGACCGCCAGCACGCGGTCGCCGTCGCCGTCGAACGCGAAGCCCAGCGCGTGCGCGCCCGCGACGACCTTTCGCGCCAGCTCGTCCACGTGCGTGGAGCCGCAGCCGGCGTTGATGTTGCGCCCGTCGGGCGCGTCCGCGATCACCGACACGCGCGCGCCCAGGCGCCTGAAGATCTCGGGCGCGACCTGATAGGTGGCGCCGTTGGCGCAGTCCAGGAGCACGTCCACGCCACCGAGGTCCAGCGCGCGGAAGCGCACGTGCAGCTCGCGCAGGTAGTCCTCGGGCGCGCCGCGCAGCTCGCGGATGCGCCCGATCGCCGGGGCGCCGCCGGGCGCGGCGGCTGCGGCGTCGAGCTCGCGCTCGATCGCCAGCTCGGACTCGTCCGAGAGCTTGTAGCCGTCGCCCGCGAAGAACTTGATCCCGTTGTCCTGATAGGGGTTGTGCGAGGCCGAGATGACGGCCGCGAGGTCGAAGCCGTAGCGGCGTATCAGCAGCGGCGCCGCCGGCGTGGGCAGCACGCCGCCCAGCAGCGCGTCGCCTCCCGCCGAGCTCACCCCCGCGGCGAGCGCCGCCTGCAGCATGTCACCGGACTCGCGCGTGTCGCGCACGATCAGCACCTGCGGGCGCTCGGCTCCCGTGTTGCGGGTCGCCGCGGCGCCGAGCGCGAGCGCCAGCTCGGCGGTCAGGAACTCGCCGGCGACGCCGCGAACGCCGTCGGTCCCGAACAGCTTGCGGGTCATGCGGGTGGGTGAGTCACCTAGCGCTCCGGCGCTAGCGCTTGGAGAACTGCGGACGCTTGCGCGCCTTCTTGAGACCGGCCTTCTTGCGCTCCTTCGCCCGCGAGTCGCGTGTCAGGAAGCCCCTGCGCTTGAGCTCTCCGCGCAGGTTGGGGTCGGCCTCGAGCAGCGCGCGCGAGACGCCGTGGCGCAGCGCGCCCGCCTGCGCCGAGATGCCGCCGCCGTGCAACCGCGCCACCACGTCCATGCGGTCCTGATAGCCGACCGTCTCGAGCGGCTGGCGGATGTTGCGCTGCAGCGTGAGCCGGGGGAAGTGATCCTCCAGCGTGCGCCCGTTGACGAGGTAGCTGCCCGTGCCCGGCCGCAGCGTCACGCGCGCGATCGCCGACTTGCGCTTGCCGGTCGCGCGGTAGCGAGCACCGGAGGCGAGGTCGATCGCGGCCGTCGAGATCGGCTGCGCGAGCACCTCATCTCGCTCCTCCTCCGTCTGCGCCTCCTCGACCTCCTCGTCGATCGCGTACGGGTCGACCGCGTAGGAGTCCTCGTAGCCCTCGCTGCGGCCCAGCGGGTCGACGCCCTCGGGGACGATGTCCACCTCGAGGTGCGCGCCCGGCACCGACGGCTTCTCGCGCGGCGCCGGCTCGTCCTCTTCCTCCTCGTCCTCCAGCTCCGCGTCCGCTGCGACCGCCGCCGGCGCCTCGACCGCGGCCGGCTCCTCGACCGCCGTCGGCTCCTCGACCGCCCCGGCCTCCTCGGTCGGCGCCGGGCTCTCGGCCACTGGCTCCTCGGCGACCTCCCCCTCCGGGGACGATGCGGGCTGCTCCTCGTCTGCCATCAGGCCTCGATCTCCAAAGGTTGCGGTTTCTGGGCGACGTGCGGATGCTCGGGCCCGGCGTAGATCTTGAGCTTCGTTATCTGCTTGCGGGCGAGCCGGTTGCGGGGCATCATGCCCTTGACGGCCAGCCTGAGGATCTCCTCCGGACGCCTGGCCAGCATCTCCTCGAACGTCCGCGAGCGCAGGCCGCCCGGGTAGCCGGAGTGGCGGTAGTAGCGCTTGTCCTTGCGCTTGTTGCCCGTCACGTGGATCTTCTCGGCGTTGATGACCACGACGAAATCGCCGGTGTCGATGTGCGGCGTGTACTCGGGCTTGCGCTTGCCGCGCAGCACATCCGCGATCTGCGTCGCCAGGCGCCCCAGCGTCTTGCCGTTGGCGTCGACGATCAGCCAATTGCGCTCGCGATCGGTCGGCTTCGCTACGTAGGTCTTTACAGAGGGGGCCATGGCGTGAAAAAGGCCACGCGAGAGCGCGGCGGAGCGGACAGCATAGCTAACGCAGGAACTCAAGTCGCGTCGTAAAGGGCGGTCCCTCGACGGGAACCAGCCCACACTCCCGGGAGCAGCAACGAGGGTGTGGTGACCGGCGCCGCTATGGCTGTGTGGGGGACACGCGAACGCGTCTCCCCAAAAACACGCCACCCAGGGGGCCGGATCGTCGTTCCTCGCAAGGATCGAAGCCCACCCACCCGCGTGGCGTGCTTTGCACGCGAGCGACCGAGGACGCAGCGAGGGG
>JBKQHH010000144.1:0-15382 GCA_052148875.1 Solirubrobacteraceae bacterium
GGTGGATGCCCTCGCGCAGATAGTCCATGTCGAAGAGATGTTCGCGCCAGCGTTCGTCGATGATCTGCAGCAGCAGGAAGCGCTCCAGCGCGCCCATCAGCTCCTCGCCCAGCGCCTCCTCGCGCGCGTTGTAGCGCTCGAGCGCCATGCCCGTGATGCGCTCGGTCAGCGACACCCGCTCCACTGTCTCGGGGTCGAGGTCCTCGCCGCCGATATCCAGCGGGAAGAACTGGCTCAGCGCGGTGAACAGTCCGTCGAGGTCCCAGTCCTCCATGAAGTCCCCCGGCGTGTACTGGTCGATCGTGCGCTCGATCACCTCGACGACCTGGCTGCGGGCCTCCTCGCTGATGCTCTGCCCCTCCAGCACCTCGTCGCGGTAGGCGTAGATCACGCGCCGCTGCTCGTTCATCACATCGTCGTACTCGAGCACGCGTTTGCGGATCAGGAAGTTCTGCTCCTCGACCTTCTTCTGGGCTTTCTCGATCTGTTTCGAGAGCATCCCCGCCTCGATCGGTTCCTCGTTGCCCTCCTCGTCGACGCCGCCGAGTTTGTCGAGGATGCGGTAGATGCGATCGCCCGCGAACAGCCGCACGAGGTCGTCCTCGGCGGACAGGAAGAAGCGCGACTCGCCCGGGTCGCCCTGGCGTCCCGCGCGCCCGCGCAGCTGGTTGTCGATGCGCCTGGACTCGTGGCGCTCGGTGCCGCAGATGAACAGGCCGCCCGCCGCCATCACCAGCTCGCGGCTCTCCGCCAGCTTGCGCTCGACCTCCGGCAGGATCTCCTTCATGCGCCGCTCGTAGGGCTCCGCGTCCGCCGGCTCGACCCCTTCCCTGGCCAGCTGCTGAGCGGCCAGGTGCTCGGGGTTGCCGCCGAGCTTGATGTCCACGCCGCGGCCCGCCATGTTCGTCGCGATCGTCACCGCGCCCGGCTGGCCCGCCTCGGCGACGACCTCCGCCTCGCGCGCCGCGTGCTCGGGTTTGGCGTTCAGCACCGTGTGCTTGATCCCGCGCTTGGTCAGCCGTTCGGAGAGCAGCTCCGAGACCTCCACCGAGATCGTCCCCACGAGCACCGGCTGGCCGACCTCGTGGCGCGCGGAGATTTCCCTGACGACCGCGCTCCACTTGCCCTCCTTGGTCTTGTAGACCTGATCGTTGCGATCGTCGCGGACCATCTCCTTGTTCGTCGGGACCTGCACCACCGGCAGGTCGTAGATCTTCATGAACTCCGTCGCCTCGGTCAGCGCCGTGCCGGTCATGCCCGCGAGCTTCTCGTACAGGCGGAAGTAGTTCTGGTAGGTGATCGTCGCCAGCGTCTGGTTCTCCTCCTGGACGGACACCCCCTCCTTGGCCTCGACCGCCTGGTGCAGGCCCTCCGACCAGCGCCTGCCGTCGAGGATGCGCCCGGTGAACTCGTCGATGATCTTGACCTCGCCGTCGATCACCGCGTAGTCGACGTTTAGCTTGTACAGCGCCTCGGCGCGCAGCGCCTGGATCAGGTGGTTGACCAGGTGGCCGTTCTCGGCGCGGTACAGGTGGTCGATGCCGAGGAAGCGCTCGGCCTTGGCGACACCCTGCTCTGTGATCGCGACCGTTTTCTGCTTCTCGTCGATCTCGTAGTCGAAGTCCGCCATGAACTGCTTCTTCATGCGCGGGTCCATGCCTTCCGGCGTCTTGCCCACCACCAGTTTCGGCGCCAGGCGCGCGAACTTCACGTACAGGTCGGCCGCCTGTTCGGGCGCTCCCGAGATGATCAGCGGCGTGCGCGCCTCGTCGATCAGGATGTTGTCGACCTCGTCCACGATCCCGAAGTAGTGCCCGCGCTGGACCTTTTCGCCGAGGTCCTTCGCCATGTTGTCGCGCAGGTAGTCGAAGCCGAACTCCGAGTTCGTGCCGTAGACGACGTCGCACGCGTACGCGCGCTGCTTCTCGTCGTAGGCCTGCATGTTCTGCAGCACCCCTACGGACACGCCGAGCGCGTCGTAGATCGGGCTCATCCATTCCGCGTCGCGTCGCGCCAGGTAGTCGTTGACGGTCACCAGGTGCACGCCCCTGCGCGCGGGCGGCTCGTCGGGGCGCTCGGGGTCGGCGGCGCCCACCGCGAGCGAGTTCAGCACGACCGCCAGCGTCGCCGTCAGCGTCTTGCCCTCGCCGGTCTTCATCTCCGCGATCTGGCCCTCGTGCAGGGCCATCCCGCCGATCAGCTGCACGTCGAAGTGGCGCATGCCCATCGTGCGCTTGCCCGTCTCGCGCACGATCGCGAAGCACTCCGGCAGCAGCGCGTCGAGCGACTCGCCCTCGCGCGCGCGCTCGCGCAGCGCGTCCATCCGCTCGCGCAGCTCCGCGTCGCTGTCGTGTTCGAGCTCAGCCTCGAACGCGCCGATCAGCGCGACGCGTTTCTCGTATTCCTTGCGCTTCTTTGCCTCGCCGACGTTCAGCGCGCGATCGAGCAGGGATGGCATGCGCCAAGGATAGCCCCCGACGCTAAACGTCCGGTTGCGAGCCGGTTGCCCGCGCTCAACCCGACGGCAGCGTCAGGCCGGCGGGCGCGGGCTGCGCGACGCGCGCGGAGGCCGCGTGGGCCTCGCGCCGGCGGCGCAGCTTGTCGCGGTGGCGCTTGACCTGGCGAGCCAGCTCGTCGACGACGAGGTTCAGCGAGTGCAGCATCTCCGGCGAGGCATCGCGCGCGCGCAGCGTCACGCCCTTCAGGTACAGCGTGCACTCCGCCACCTCGCTGTCCGTGACCCGCGGGTTGCGCTCCCTGATGAGCTCGATCTCCAGGCGCGCGAGGTCCGAGACCTGCCGCGCGACCTTGCTCAGACGGCGCTCAGCGTGCATGCGGAGCTCGTCGGTGACCGGGACGTTGCGACCCTTGATGTCGATCTGCATCACAGGCTCCTTCGGTCGGCCTTTGTTTCTGGTGCCCTCGATGCTACGCCGGAGACCGGCGGATGTAAATGGCCCCTCAACAGAATGTTGCGGACGCAAATTGCGACCATTCACAGACAATTCCCCATCGGGACGTGCTACTATGACTCTTGTCATAGTCTCACTTTCCGTGAAGGGGCTCGTTTCGGCGGGCCTCTTCGCGTTAAGCGCCACGCCCCATCGCCGACCGTGGATGCCCGGCCGCGAACGCTCTGGCGGGGACGCCCGGCCGGGCGGAGCGCGGCTCAGCGGTGGCGGCGCAGGCTCTGCAGGATGCCGCCGTGGCCCGCGATCGCGCCGATCAGGATCGACTCGGCGGCGATGTCCGTGCCCGGGAAGACGATGCTCTCGCGCAGCTGCGCGCCCGCGCCCACGCTGGCGCCGTCGCCGAGCACGATCGGGCCCATCAGGCGCACGCCCGCTCCGAGGCGCACGTCGCGCCCGATCCACACCGGCCCCTCGGCCTCCGTGTCCGGTTTCAACGGAGACTCGCCCGCCACCACCACCCCCGGGCTGACCTCCTCGCCCTCGATCTGGAGGTGCAGCTCGCCGCGCAGCGCGTCGAAGGTGCCCTGCCTGAGCTCGCTCAGCGAGCCCACGTCGTTCCAGTACTCGCGTGTTTCGTGGATGTAGAAGGGCACGTCGTTCTCGAGCAGCACCGGAAACACGTCCTGCGCCCAATCCACGAACGGCCGCTCGGGGAAGTAGTCGAAGATCCGCGGGCTGAACGCGTAGATGCCGCAGTTGCCCAGGTCCGACAGCGCCTCCTCGGGGGCGGGCTTCTCCTGGAAGCCCGTGATCCGCCCGGCCCGGTCGTGCAGCACGACGCCGTACTCGCGCGTGTCGGACACCTGCTTGACCGCCAGCGTCGCCACCGCGCCCGTCTCGCGGTGCCTGGCCGCGAACGCGCCCAGGTCGATGTCCGTGAGCGCGTCTCCCGAGATCACCACGAACGACTCCTCGCCGAAGAAGTCCGCGCACGCCCGCACGCCCCCGGCGGTGCCCAGCAGCTCCGCCTCGTAGCTGTAGCGCAGCCGCTCGCCGAAGTACTCGCGGATCGAGTCCGGGAAGTAGTGCAGGTTGGCGATCACCTCGTCGAAGCCGTGCCTGGCGAGCAGCTCGACGATGTGCTCCATCACCGGGCGGTCGAGCACCGGCACCATCGGCTTCGTGATCTCGTACGTCAGCGGGCGCAGGCGCGTGCCCAGCCCCGCCGCCAGGACCATCGCCCTCATGACGTCACCAGGGGGGTCGATGACCAAGCGAGGCAAGGACGCAGGGAGCGTGGCGTGCTTGGCACGCGAGCGACTGAGGACGCAGCATCGCGCCGGTCAGCGGCCACCCTGGTCAATACCGGTAGTGATCCGGCTTGTACGGGCCGTCGACGGGCACGCCGATGTACGCGGCCTGCTCGTCGGTCAGCCGCGTGAGCTTCACGCCGAGCGCGTCCAGGTGCAGGCGCGCGACCTTCTCGTCCAGGTGCTTGGGCAGCACGTACACGCGCTTCTCGTACTCGTCGTTCTTCGTGAACAGCTCGATCTGGGCGATCGTCTGGTTGGAGAACGAGTTGCTCATCACGAAGCTCGGGTGCCCGGTGGCGTTGCCGAGGTTCAGCAGGCGGCCCTCCGAGAGCATGATGATCGCGTGGCCGTCGGGGAAGACCCACTTGTCGACCTGCGGCTTGATGTTCACGCGCTCGATGCCCTCGATCCGCGCCAGCCCCGCGATGTCGATCTCGTTGTCGAAGTGCCCGATGTTTCCGACGACCGCCTGGTGCTTCATGCGCGCCATGTCCCGCGCCTTGATGATGTCCCTGTTGCCGGTCGTCGTGATGAAGATGTCGGCGCTGTCGATCACGTCCTGCAGCGTCTTGACCTCGTAGCCCTGCATCGCCGCCTGCAGCGCGCAGATCGGGTCGATCTCGGTGACGATCACGCGGGCGCCCTGGCCGCGCAGCGATTCCGCGCAGCCCTTGCCGACGTCGCCGAAGCCGCACACGACGGCCACCTTGCCGCCGATCATCACGTCCGTCGCGCGGTTGATGCCGTCGATCAGCGAGTGCCGGCAGCCGTACAGGTTGTCGAACTTGGACTTCGTGACCGAGTCGTTGACGTTGATCGCCGGGAACAGCAGCTCGCCGCGCTCGACCATCTCGTACAGCCGGTGCACGCCCGTGGTCGTCTCCTCGGTCACGCCTTTGATGCCTTCGCCCACCCGCGTCCAGCGCTGCGGGTCCTCCGCCAGCGAGCGCGTGAGGACCGACAGGATCACCGCCAGCTCCTCAGACTCGGCGCCAGCCGGGTCGGGCACCGCGCCCGCGGCCTCGTATTCGGTCCCCTTGTGCACCAGCAGGGTCGCATCGCCGCCGTCGTCCAGGATCATGTTCGGGCCGGGGGAGCCGTCGTCGCCGGCCTGCGGCCAGCGCAGCACCTGCTCCGTGCACCACCAGTACTCCTCCAGCGTCTCGCCCTTCCACGCGTACACCGGCACCCCGCGGGGGTCCTCCGGCGTGCCGTCGGGGCCGACCGCCACCGCCGCCGCGGCGTGGTCCTGCGTCGAGAAGATGTTGCAGCTGCACCAGCGCACCTCCGCGCCGAGCGCGGTCAGCGTCTCGATCAGCACCGCCGTCTGGATGGTCATGTGCAGCGAGCCCGTGATCCGGGCGCCCTTGAGCGGCTGCGCGTCTGCGTACTCGCGGCGGATCGACATCAGGCCGGGCATCTCGTGCTCGGCGAGCGTGATCTCCTTGCGGCCGAACTCCGCCAGCGAGAGGTCGGCGACCTTGAAGTCGGTGCTCAGCATGGTGGGGGTCATGGCTGACATGACGAATCCTCCTGTCCGGTCAGGTGAGCGCCCTTGCTGCAGGGAGGCCGAGCGTGGCGGACCACAGCCCGTCGCAGCGCTCCTCGGCCGCCCCGGACGGTATCACACGCCCTGAGCCGTCTAACGCTCGGCCAGCGCGGCCTTCAGCTCGTCGATCAGCTTGACCGGGCCGGGGTCGACGCCGCGCAGGGCGGCGAGATAGACCGACACCAGGTCGCCCAGCAGCGTCAGCGAGATGACGCGCTCGATCGCCGTCTGCCCGCGTGTCTCCAGGCGGAAGCTAGCCGCGGCGTTGCCAGCGATCAGGCGCTCGGTGATGTCCATCCGCTCCTTCACACGCGGGTGCGCGTCGGAGTCGTCGAGGAACACCGCCGAGAAGCGGGCGGGCGGGTTCAATTCGCTCGCGCCCTCCCACCCGGAGATCTCGTTGTGGTCGAGCTCGGGCAGTTCGTTCCAGAAGCACGGCTGCTTGGCGTTCTCGTTGATCTGCGTCTTCCAGCGGTAGGCGATCGGGGACGTCAGGCCCGCGCCGGCGATCACCGGCGTCGTGCCGTGCAGCCCGCGCGCGATTTCCTTCGCCAGCGAGTCCTCCGCCGCGTCCGGGCCCCACTCCGCCACCAGCTGCTCGATGTGCGAGGCCGCCACGTCGATCTCCGGGGTCAGCCGCGGGCCGGCCCCGCACAGGGCCGCCACCTCGAGCGCCGCCACGATCATGTACGCGACCGCCGCACGCGGCTGGAAGCCGCCCGGCAGCGGGATCACCGGCACGCCGTCCGCGCGCGCCATCTCCGCGAGGCGTCCGCCGGTCGTCACGACCGTGCGCTTGGCGCCCAGCGCGCCCGCCGACTCGTAGCACGCGAGCGTCTCCTCGGTCTCGCCCGAGTAGCTCGCGCACAGCACCATCGTGTCCGGCGTCGTCCACGGCGGCAGCCCGTACGCGCGGGTGACGAAGATCGGGCGCGAGGCGTGATCGCCCATCGCCGCCCGCGCCAGCGCGCCGCCGATCGCCGAGCCGCCCATGCCCGCGACCACCAGGCCGGCGGCGGTGTCCCAGTCCTGCATGATCGCCGACTCCACCCGCCACAGCGCGTCGCGCAGATGCTCGGGCAGCGCCAGCACGTCGCCGAGCTGGTCGGAGGGATCGACCCGGGCGATGCTCGCGCGCGAGAGCTCCGCTGCGGTGGGTGTCGCGGTCGCGCCGCCGTCGCTCATCTGGTGCTCGCCTCCTGTGGTGCTGGGGGGATTGTGGCCGTGGGCACGTGGAGCCTAGAACTCGATCGCGCCGTCGGGCAGTTCGACACCAGGGAAGATACGCGCCCCGCGCGTGATCACGTTGTGCGCCCCCACGCGGACCCCGTCGCCGAGCACCGCTCCGCCCGTGATGCTCGTGCCCGCGCCCACGCGGCAGCCGGCCGCGATGATGCAGTCGCGCAGCTCGCAGCCCTCGCCGATCCGCGTGCCCTCGAGCACGACCGCGCGCTCGACCGTCGAGCCCGCGCCGACGGACACGTCCTGCGCGAGCACCACCAGGCTGCCCACGTGCGCGCCGTGCGCCACCTCCACGCCGCGCTCGAGCAGCGCCGGGGGGATCACCCTGCCGTGCGCGTGCGCGCCGTCGTCGATCGCCAGCCAGTCGTCGCCCAGCCGCTCGCGCACCGCCGTCTCGACGTTGCCCTCGAGGATGTCGAACGTGCCCTGCAGGTAGCGCGCCGGCGTGCCGATGTCCAGCCAGTAGCTGTCGGACGGGAATCCGTACAGGCCGTCGTCGATCAGCGCCGGCCACACCTCGCGCTCGATCGACACGTTGCGATCGGGCGCCACCAGCTCCAGGATCTCGCGCTCGAGCACGTACGCGCCGGCGCTGATCAGGTTGCTCCTGACGCTGTCCGGGCTGGGCTTCTCCACGAAGTCGCGCACCGAGCGGTCCTCGCGCAGGATCACCACGCCGTACGCGCTCGGATCGGGCACCGGGACGAGCGCGAGCGTCGCCCGCGCGCCGCTGGACTCGTGCTGGGCGATCTGCGCGGTCAGGTCGATGTCCGTGAGCACGTCGCCGTTGAGCATCAGGAAGCGCTCGTCGAGCATCGGCTCGGCGAGCTTCAGCGCGCCCGCCGTGCCGCGCGGGTCGGGCTCCTCGACGAAGCGCAGGCGGATGCCCAGCTGCGAGCCGTCGCCCAGCACGCTGCGCACGCCGTCGGCGAGGAACCCGCACGACATGATCACGTCGTCGATGCCGTGCCCGCGCAGCCACTCGAGCATGAACGCGATGAACGGCCTGTCCACCAGCCGCACCACCGGCTTGGGCACCGTCGAGGTCAGCGGCCGCAGGCGGGTGCCCTGCCCGCCCACCAGGATCACCGCCTGCATCGGCGTCCGGCCTTCCGAGCGCGACGCGACGGGCCTGCGGCCCTCATCGCCTGCCGATGCCCTCGTAGATCAGGCCCGCCGCGCGGATCGCGTGCGGGTCCAGGGCGTTGCGCCCGTCGACGATCACGTTGCCGCTCATCCCCGCCGCGACGGCGCTCCAGTCGAGCTCGAGGAACTCGCGCCACTCGGTCACCAGCACCACCGCGTCGGCCCGCTCGATCGCTGCGAGCGGCGAGTCGGCGAACTCGATCCCCGACACCAGCGTGCGGGCCTGCTCCTCGGCGACCGGGTCGTACGCGACCACGCTCGCCCCGTCTGCGTGCAGGCGCGCGGACAGCACCAGCGAGGAGGCCTCGCGCATGTCGTCCGTGTTCGGCTTGAACGCCAGGCCCAGCAGCGCCACGCGCTTGCCCGCGAGCCCGCCCAGATGCTTGTGCAGCTTGCCGATCACGCGGCGCTTCTGCAGCTCGTTGACCTCGATCACCGCCGTCAGCAGCTGGAAGTGGTAGCCGGAGTTGCCCGCCAGCTGCTTGAGCGCGTCGACGTCCTTGGGGAAGCAGTTGGAGGTGGTCACGCCGCCGCTGGTCACCACCGTGTGCGAGTACGGGACCTCGAGCGAGTAGACGTGACCGTCGTAGTGCTCGTGTCTGAGCTCCGAGATCCGCGCCCATGCTGGGCCGGACCCGAAGCGACGGTAGCCCGTGGGAGCGATGCGCTTGCGCTGGCGGTCGATCGCCGCAAGCACGCCCGTCCGATCGCGCTCGGGGACCAGCGCGATCGCGCGTTCGACCTGCTCGGCTCCGCTGATCCTGATCCAGTGGGTGTCCTTCGTGGATCGTGCGGTGCGGCCGACCCGGCGTGAGGCCATGATGCCGAGGTCCCCGAGCAGACGCAGCACGCCGTCGGCCAGCTCGTCCGAGACCGTGCCCAGCTCGAGCACCACGCTCGGACCGCCGTTCACGAGCGACCAGGAGCCGTCTCCCTCCCACAGGCCCGATAGCAGCGCCCACTTCTTCTCTGCAGGCAGGCCCCACGCTAGATCTGGCAGACGCTGCTCATAACTGACGCGGCCGAGCCCCAGGACGGCCATCCAAAAAGCTCCAAGGAGTCGGGATTGGACGATCACCTGCTGGGCCGTCGCCGAGTAGTGCGACCTGGCGCGGACACCCTGCTTTGCCCAAAACGCCATGACCTCATCGACGAGGTGCTGCTCGCGGGTGGGATGGAAGGACCAGAAGATCCTCGTCGTCCCGTTCGCTTCAGCGGCGACGTTTCCCTCGGCGAGATAGAGGCCTACGACACGCCAAAAGGCCACGTCAGTGACGATCGCCGCAGGGATGTGCGCCCCGTTGCTGGCAGTTGCGAGCGTCCCGTCGCGCCACTGCAGTTCGGCACGGAGTGCCTCGTCGAGCCGTACCGCGCCGCTGCGCTTGACATCGCCCGTGCGCGCAGCGAAGCCACGCGGATGAGCGAAAATCGAGCGACGCTCTGCGGCCGGCCGTGCTACTAGCGCTTCGATCGACGCTCGCGGCGGTCGCACGATCACGTCACTGTCGGTGAGACCCGCTGCCTCGATCGCGGCATCAAGCGGATAGCGCACCTCGTGGCTCTCCTGCAGGGCGTTACGCTCGCCTGCCAGAGGCACCCAGTCCTCCGTCGTCAGCTCGAACGCGAGCTTGACCTCGGAGTCGTCGCTGTGACCGTCGCCGACCAGCCACGGGTGGTCGGGCGTGGTGCGGACCCGACGACCCATCTTCGTGCGGACCTCGATCAGCTCGCCTTCGTACGGTCGTCTCGTCAGGGCCATCACGGGCAGGAAGCGCGGCTCGGGCTCGTCGCGAACCCAGGAGAGGACTTCCAGACAGTCCGGCTCCAGCACCTCCGTGTCAGAGCCCGCCCCGAAGGCCCGCAGCGCGTCGACCGAGTCGATGCGCTCGCTCGTGCCAGAGACCCTCTCCCACAGCTGCTCGAAGCTCACCAGCGTCGTGCGTCCATGGATACGAGCCAAGGTCGTCTCCCCGGGCGCGAAGCACGACCCGCCGAAGCCAATCCCCGCCTGCAGGAACTTCGGCCCGATGCGATCGTCGAGGCCCATCCCGCGCGCGACCTCGACGACGTCGGCGCCGGTCTCCTCGCACACGTTGGCGATCTCGTTGATGAAGGAGATCTTGGTCGCGAGGAAGGCGTTGGAGGCGAGCTTGACCATCTCGGCGCTGGCGACATCGGTGCGCACCAGCGGCGCGTCCAGCGGCGCGTAGAGCGCGACGACGGCGTCGCCGGCCCAGTCGCCGTCATCGCCGACGACGACACGATCGGGGTGCAGGAAGTCGGTGACGGCAGAGCCCTCCTTGAGGAACTCCGGGCACGAGACATAGCCGAGCGCGTCCTTGCCCTGCTCGCGGAACACGCGCAGCAGCGACGCCCCGGTGCCGCACGGCACCGTCGACTTCATCACCAGCGCGTGGTCCTTCGAGGCCGGTATCGCGTTGACCACGGCGTGCACGGCCGACAGGTCCGCGTCGCCGGAGTACGTCGGCGGGGTGCCCACGGCGACGAACAGCAGCCGCGCGTGCTCGAGCGCGCCGGCGAGATCGGTGGAGAAGTGCAGCCGCGCGGCGTTGCGCGCCAGCAGCTCCTCCAGGCCGGGCTCGTAGATCGGCACCTCGCCGCGCCGCAGGCGCTCGATCTTGGCGGCGTCGATGTCCACGCACCAGACGTCGCTGCCGAGCTCGGCGAAGCCGGCCGCCGTGACCAGACCGACATAGCCGGTGCCGATCACTCCGATTGGCTCGCGTGCGGCGCTCATGAAGCGGGGAAGGCTAGCTGCTGGGGGTGATCGACGACGTGCCTGAGCGGCGGCCTACTGCTTTACCGCCAGGAAGGCTTCGTAGCGCTTGGCGTCTCGCAGCGCCCGGGCCTTCTCCTCGCTGCCCTCCTCGGCGCGCTCGGCGACGGCCCGCGCTTCGGAGAGCTTGGTCTCGAAGGTGGGACGGTCGATCTGCTCGGGCGCGATCGCCTCCTCGACCAGCACGAGCGCCCGGTTCTCGGCGAACTGCATGTAGCCCTCCGCCTGCGCGAAGCGCACGATCTCGGTCTCCGAGCGATACAGCCGCAGCTCGGTCGGTTCGAGGATCGCCAGCACGGGCTCGTGATTGGCGAGGATGCCGATCGAGCCCACGGCCGTGACCGTCGAGAGCATCTCGACCTCCTCGGAGAAGACCTCGCCCTCCGGCGTGAGCACTTCGACTGGGAATCTCGAATGCGCCATCGACTATTGCCCCCCGCCCTCTGACGTTCGAGGATCAAGCAGATCAAGGACGCAGGGAGCGTGGCGTGCTACGCACGCGAGCGACCGAGGACGCAGAGATGCGCAGGTCATCGGGCGTCAGAGACGACTTCGTCGATCGTGCCCTTCAGGAAGAACGCGCTCTCGGGGACCTCGTCGTGCTTGCCGTCGATGATCTCCTCGAAACCCCTGATCGTCTCGGCGATCGGCACGTACGCGCCGGGGGTGCCGGTGAACTCTTCGGCGACGAAGAACGGCTGCGAGAGGAAGCGCTCGATCCGGCGCGCGCGCTGGACGGTCAGCTTGTCCTCGTCGGAGAGCTCGTCGATGCCGAGGATCGCGATGATGTCCTGGAGCTCCTTGTAGCGCTGCAGGATCTCCTTGACGCGGTTGGCCACGCGGAAGTGGTCCTCGCCGAGGATGTCCGCCTTGAGGATCGTCGAGGTGGAGTCGAGCGGGTCGACCGCCGGGTAGATCCCTTTCTCGGAGATCGCGCGCGAGAGCACGGTGGTGGCGTTCAGGTGCGCGAACACAGACGCCGGCGCCGGGTCCGTGAGGTCGTCGGCGGGGACGTAGATCGCCTGCACCGAGGTGACCGAGCCCTCGCGCGTCGAGGTGATGCGCTCCTGCAGCTGGCCCATCTCGGTCTCCAGGGTCGGCTGGTAGCCGACCTGGGAGGGCATGCGCCCGAGCAGCGCCGAGACCTCGGAGCCGGCCTGCACGAAGCGGAAGATGTTGTCGATGAACAGCAGCACGTCCTGGCCCTGGTCGCGGAAGTATTCGGCCATCGTCAGCCCCGACAGCGCCACGCGCATGCGCGCTCCGGGCGGCTCGTTCATCTGCCCGAACACGAGCATCGTCTTGTCGAGGACCCCGGACTCCTTCATCTCCAGCCACAGGTCGTTGCCCTCGCGCGAGCGCTCGCCCACGCCGCAGAACGCCGACAGCCCGCCGTGCTCCTTGGCGAGGTTGTGGATGAGCTCCTGGATGAGCACCGTCTTGCCCACGCCCGCTCCGCCGAACAGCCCCACCTTGCCGCCCTTGGCGTAGGGGGCGAGCAGGTCGATGACCTTGATGCCCGTCTCGAACATCTCGCTGGTGGGCGTGAGGTCCACCGCGAGCGGCGCCTCCCGGTGGATTCCCCGGCGCTCGATGTCCTTCGGCATATCGGCGCCGAGGTCGATCGGTTCGCCCAGCAGGTTGAAGATGCGCCCGAGCGTCGCCTCTCCGACGGGAACCATGATCGGAGCGCCGGTGTCGATCACCTCGACGCCGCGCGCCAGCCCGTCGGTCGTGTCCATCGCCACCGCGCGCACGCGATCGTCGCCGAGGTGCTGCTGGACCTCGCACACCAGCAGGCTGCCGCCGGCGCTCGTGCTGATGCCCGGCGCCTCCTCGTCGGCGCCCGCCGCCGGACGGGCGATCGTGATCGCGTGGTTGATTTCGGGCAGCCTGTCGGGGAACACGACGTCGATCACGACGCCCTGGATCTCCTCGATGCGCCCGACGTTGCGCCTGGCGGCGTCTCCGTTGCTGGATGTGGAGCTTGTGGGCTCGGTGGTGGTGGCGTCCATTTGTGTCGATTCTCCTCTTTATCTATTCAAGTTCGGTTCTCGGCGGTCTCGCGCGCCTAGGACAAGCCCTCGGCGCCGGCGACTACCTCCATGATCTCTTGCGTGATCTCGGCCTGGC
Organism: Solirubrobacteraceae bacterium; assembly: GCA_052148875.1. GTDB lineage: Bacteria > Actinomycetota > Thermoleophilia > Solirubrobacterales > Solirubrobacteraceae > Palsa-744. The sequence goes on from JBKQHH010000144.1 coordinate 13,093, forward strand.
GGGCTCGGTTCATCTGCAGCGTGTAGTCGGTGATGATTTCGCCGGCGTTCTCCGATGCGCTGCGCATGGCCGTCATCTGAGCGCCGAAGAAGCCGGCCGCGGACTCCACGAGCGCCCGGTAGATGGAGATCTCGATGTAGTCGGGGACCAGACGCCTGAGGATCTTCTCGGGGTCGGGCTCGTACTCGACCGAGCCGCGGATTCCAGGCACGGAGCCGTCATGCCCGGAGCCGTTCTGCTCGCCGGCGAGCGCATGATGCGTGAGCGGCAGCAGCGTCTGACGCGTGACGTGCTGGGTGAGCGGCGAGACGTAGGAGTTGTAGATCATCTCCACGCGGTCGACCTCACCGTCGACGTACGCCTGGATCAGGTCGTCGGCGATCGTGCGCGCGTCCACGTGGGCGGGCCGGTCGGAGAAGCCCGTGTAGGCGCCGATCAGCTCGTTGCCGCGGAACGTCAGCGAGGAGACGCCGCGGCGCCCGGTCGCATACCAGCGGCTGCGCAGCCCCTGCTCGGAGAGCTCGGCCGAGAGGCGCACGCCGGCGCGGATGATCTGGGAGTTGAAGCCGCCCGCGAGACCGCGATCGCCGGTGACCAGCAGCAGCCCGACGTTCGTCTCGGAGTCGTGCTCACGCAGCAGCGGCAGGCGCTTGGCCTCCGCCCCGGCCGCGTCCGCCGCCTGGCGGGTCATGCGCCCGATCGCGTCCGCGTAGGGGCGCAGCACGGCGATCCGCTGCTCGGCGCGACGCAGGCGGGCGGCGGCCACCATCTCCATCGCCCGCGTGATCTTCTGGATGTTCTTGACCGAGGCGATCTTGTTCTTGACGTCGCGCTGAGAAGCCATGGCTGTGCCCCGCGGGCGGCGCTAGGCCGCCTGGGCCTCCTTGTCGCGGGCTGACTCGTCCTCACGGGCGGGGGTCTGCTGCAGGGGGGCGCTCTCGTCCAGCGGCTGGCCCTCCTCGTCGAGGTCGAAGCCGAAGTCCGCCGCGAACGCCTCGACGGTCGCGCGCACCTCCTTCTGGGTCTCGTCCGACCAGTCCCCGCCGTTGATCTTCGCGCGCAGCTCCTGGTGCTGGGAGTGCAGGCGTTCGGTCAGGCCGAGCAGGAACTCCTGAACGCGCTCGACGTGCAGGCGGTCGAGGAAGCCGTTGGTGGCGGCGAAGATCTGCACCGTCTGATCCTCCACCGCCAGCGGCTCGCGCTCGTGCTGGTTGAGCGTCGCCACCAGGCGCTCGCCGCGAGCGAGCGTGCGCTGCGTGTCGACGTCGAGGTCCGAGCCGAACTGCGCGAACGCCTCCAGGTCGCGGTACTGGGAGAGCTCGAGCTTGATCCTGCCGGCGACCTTCTTCATCGGGCCGATCTGCGCGTTGCCGCCGACGCGCGAGACGGAGATGCCGACGTTGATCGCCGGGCGCACGCCCGAGTTGAACAGCTTGGACTCGAGGAAGATCTGCCCGTCGGTGATCGAGATCACGTTCGTGGGGATGTACGCGGAGACGTCGCCGGCCTGCGTCTCGATGATCGGCAGCGCCGTCAGCGAGCCGCCGCCGAGGTCGTCGTTGAGCTTGACGGCGCGCTCGAGCAGGCGCGAGTGCAGGTAGAAGACGTCGCCCGGGTATGCCTCGCGGCCCGGCGGGCGGCGCAGCAGCAGCGACATCTGGCGGTACGCGTAGGCGTGCTTGGTCAGGTCGTCGTACACGCACAGCGCGTGCCCGCCGTTGTAGAGGAAGTGCTCGGCCATCGCGCAGCCCGCGTACGGCGCCATGAACTTGATCGGCGCCGCCTCGTCGGCGGGGGCGGCGACGATGATCGTGTTCTCCAGCGCGCCGTACTCCTCGAGCGTCTGCGCGAGCGCCACGACGGTCGACATGCGCTGGCCGATCGCCACGTACACGGACACCACGCCGGTGTCCTTGTTGTTGATGATCGTGTCGATCGCGATCGCCGTCTTGCCCGTCTGGCGGTCGCCGATGATCAGCTCGCGCTGCCCGCGGCCGATCGGGATCATCGCGTCGATCGCCTTCAGACCGGTCTGCATCGGCTGCTTGACCGGCTGGCGCTGGACGACGCCGGGCGCCTTGAACTCGGCCGGGCGCGTCTGCTCGACGGATATCGAGCCCTTGCCGTCCAGGGGGCGGCCCAGCGGATCGACGATCCGCCCGAGCATCTGCTCGCCGACAGGGATCTCCAGCAGCGAGCCGGTGCGCTTGACGGTGTCCCCCTCCGACACACGCTCCCAGTCGCCGAACAGCACGGCGCCGACGTTGTCGGACTCGAGGTTCAGCGCCAG
>JBKQHH010000145.1:0-5366 GCA_052148875.1 Solirubrobacteraceae bacterium
CGCTTTGATCTTCGGGAGCGGCCCCGGCCAAAAGCTGCCCAAGCGTGATGCCACGGCTCTAGCATTGTTGCTCGCAGCCCAGGATGTCGGCCTAGAGCCGGACGTGCGCTTCGGTTCACCGAACTTCTCGCATCACAGCTTTGTTGCGCTCTGGCGCGAGGAAGAGGCATCGGCAACCGCTGGCGATGGCTTCGCGGCCGCGACCGTCCTCCTGCACCTGGGTGTGACTGTTTCGGAGAGCGACGGCGAGGTAAGTGCGGTCGAGCGGCGTCGGCTGGAGTCTGGGTTGGCGAAAGCGTTTGACCTGCCCGCTGCAGGCCAGCGGCGGTTGCATGCGCATCTGCGCTGGCTCCTCGCGGAGCGCCCCGGCATCGCTGGGATCAAGGCGCGCATCAATGCAATCGAAGCGGCTCAGCGAAAGCTAATCGCCCGCTATCTACTTGCGGTGGCTGGTGCTGACGGCTCCATCAGCCCCAAGGAGGTCGACAGTCTACGCCGTCTCTATGGCCTGCTCGGGCTTGACCCGGAGTCCGTGCACGTGGATCTGCACAGCGTTGCGTCGTCGCCGACGTCGATTCTCGCAGCTGACGCCGACCGTGGCGACTTCGCCCTTCCCGGCAAGGTGATCCTCGACGAGCGCCGCTTGGCGGAGGTGATGACGGCGACCGAGGAGGTGAGCGAGGTCCTCACCGAGGTGTTCGTCGCCAGCGAATCTGACGGCGACTCGCCCGAACCGATCAGGACTGACGAGCACGACGAGGCCGAGCCAGGACCGTTCACAACGCTGAACCACGCGCACGCCGTCCTCGTGCGGCGTCTGTCGACACAGCCGGTCTGGCCCCGCTCTGAGTTCGATGCGCAAGCATCCGAGCTCGGGCTGCTGCCCGCAGGCGCGATTGAGATCATCAACGACGCTGCCTTTACAGTCTCCGACGGACCCCTGATAGAAGGCGACGACCCCATCGAACTGGACGGGCACGTCCTAAAGGAGATGCTGGATGCCTGAAGCGCGAATTCGCCGCCGCGACCGTGACGCTATCCTCCAGTCGCTGGCTGCCGGTGTTGTGCCACACCGTGGGCAGCAGCACATCCAGGTCGGCCGCGTGGGGGAGGTCGGAGCGGTCATTGAGGACCTCGACCGGCTCGTCGACGGCGGCAGCGCGGTCCGGTTCGTGATCGGTGACTATGGCGCTGGCAAGAGCTTCTTCCTCCAGCTCGCCCGCTCGGTGGCGCTTGAGAAGAACCTCGTCACGATGCACGCCGACCTGACATCTGGCCGTCGTCTGCACGCAAGCGGCGGCCAGGCGCGCGCCCTCTATGTCGAGCTCGCACACAACCTCGCGACGCGTACCAGCCCCGAGGGCGGTGCCCTGCCTTCGGTGGTTGAGCGGTTCATCACCACTGCGCTACAGGACGGGAAGTCAGCTAATCGTCCAGTGCAGGACATCATCGACGAGCGCCTAGCGGCGCTGAAAGAAATGGTGGGCGGCTACGACTTCGCGGAGGTCATTGCCGCTTACTGGCGTGGGCATGATGGTGGGGACGCGGCGCTCACTGCAGCAGCTGTGCGCTGGCTGCGAGGCGAGTACACCACTAAGACAGATGCCCGAGCCGACCTCGGCGTGCGGGTCATCATCGATGACGCCAACGTCTACGACAATCTCAAGCTGCTGGCTCGCTTCGTAGTGCTCGCCGGCTACGGCGGCCTGCTGATTGCCCTCGACGAGATGGTTAACCTCTATAAGCTCGGCAACACGGTCGCCCGGCGCGGCAATTATGAGCAGATCCTCCGAATCGTCAACGACTGCCTACAAGGTGGCGTTGAGCACCTCGGCTTCCTGATGGGGGGAACCCCCGAGTTCCTGACCGACACGCGTCGAGGTCTCTACAGCTACGAGGCCCTGCAGAGCCGGCTAGCCGAGAATGCCTTCGCTTCTAACGGCCTGCGCGATCTCTCGGGGCCGGTCATTCGCCTCGCCAGCCTGACGCCCGAGGAGCTCTACGTGCTACTTCAGAAGCTGCGCCATGTCCAGGCGGCCGGAGATGAGGACCGCTATCTCTTGCCAGACGAGGCGTTGGAGGCATTTATGGTGCACTGCTCGAGTCGGCTAGGCGAGAGCTACTTCCGCACTCCGCGGACGACGATTAAGTCGTTCGTCCAGCTCCTTGCGGTTCTCGACCAAAACCCCGCGACCGAGTGGCGCACGCTCGTCGGCGAAGCTCCGGTGGAGGTCGATCGCGGGCCAGAGCCCGACCTCATGGAGCACGACGGGTTGGCCGGGGACGACGAGGAACTCGCGACGTTCCGTCTGTGACCACGTCCGCTGAGCGCCCGTCGTCGGCTTTTGATCGGCTCGCCGAACCGATTCGCCGATGGGCGTGGCAGCAAGGATGGCACACCCTGCGCGATATTCAGGAGCGCGCAGTCGATCCCATCCTCGCCGGCCGCGATGTCGTGCTGGCGTCAGCCACCGCCTCAGGCAAGACGGAGGCTGCATTCCTGCCACTGCTCTCGCGCACCATCAAGGGTGAGGGACTTCGCATCGTTTACGTCTCCCCGCTCAAGGCGCTCATCAACGACCAGAGCCGCCGCCTAGAGCCGCTAGCCGACGCCATCGGCACGACCGTCACACCATGGCACGGTGATGTCGCGGGCTCGCGCAAGCGACGACTTCGTGGCACGCCAGCCGGGATCCTGCTCATCACCCCGGAGTCCCTTGAAGCGATGTTCGTTACCCATGGAAGTGAGGTCACCGCCTTCTTCCGTGGACTCGACTATGTGGTCATCGATGAGCTGCACAGCTTCATCGCCACTGAGCGAGGACGACAGCTCCAGTCGCTGATGCATCGCGTAGAGCTAGCGATCGGCCATACGGTGCCGCGCGTCGGGCTGTCAGCCACGCTAGGCGACATCCGCGCTGCCGCTGGCTTCTTGAGGCCGGGCGCCGAGAATGCCCCCGAGATCGTTGAGTCAACTGTGTCGCGGCGCGAGATCCGCCTTCAGGTACGCGGATATGTCCAACCTGAAGCCGCAGGCCACGACGCCCTACCCGAGCCGCTGGAGATCGTCGATGATCTCTACGACGTCGTCAGTGGTGGGACACACATCGTATTCGCCAACCGGCGCGCCGACGTCGAGGAGTACGTGCACCTGCTCAAGCGGCGCGCCGAACGCGACGGTGCGCCCGATGAGTTCTGGCCACACCACGGAAGCCTGGCCAAGGACGTGCGTGAGGACGGGGAGGACGCTCTACGCTCCGAGCGACCGGCGACGGTCGTGGCCACTACGACGCTAGAGCTTGGGATCGACGTTGGCAGCGTCGACACAATCGCGCAGATTGGTCCACCGCCGTCAGTCTCATCCATGCGCCAACGCCTTGGCCGGTCCGGCCGACGCGACGGAGATCCGTCAGTTCTGCGGGTCTACTTGGAGGAGGCGCCCGTCACCGTTCGTACGCCTCCACAGGATGAGCTGCGCGAGTCGGTCGTGCAGTCGGTGGCCATGGTGCAACTGCTGATCGACGGGTTCAACGAGTCGCCGCGGGATGGTGCGCTGCACCTCTCAACCCTCGTGCAGCAGGTCCTCTCGCTGGCGGCCCAGCGCGGTGGTTTTCGCGCCGACGATGCCTGGCGTGCACTATGCGGGCAAGGACCCTTCACAGCCGTGACCGCGGACCTATTTGCTGAGCTGCTGCGCGATCTTGCCTCCCATGATCTGCTTACGCAGACCCACGACGGCACAATCATGCTCGATCTGCAAGGCGAGCGCTTGGTCAACCACCACGACTTCTACTCGGCCTTCGTGACGTCTGCAGAGTACCGACTGGTAGTGGGGCCACGTACCCTAGGCACACTGCCGGTCAGCCGGCCGCTGCTCGTGGGCGACCTTCTCCTCTTCGCGGGCAGGCGCTGGCGGGTGCTGGAGGTTCGCGACGCGGAGCGGGTTATAGAACTCGAGCCGGCGCCCGGCGGCCGCGCACCGGCCTTCTCAGGTGGCGCGGCGCTGGTCGACGACGCGGTGCGACGACGGATGCGCCTCGTCTACGAGGCCAACGGCGACGAGCCATATCTTGACCCTGGCGCACGCAGACTCCTGGCTGAGGGGCGCAGCACCTACCGGCGCCTCGGTCTACGGGAGAGCCCGTTGATCCCTTGGGGTCAGGACGTAGTGCTGTTCCCCTGGATCGGCGACCGGACTCTCGACACGCTGGCGCTGATGCTGCGTCGCGAGCACTTCGATGAGGCTGCCCGCGATGGGGTCGCGGTGCTCGTGCCCCGCGGCACGGCTGCGCAGGTGCTTGCGGCCTTGGAACGGATACTCGTCCATCCGCCATCGGCTGTCGATCTCGCCAGCGAGATCCGCAATAAGCAGGTTGAGAAGCACCATGATGTTCTCAGCGAGTCGCTCCTGAACGCCGACTATGCGTCGAGCCGTCTCGATGTCGAGGCCGCCCTGCAGGCGGCACGGTGGATGGTCGGCCAAGGACGGGCGGCCCTTGAGCCGCTCGTATGACCTTGCCCACGAGCCTGCAACGCGGCGAACGGCGGGCCAGGAGGCTGCTGTAGATTAGGCGCTGCGCCATGGATCGGGACGATTTCGGATGACGAAGTTCATACATACTGCAGACTGGCAGCTGGGCATGACCAGACAGTTCCTCTCCGTCGAGGAGCAGGCGCGGTACTCGCAGGGCCAGCTCGACGTTGTCCGCCGGATTGCCAGCCTCGCTAAAAGCGAGGGTTGCGCGTTTGTGGTGGTCGCTGGCGACGTGTTCGAGTCCAACCAGCTCGACCGGAAGGTCCTCGCGCGTGCCCTCGACGCGATGGCGGCTTTTGACGTGCCCGTGTACCTGCTCCCTGCGAACCACGACCCAGCGAACGCGGCGTCGATCTATCTGTCTGACGTCTTTGTTCAGCGCTGCCCAAACAACGTGACCGTTCTCCAAGACTGCGAGCCCATCGATGTTCCCGGTGCGGGCGTCGAGGTTGTTGGTGCTCCGTGGGATTCCAAGCACCCCCTCGAGGACCTTGTGCAGCGAGCGTGCGGTGCACTCGATGGCGATGGCGCCGGTGTACGCATTCTGGTCGCACACGGCGCGGTCGACACGCTTAGTCCGGACGCTTCAGATCCCGCGCTCATCGATCAGAAGGCCGCCGAGGCGGCCGTAGGCTCCGGGACCATTCAGTATCTGGCGCTCGGCGACCGGCATTCCGTGACGGAGGTTGGAAGCACGGGGAGAATCTGGTACTCGGGAGCGCCGCTCGTCACCGACTATCGAGAGGTCGACCCCAACGAGGTTCTCGTCGTCGAGGTCGACCGAGAGACGATCGAGGTTACGCGCCACAAGGTGGGCGACTGGGCCTTCGTC
>JBKQHH010000146.1:0-28857 GCA_052148875.1 Solirubrobacteraceae bacterium
CCATCAGACAAGCTGCTGGCATTCCTGGCCCAGCTCTGATTATGCCGACCACATCGACGCGGGCACCACCACGACAGCGGGCGCCCCACCCCGAATCGGCATAATCCGTGAGTCCGGGTAATACGAGTTATGCCGAAGTCGGCATAAGACGTAGTAGTCGATCGAGAGATCGAGCACCCGGCGAGCCTCATGCACGCGCTGCGTGACCGCTTCGGTGTGGCGGATCGAGAACTTCTGCTGAGCACTGCGCAGACCCCAGTTCAACGTGTTCTGGCAGACCACCCTGACCGGCGTCGTCGCGGCGATCACGGCCGTCGAGCCGTCGTGGCTGTTCATCAGCAGCACGTACGGGCGCACGTCGTCGCCCCCCACCTCGACGTGATCGGGCAACGTCGCGAGCACCCACACGCGCCGACCGCCGTGCAAGCTGCCCGCCGTCTCGAAGTGGATCGAGCTACCGAGCAGCCCGTCGATGAACGCGAACGCCTCGTCGTTCTGCACGATGCGATAGCGCTCGCCAACGATCCCCAGGACCTCACGGGTGTCCTGGCGCACCGTCGCAAAGAACCCGGAGATCTCCTCGCAACGCGGCAGCCACCAATCGCCGCTCGGCGCCTCGCCGCGATCGATCGCGATCGGCTCCTTCGCAACGCTCCAGCCAAGCCCCGACGCTTCGATCGCCTCCGCAACCGTCGCCGGCGGCTCGTCGAGCACGGCACCCAGGCCGTGCCACGGGGTCTCGCGCACCGAGAACATGGTGTCCGAGTCTGTGAGTCCAGCAGACATTGAGAGCTCCTTTTCGGGTGAGGCCCCGCCCGGTGCGGGGCCGGTCGCAGCCCCGGCCGCATCCCCACGGGGATGCGAAAATGGCCGGGCAAGCCGGCTCCCCACCAGCTCAGTGCTTCGTAACCTTGTTCTCAACCTCTTTGCGTGTCTGGCCGGTGCGTGGCCTCGGGCGGCACGACTCGTGGCACGATCCGGTGCATGTCGGACCATCAGCACGTCGCGTTCTACTATCCGGGCGTCATCTGGCCCGACCCAGACTGGGTGAAGAGCCTGGAGCGTTGCCTTGTGTTGTTCCCGCGAGGAACAACTTGGCGATCTGGCTCTTGGTTTGCTGGCGAGAGCGCCTTGTTTGGGCGCTGAGAATGTCGCTCGCGCCCGTTCGGGTAGAGCTCGTGGAAGTCGTTGCGAAGCTGGCGCTCTGTGCAGCGCTGTCAGGCGAGCTGGTCGCCGTAAGCGCTTGAACTGCTTATAGTCAGGCTAGGGCCAGCCCGCCAGGACGGTTGCCGCGTCCAGGAAGCGATCGGTGTTGTCGATCGCGTCGTGTAGCCAGCCTGTCCGCGGCAGCCTCGAGGCTAGGGTATCGGCCGCAGCGACTCTCGCGTGTGGGTCCTCGAGCGACCATTCTGCGGCGAACTGGGCCAGCAGCTCATTTGTTCGTTGGTGGAGCGCGTCGAGCGCGTCGCGGCGGAGGACGACGATCTCGCCGAGTCCGGGGGCGGCATCGGCAGCAAGGCGGTCGAGGTGTGTGAGGATCAGCCCGCGGACCGCATAGCCGCCGTCGCCGTATTCGGCGAGCGCGCGGCTGTACTGGTTGTGCGCCTGGCCGACGCAGTGAGCGTCAATCTCGTGTCCCGGCTGGTTTTCGATCTTGCACTCGAAGGTGAACAGCTCTCTGGTGTTTCCGAAGACTCCCCGCCAGCGGCAATCTGTCGCTGCCCCGTAGTTCGGGAAGCTCGCGCTGTAGCCGAGTAGCTCGCCGAGTGCGCCGAGCCCTTTCGCGTAGACGTCGTGGCTGTCGGAGCTGAGCCATTCTGCGAGCCGCGCTGTCCAGCGGTCGAGCTTGTGTCCGGGCGGGCTGTTCTCGAGCTGTTCGTCGAAGCTGCGCGCGCAGGCTGCAGCGAAGTCCTCCCCACGCGCTGTGGGCTGCTGCGCGGCGGCCTCGTTGCGTGCGACGGATGATCGCAGCCGGTTGAACCATGAACTCGATGCGCCGCCGCGGCCGATGGCGTGCGCGATGGCCTCGCGGCTGCGGGCGCGGGCGCCGAGGTCGCCGCGAAGCCCCTCGAGATGGGCGGCCTTTGCCTCGGTGTACTGGACGAACGCCCCGAGCTCGCGAAGATTTTGCTGTGAGAGTTCTTCTTGTCGGGCGGCGAACGAGGCCTCCGCGGCGAGATAGTCTTGGCGGCCGGTCATCGCGAGCCAGCCGGTGACCTCGTGGTCTGCGTCGTCAGGGGTGACAGGGGGCGGCTCGGGCATTTCTCGCTGCAGCTGGGTGAGCTGCTCGTCGTAGGCGTTGAAGTCGCCAGCGAGGAATCGCCCGACTGTGTCGGCGAGCGCGCCGTCTGCAATTCCGTCGAGCTCCTCGGCGAGATCGAGCTCTACCTGCAGCGCTGGTGGGAGTCCTCGCCTGTTGGCCTCTTGGGAGAGGTGCGTCGCGAGCCTGCGGTCGGCGAGCACATAGAGCGCGTAATCGTCGGCGTCCCGGTTGCAACGCCCGAGGGCTTGTGTGATCCGCTGGTTGGTCCGCGCGATCAGGAACGACGCGTCACGAAGATAGTCCGAGACGAATTGCTCTTGGTCGTTGACGGCGCGGGGAAGCGTCGCGAGAACGACGAGGCGGCACTCATCGCCAGCGAAGTCCATCCCGTCGAAGCGGCCGGCGACGAATAGGTGTCCTGCGGGCGCAGTTCGGAAGCGCTCCATCTCATCGCCCATAGTGCCCAGTGCCCATGTCGGTGCGTCCGCCAAGCCGTGGGCCTGTAGCCATGGCGGGATTGTTTGCCGCCAGGTGTCTGCCTGGGCGCGCGACGCGCACAGCCATAGCGCCTTGGGCTGTACCTCGAGCGCTTGAAGGACGACCCGCGCGACGCGTGGGGGCAGCAACTCGTTGTCTGCGGCTTCGATGTCGTTGTTCAACACGACGAGTCGGCGCCCGAGCGTCGGCGCGTCGGTATCAGAGCCGATCTTCGTGATGCGGGCGCTGCCGAGGCGGCGTTGCAGGTCGGCGGGGTCGCCGATCGTCGCTGAGAGGTAGAGGCGTTGGGCTGGGTCGCTCCAGCGACCCAGGGTCTGCACGGGCAGGCAGAACGGACGGATCGTCACGGTTCGCTGTGAGAGGTAGATGTTGCTCTCGGGGAGCCTGTCCCTGACACCGCGCCAGCGAAAGCGAAGGTCCCTGTCGGTCTCGAGTTCCGGCGCACCGTCGATGACCTCGCGAATGCGGGTCGCCACGAGAGCCTGGTCTAGATAGGACATCAGCTCCACGCCGGCACGTGCTCGAGGATCCTCGCTGCGGGCATCCTCGAGACTCGCATAGTCCGGCAGCCGGGCCGCCAGCTCAGTCACCAATGTCGAGAAGAGCTGTGGGTGTGCGTAGCGGTCAATCTGCATCGAAAACAGTCCTTCAAGGGCCCCCTCGGCGAGGTGGGCGTCGTCGACGATCAACAGATCGGCGGAGTCGACGACGGGGTTGCTGTTGAACATGACCCAGTAGTTCATGACGCCGATCGCCTGGCTACGTCGGTAGCGCCGGCGCAGCGGCAACGCGATTTCTTCCCCGCGCCCCTCCATCCGCGCGACTGGGACACGTAGATCTGTGCCCTCGCGCTCCATCTGCGCCGCGAGCGCCTTATTGCCGGTGAGCACGGCAACGGTGCGACCGTCACGTCGCCATGCCTCGCCGATCAGGAGGGCCACCAGGCTCTTGCCAGCGCCGGTTGGCAGCTCGATCGCGAGATCGGGCGTCTCGAGATGGCTCGCCGCGTACTCGGCAAGCACCGCGTCCTGCGCGGGGCGAAGTGTTTGAAAGCGCTCGGAGACCTGCTCGCTCAGTAGCTCGCGGAAGTCAGGCTGCTCGAATGTCATGGCGTCGATAATCGCAGCTAGGCCTAGCGGAGACGTTGTCGCCCCGTCGTTCAAGCTAGACGACCGCCGCAGCTCCTATTGTTTTTGGGTCAATGTCACGCTCCGGGAACTCCCGCAATCCAAAGCGCGTCCAGCCGGCGAAGAAGATCGAGCGGCAGGGGATCGCCCTGATCTCTCGTGTGGTCGCGGACATGGGGCATCTCTGGAACGAGCCGCAGAACGACTTCGGCACCGACGGGTCGATCGAGCTCGTGGATCCCCAGACGGAGAAAGCGAGCAACCGCATCGTCCTAGTGCAGAGCAAGGCGACATCGGTTGCCTTCGGCGAGCGGCCGATCGGGTTCACCTGCGAGGAGGATGATCTGCGGTACTGGCTGCGAGGCAACGCGCCGGTCGTCCTGATCCGATCGCACCCAGGCAGCGACGAGGCCTACTGGGTGTCGGTGAAGGACTACTTCAAGGAGCACCCCGAGCAGCGGGCGTCCCGGCGAATCATCTTTGACCGTGAGCGGGACCGATTCGACGCCTCATGTTCGCAGGCGCTTTGGGAGCTCGCGCGCCCGCGGATCGATGGCCTGCACCTCGGTACGCCTCCGCTGCGCGAAGCGCTCGTCATGAACCTCCTTCCGGTCGCTTCGTTTCCAGACACGATCTACGTCGCGGACTCGACGATTCAGAGGCAGTCTGAGGCACGTGCCGCATGGGGCAGTTCCGCCGGTGCGTGGCCTCGCGACTGGGTCCTGTGGTCGGGGAAGATCTACAGCTTTAGCGATCCGGACGCCGGGCTGCTGTCGAGCCTGTGCTCCGGGCCCGTAACCTCGTTTCCTGCGGCCGACTGGGCGCACACGGAGGCGGATGATCACCGGCGTCGATTTGTGTGGCTGCTGAAGGCGGCGCTGTCCGGTCAGATGCGCCCGGCGCTGCGGTCGAGTCGGGAGCTCACGTGGGTGGCGGCCGCGGACGAGCTGCCGGTCGTCATCGACATTCCCGATCGGTCGACCACTCGGACGATTGTCAAGCAGTATCTGCGCGACGACGGTAGCGTCCGCTACGTGAGGCATCTCGCGTTCATACCCGCGTTTGTGCTTTACGGCGAGCAGTGGTATCTCGAGCTGACGCCCAGCTACCACTTCACACGCGACGGTCACGAGCCAGACTTCTACGCAGCGAGTCATCGCTCTGGAATCAAGCGCATAGAGCGCCACAGCGACTTTCGGCGGAACGTCGACACGCTGGCTCGAATACTGCGCGGCGACGTCGATCTCGGGGGGCTAACGCCGGACCCCGCCGAGCAGTTGCTTCGCTTCGGTGAGCTCGCGGAAGCCACGGTCGACACGAGCGATGACCGGCTGGAACGCGCCGACGTCGAACTCGATGACGACGAGGACGAGAGCCCGGAGGACATCGATGGTCGCTCGATTGCTTGACGAGCCAGAGATGCGGTTCGGCCGCGGCGCACATGTCGATCCACGCTTCGGCCTTCTCGACTTCGGGCCAGCTGACCTCGCCGAGGACGCAGCACCGACAGCGATCCCGATCGGGGTCGTCGGGACACAGGAGACGATTGAGGGTGTGTTGCGCTGGCTGCGCCGGTGCCGCAAGCCGATTAACCCGCCGACGTCGAAACGGACGTCCAACTTTTTCCCGCCGTTCCCGGGTTTCACATCAGATGTGGGGCTCGAGTCAGAGCTGACCTTCGACTCCAGACTCCAGCGCAGCGTTCCATCGAGAGAGATTCGTGCTTTGGCGTCGCACGCCACCCGGGATTCGCGTCTGCAGGGAGCTGTTGATCTGCTGCTCGAGGAGATCAAGGCAATCGCCGAACACGGCCTGGCACGCGCGATCCTGGTTTGTCCTCCGCTTGCACTGCTCGAGCTGTTGAAGGCGGAGGACTCCAGCGAGGGGCCCCGTCGCGGCCACGAGCGAAGCTCCCTTGGCCCGTCGGAATTGCACGATGTCCTGAAGGCAACGGCGATGAGCGTAGGGGTGCCGTTGCAGTTCGTCCTGCCGGCTACCTATGACCAGAGCCTCGCGAGCAAGCAAACCACCGCGACCGGCCGCCCCCGCACGCAGCAGGATGAGGCAACCAGGGCGTGGAATCTGCACACGGCGCTGTACTACAAGGCGGGCGGATTTCCGTGGTCGCTGGTCCGCGATTCGCATGCGTTGGATAGCTGCTTCATCGGGATCTCGTTCTACTACGAGAACTCTGGCGACCTCGCGACGAGCAGCGCACAGGTCTTCGACGAGCGTGGTGAGGGCGTCATCGTGCGGGGCGGGCCGGCGAAGCTGTCCAAGGGAGATCGGCGTCCATACCTCGATGCGGATGACGCGGAGAGGCTGCTGCTCGATGCGCTCAAGCGATACCGCTCTGAGCACCACAACCTGCCTGCGCGAGTGGTAATTCATAAGAGTTCGCATTTTCGGGCCGAGGAGATTGAAGGGCTGCAGCGCGCGGCCACCACCGAACGGATCTCTGATCTTGAGCTCGCGGCGCTTGGCCCCTCGCGCACCCGGGTTTCCGCGCGGAAGCATGCGCCGCTGCGCGGCACCCACATCGTGCTCGACGAGCGCCACCAAGTGCTTTACACCTCCGGAAGCGTCCCGTTTTATGAGCTGTACCCGGGACCGTATGTGCCGCAGCCGCTGAGCATCGTCCTGCAGCAGTCTGAGCAGTCGGCTGAGCAACATGCGCGCGAGATCCTCGCGCTGACGAAGCTGAACTGGAACAACAGCCGGCTGGACGGGCGCGAGCCTATCACCATGCGCGCGGCACGTAGCATCGGAACGATCTTGCGCCACGTCACCCCCGAGGGGACGGTCGGCGCCCGCTACGCCTTCTACATGTAGCCGGGCCCGACTCGCGCACGACGTTGAACGCCCGTCTGCCGTAGCCGGGAGACGCGCAGGGCGCTCACGGCTTCGTGCGCTTGATGAGCTGGTCGAAGAACTCACGCACGAGGCGTTCGCCGCCCGCGCCTTGGAGTTCGGCGCCGCCGAAACGGAAGACTTCGTAGCCCGCGAGTCTGATTCTGCGATCCTCGCGCACCATCTCCCCGTAACGGGAGGGAGAGGCGATCTGATCATCGGTGGCGTAGTGATGTTTGCCGTCGACCTCAATGACGACGCGTGTGCGCTCGCCCGGCAGGAGCAGGAAGTCCATGCGCTGCCGCGGGACTTGCGTCCCATTCATTGCGGCAAGCTCGCGGGCGGTATAGGGGCTGTAGTGAAGGTAGACCTGCGGGATCAGTGCCGGCACGTCTGGGTTGCCGTCGGCGTAGCGCTCGCAGTAGGTCTTGAACAGCAGTTCCTCGGGCGGGCTTGCGAGCGATCGGGACAGACGTTTGTAGAGGGATGTGGCGGCGGCGCGATCGTCAGCGACCGCTTCGACCGAGGCCCACCAGGCGACCAGCTCAGTCCAGGTCAGGCCTCCAGGGGAGAGCGGCCGGTCATAGATCAGGCAGCGCTCGGCACCCTCGACGATGTCGATCGTGTTGTTGAGCGCGTCGCTGACGACGATGCGCGGCTTCGTGCCGTCCGCGGCGAAGATGATGTTCTTCAACGCTCCGTCGACACCTCGAAACCCATCGCCGTCGAGCATCTGTTCGAGCTCAGGATCGTCGAACTCGTCGATGACCCGTCGGGCGATCTCCATGAGCTCCGCCGCTGGCACGCCGGCGAGTCGGTTCTGGACGTAGACGCGCTTGGAGTTGTAGGTCCAGGCGTTCTCGACGACAGGCATACCGAGCCTGTCGCACACACCGTCGATTTCGTAGGCCTTCACGGTTTCCTGCATGAAATAGGCGATGTGGTCACGGATCTGTTGCGGCTTGCTCATGATCGGCGGATTATCGACTAGGAGAGATTTGCGAAACGCGGGATGCCGCTCATAGAGCGGCATCCTGCCAGACCGGCAGGATGCAGTACCCCGCATCCTGGCGCGCGATACCCCAGCGCGCTGATGGCGTCTGACCCCGCCGCTATGGCGCGAGTGCGGCGAAGTCGTCCACGACGCGGCGGACCTCCGTCAGCGTGCCCGTCGTGGTGAGGCTTCGGATATAGCGTGGCGCGTTGCCCAGGCTTATGTTCAGCGGCGGTGTTCCGTTCACGCGCACCTTCGGCTGAGGGCGCAGGGGGTCGAAGTGCAGACACGCGATCTCTGTCTCGCGTTTGAGTGGGCGCCCGATGACTCCCGGGGTGGGGATGGCTGCGAGCAAGCGGCCATCTCCCTTCCACTCAACGATCTCAAGGGGGTTGTACAAGAGGAGAAACGGCCGGCTTGCCGAGATGAACCGATGCTTGTCAATCCGGTTGATCCAGTGCAGCAACTCCAAGGACTTAGAGCGCTTTGGCTTCCCTCGGTCGTAAGGCTGGTGGCGCTCGATGACTGTCCAGGCGTCTGGATCGACGTACCTCTGGACCTTGGATTTCTTGAACTTGACCCGAGTGCGGTAAATGGGGAAGCTGATGTCCCGCGCCTCATCG
This sequence comes from Solirubrobacteraceae bacterium, assembly GCA_052148875.1. Classification (GTDB taxonomy): domain Bacteria; phylum Actinomycetota; class Thermoleophilia; order Solirubrobacterales; family Solirubrobacteraceae; genus Palsa-744. Next base: position 8,356 of record JBKQHH010000146.1, read on the forward strand.
TCGGTCGGCTCGCGGCCGAGCGCCTCGACCGCCTCGCGCCAGACGAGATGGTCGAGGGCCGATCGCATGTCGTGGGCGATCTCGCCCAGGAGCACGGCGAATACGGGCGGGATGCGCGTTGCGCCGAAGTCGAAGTAGATGTGGTGCTCGCCAACCTGACGGTCTGCCTCTACTCGGGAGGGGTAGGGATTGGAGTCAACCCAGGCGCGCCATTTACCACCCATCTCCTCGATGGCCTCCTCGGCCCGGTCGATCTTGGCACGGCAACCGGCGATGGTGGCGGCGTCCACGCCGCGCAGCCTACGCCGCCAGCGCCATCCGCTCCGCCCGGCTCAGCGCCGAAGTCAACTGGGCGAGGATCGTGAGGTCAGCGTGAAGGCGCACGCGCTCGATCCGTCGCACGCGAAGCGGCGTCAAGGACCATTCGTTCTTGAGCCTGCCGAACGCCCGCTCGACCGACCCGCGCTTGCGGTAGAGGCCCTTCGAGCGCAGCGTCTCGCGCGGGATCAGCGGGTGCAGCCGATCGGCCTTGATCCAGACCGACGCGGGCTTGCACTCTCCGGTCGGGCAGCGCCACTTCGTCGCTTTGCGCTTGCGGTCCGCCCCGGCGAACCTCCACTCGCCGTGCTCGCAGCAGGGCGGCTTGTGCTCGCCGCGCTTGACGGCTGGCGTCTTGCGCAGCGCGACGACGGGCAGCACTTCGCGGTCCATGCAGGCGTCGTGGACGGTGCTCGTGTCGTAGCCCTTGTCCATCGCGCACGTCTCGGGGCTGATCCCGTGCGCCTTGAGCGCGTCCAGCAGCGGCGCGACGGTCGGGCCTTCGTTCGCCTTCGCTGTCTCCACCGTCCACGCGAGCGGAAGGTCCGTCTTGGAGCACACGGCCATGTGCAGGCGATAACCGTAGAAGCCGCCGCCCTTGCGCGTCGAGACAGCGGAGCGGTGGCCCCACGACGCGTCAGGGTCGGAGTACTTCTCGCGTTCCGGCCCATTCTTGGACAGGTAGCGCTGCCCGTTCGCGTACGCCGGCATGTCCGACGCGTCGATCGCGACATCCCAGCCAAGCAGCGGGTTTCGCTTCTTGAGCGCCCCGACCACGCTGGCGATGCAGCCCTCCAGCAGGTCCGTGTGGGCGCGGAGCTTCGCCGTGAAGCGGTAGCACGCCCACTGAGACGGCACGTTGCCGTCAGGGGCGATCACGGCCGCGAGCGCGGGATGCTCGCGCACGAGCGCCACGACCCGCGTCCAGCAGGGCAGGGCATACAGCGACTTCGCCAGCGCCATGCCGATCATGGCCCTCAGCGGGTAGCCGGGACGCCCGGTTTCGCGGGTCGCTTCCAGCTCATCTACGAGACGGGAGACCTCCGGTGAGGCGAGGATGTCCGACAGGGTTTCGGCGACGGATCGCCGTGCTACGTTCTGCGTGGTCATGGAGCGCTATCTCCTTGATCCAGACCCCCGGACGTTGGCGCGTCGCGGGGGTCATCTTTGGCATTAGAAAGCCAAAAACTACAGGTCGCGTCGGACGGAAAAACCGTCCGTATAGGGCGGATTGGCTCGCGTCACTGGACCCCGGCGTCGCTCGGTACGTGGACGCGCTGTATGCCGCCGGGATCAAGACGTACGAGTCCTGCGAAGGCGGCGAGGGGCACTCCTACGCTGAGCCTGCGATTAGGTTCTACGGGGGGCGCGGCGAGGGCTTCCGTGCCCTTGCTATCGCGCTCCAATGGGGCTTCCCCGTCCGGGCCGTGCGGCGTATCTGGACCGTCGATACGGACGGCCACCCGCACGGCCCGGAGTGGGAAATCGCGTTCTGGTGGTGCGCGAAGTGCTAAGCCCCGCTTGCCGCCTTCAGTTCCTCCGCCGCCAAGGTTGCGCAGCGGTCACAGAGTTTGCGCCCGGCGTCGCCGGGCTCCTCGTTGCCGTCGGCCTTGATCTTGTTACCCCAGTAGCACTCGTCGTTGTCGTGGTAGCGCCACTGCTCCTCCGGCTCATATGCCTCAACGGTGTCTGTGTGGAAGTCGAGAACCTTGGCCATCTTGCGTATGCTCCGATCTTCCCTCGGGCCGCCTGCGGACACAGACGTAGTAGAACCCGCGAGATTGATCGAACCCTGTCAAGGGCTTCGGACGGACTCAGCCGGCCTTTGTCAAGGAATCCGATAGCGGCGTCCGTTCTGCTTGACAGGATGGTGCTGCGCCTTCGGCGTGCTCCGATCACGACAGGCCAGCCGGGCGGACACCCGGCTCGCATCCGCCAAGGGAGCGCCACGTCCTGTCGTCCGACGTGGCGCTCCTGCGGCTCGTCAGAGCTGCGCTCGGCGAAGCAGGCTGCTTGCGCGTATCCCGAGGCCGGCCGCGATCTTCAGGAGCGTGGCGATGGTGATGTTGAACTCGCCACGCTCGACCGCCCCGAAGTAGCTGCGATCCAGCCCCACGCGAGCCGCGAACCCGTCCTGTCCGTACCCTTGTTCTCGCCGTGCCGCCCGGATCGCGTCGCCGAGCGCCTGGATCGCCGCCGATTTCTTGGCAGGCATTCAGACGGCGTGGCCGACCAGCGAGGCCATGTGGAACGCGGCGGGCGTAGCGACCACGAACCCGTCGCCGATGCTGTGCAGCAGTCCTACGCCGCAGAGCGGCCGGACGAGCGCCTCCGGGTCGAAGTACTCCACCTCGCGGCCGATGTCCGCCACGCTCCAGGTCGTCGGCTGGCGGCACGGGTCCGTCAGCAGGTAGACGACATCGCGTTCCATGTTGCCCCAGTCGCGCTCGCCACTGGTCAGGTGCGGGCCAGGGGTAGGCTTGTCTTGCATCGGAAGGTCCAGCCTTTCGGTGTCACGGCCGGGGGTCAGTTCGCGCTGGCGCCCCGGCCAATTGGTATGGAGCCGCCGACGCTAGACTGCCCCGATGCGGGGATCAAGGGCTTTCGCCAATCGTTTCGCCAAGCCCTCCTAGGGCGGCGAAGCGTCTGTCCGGGCGGACAGCCACGCCATCAAGCGAGCGGGGTCGTTGAGGCCGCGATGTAAGCGGCGCGCTCAGCGATCAGCACCAGGGGTGGTGCGAGTTGGGCGAGCTCGTGAGCGAGTTCGATGGCACGCTGCCCGCTGGCCACGCCGGGCTCCGGCGCGTGTCCTGGGCTGCCGAGGAGTAGCCAGTCGATGTCGACGTTCAACGCGTTCGCGAGTGACGCGAGATGACGAATGCTCGGCCAGCGTGCCCCACGGACCCACTCACCAACCCGGTTGTGGTGCGCGCCGACCTGTGCTGCGAGGTCGCGTCGTGTGAGGCCAGCTTCGGCCATTGAGGTGCTGAGACGGCCGGCGAAGGCGAGTCGGTCGAGTTGGGGTGCTGGCTGGGAGGTCACCATTTGTGGTCATTAGTCTGTCACCAGTAATGGGTACCATGCGGCGATGTCCGGAACCGCGGAGCCATCGGGCGCCCAGCGCCATCTGTCGCTCGTGCAAGGAGCGCCCAGGCCGCGTCCTGGCCTGCGATCCGCGGCGAGGAGCGTCCGCCTTGAGGACGCCTCGTTTAGGCCCGGTGAGCTGCCGGTTGCGGTTGTCGTGCGATTGCCGAGCGCGGCTGTCATGCGCGCGAATCGTCAGGCGCGCTTGGCCGGTGCCCCTGTCGAGCTTTGGGTCCGGGCGGCGATCGACGCTGGCCGGATCGCGACAGCAATGGCCGCCGCCGGACCCGCGGAGGCGACGCGGATTGTCGCGGCGTTGGACGAGCAGGCGGCATGCGGCATTCCGATGCTCTCTGGGTCGCCCGATCTCGCCCTGTTCGCTGAGGCGTTGCGGCGCGGCGAACCCGCCAGCGTTAAGCGGCTGGACGAGGACGGTGAGGCCGAGCTATTGGTCCCGGAAGATCTCGCTCACGCGTGGTGCTGCGAGGCCGCCGAATCCAAGTGCGCGATCGACGACTGGGCGGCGAAAATGATCGAGCTTGCACCCGACGACGCCCTCGCGTGGGAGGCTGCCGCCGCCGCCTCTGGGCTTCGGCTAGCTGAGTGGGGCTATGCGTACGCCCTGCGGCGCCTGATCAGCTTGAGCGCCTGACCCCAGCGTCGGACGTAGAGGATCGGGCTGGCGAGAAGCTCGGCGATGAACGCCGCTGGGTCGGTCCCCGCCTGCTGAAGCTCGTGGTGAGTGAGGTGGATGTTGTGCCAGCGCACCTCGTCCAGAGACGCCGTCTCCTCCAGCGCACCGCACTCCTCGATCGGGCAGGACGCGAGCGACCCTCGGGCGCGCCTGGCCCGAGCGTCTGCGAGCGGCAGCCGGTCGTGGCGACCGGGTGCCCAGTAGCGGAGCTTGCCTGCACGCAGGAACGGGGTCTCGATCTGAATGTCAGGGGTGCTGCGGTAGACGCGTGTGCCACACGCGATCCCGGCGGCACCAACGGCGACCGCGCCGACCCCGAACGGTCCGACTCGGTCAGCGATCACGTTGAAGCCGTGCTGACGCCAAACGCTTACGGCGTCCAAGAACGCTGCCAGCTCAGTCTCGTCGGCGTGCTCGGGTTCCAGGCCTGCGACTTGTAGAAGCGCGATGCCGCGCGGCGAGAGTGCGTCGGCGTAGCGCGCTGCGGCGTGCGCGAGGGCACCGACGAGAAGACCGTCGAGGTCGACCTGCACGAAGGTCGCGAGCGGGCCGCCACGCGTGAGTTGCTGGGCCATGCGGGCGGCGCGCAGGTTGATGTCGAGCCACGGATCATCAAGGGCACTGAATCGAAAGTAAGGCGCGGCACGAGATACGACTGATATCTGCGGCGCGAGCACAGCTACGACCAGGTCGCGGAGGGCATGCTGGTCGTCGAGGTCTACGGGCGATACGTGCGGTGGGACGCTGCGGGCGGCGGCTGTCAGGTCGAGCCTGCCGAATGCGGCGTCGAGTCCGTCCCGGCGAAGCATTGGGAATACGGCGGTGTCGGGGTCGTGAAGGTGCGGGATCTTCGCCCGCCGGGCCGCCCGGGCGAGCTCATCGCCGCGAAGCCCTTCGGCACTCTGTGACGAGCCAGGCGAGTAGGGAGCTAGGTGGCGTGCGAGGAGTACCGCGCCGTCGAGCTCGGTGGCCGTGGGCTGCCAGGAACGGCGCTTCGTGGCGCTCCGGGCGCAACAGGAAGAGAGCCGGCGGCTGAGGGTCATCGCCAGCGAAGGACGCCGGGGTTCGCAGGTGCGACGCGTCGAGCATCTCTGAGCGAAAGGTAAGTCCAGCAGCGGACGACCTGACCGCCCCGCCGTGTCGTGTCCACGTGCAACATTGGACCCCAAATTGGACCCCAGGCACCTGCACGACCCTCCCCTAAACGCACAGAAGGCCCATAAACACGGGCCTTCTGCTCATCGGGGAGACAGGTGGTGCTTGGCTCTGGGGAGCCAGTCCGCTCGGGGCGTGTGCGGTTTCGTGGGCGGTGGGAGACGTCGCGGGCCTCGGTCGTCGGCGGGCTCCGGGCACGGCAGGAGCCGATCACCCAGCCGTTCGCGGCGCGGCAAGTGCCTCCGCCAGCAGAGCACCGTCGATCTCATCCCAGTCGATCGCCGGCATCAGCTCCGAGACCAGATAGCCGAAGGTGACCGCGAGCAGGCGGTGGTCCTCATGCTCGTACTCGTACTCGTGCGGCTCGCCGTGCGGCACCACGTGTTTCCTGTCGTCGCTGACCAGGTAATCGACGCCCGCCAGGAGAGCTCCGAAGACGATCGGGTCGTCGTCGGGGTCCGAAGTGAACGCAGGAATCTGCTCGGGCGGGACCGGCGGCGGCGCCGTAACGCAGATCGCCTCCATCTGGCGCCGGAGAAGTCGCGCATCGTTCTCGTCCAACGTCGGATCGAAGCGGTGCCCGATCTCACGAACCTTTCGCTCGTACTCGTCGAACAGGGGCCGTGATCCGGCCGCCACCCAGTCCTCGGGCGCTCCATAGGGGAGATGCTCTGAGAGCAGTGCTCGCCGCTCCTCGGCGTGCGCGATCAGGCGCTCGGCCGTCTCCATTCCGCCGAGCGCTCCCCCGGTCGCGTCGGCTTCGAGCCTGAGCGCGTCCAGGTCGAGCCGCCGGTGCTCCGCCTCGTAGACGAGGCCGCCGAACGCGAGAAGCACCCAGAACTTCCGAGGCATTCCGCCGGCTCGCAAGGTGGCCGGAAGGGCCACGCTGGTATCGACCGTGACCAGTGGCAAGCAGCCGAATCTACGGCGACCCGCGGACGCGCAGCAGGAGCTCCTACGACTCGTCCAGCGCCTCGGCTATCTCGGCATCCGAGACATGCCCGTGCTTCGCTTCGAGTTGCTGCAACTCGCCAGCGAGATCGTAGGTGCCCCGCAGCGACGCCAGCATCGCCCCCTGCGGAATCCGGTAGGAGCCACTCGGGAGCTTCAGGAAAGGGATGCGCTCAGCCTCGATCCAGCGACGGATCGTGCGGTCGCTCACCCGCAGCAGCGAAGCTGCCTGGGGAACCGTCAGCAGTATCGGTTGAGAAGCAACGGCGGGCATCAGAGGCTCCAATCGAGAGTCGTCGGCTCATTATCGGCCAGCTGCAGCCAAACTTGACCTCCACGGACAGGATAGGACAAATCTGGACAGAATGCGACAGCGCGGCCGGCGCGCGCAGACGCCAGCTCAGCGCTTGTGGCTCGAGGACGTATGCCACGGTCACCTCACCGGCTCGATCTCGGCGGCCTGCCACCCACGCGGGCTACGCCGCGGCGACGCTCCTCGCGACCTCGAATAGCTCCTCCGGCATGGCTCGCGGGAGCCGCCACGTGAACGAAACAGGGCGCTCTCCTCGGTGCTCGACGTAGCTGACTGGACCGAGGAAGTAGAACGGCTGTGTGCCGAGGGCGAAGCGCTTGCTCTCACGCACGAACAGGAGGACTCGGGTGCCTTCGGCCTGGTGGTTGATGTAGCGCTGAACGGTTGGCTGCTCGGGCGTCTGACGTGCTTGAGACTCCCAATGGAAGAGCGTGCGGTTGATCGCGTAGTCGCGATACATAGTCGATGGCGAGTAGTCGCGCTCGGCCTTGCGGAGGTCCACGAAGAGCGCGTCGGCCCTTGCGGAGGGCAGCCAGAGAATGCCGCCTTGGGTTACCTTCGGCGTGACGCCCGAGGCGGCTCCGAGGGCTGCGATGACCTCGCGGCGGCTGTATCGGGCGTGGAGCGTGAGGGGTACCTCGGCAGGAAGTTCTGATGGTGCGGTCAGCGTGTGCGAGCGTTTGTCGAGCAGGTCGAGGAGCTGAAGCAGCTCCTGTCGGACGGCCTGCTCCGGCCAGAGGGCGGCCATGAAGGCATCGAGCGATTCGTGTCCTGAGGGCCCGGACTCAAGGCCCCACGCCAGCATCGTCAGCAGCCGAGTCTCGCGCTCGTCGAGATCGGCGCACCTCGGCGGCGCTGTGCCGCCCAGCATCGAGGTGTAGTTGACGATGCGCTCGGGGTCGTCGACATGCGAGAGGCGGCCAAGTGCGCGAAGACAGCGGTTCTCCAACGCGGCATCGGATGCGCCAGGGAGCGTCCGTCCCGCGTCCCGCTGAAGCTGTGTCCAGCTGCGCTGCGAGCGGTAGACGTCAGTAAGGGTGTGACCGGTCGCCTCGAGATACTCGCCGAGAGTCGCGGCCGCTGGCTGTCCGCGCAGGTCACTGACGAGCGTCTGCCACCGAGAGCGCTGTACGGCGGCGCGCAGGTTCTCGAGCACAATCTCGCGGGACTGGCGATCGAGGTCCACGGTGCAGCCCGCGGGCAGAAACGGGAAGTCGGACTCGACCTGATCACGAATCGCCCCGCGGTCGCGTCGCACGATCGCGCCCAGGCGGTCCGCGAAGCTGAACTCGCGGCGGTGCTGCCCGATCAGGTCGATGACGGTCAGATGACTCTTGCCCTCGGCGCGGCGCAGGCCGCGCCCGAGCTGCTGAGTAAAGACAGTCGCCGAGGCGGTCGGACGCAATAGCAGCAGGCAGTCAACGTCGGGCACGTCGACCCCCTCCCCCAGCACCTCAACTGAGAAGACGCAGCGGATCCGGCCGGCCTGCAGGTCGCGTAGCGTTGTGCGTCGAGAGGCGGGAGCGTCGTCGCCGGTCAGGGCGACACTCTCCAGGCCGGCCTCGGAGAACTTGCGCGCCATGTAGTGCGCGTGCTCGCGCGAAACGCAGAAGCCAAGGGCTCGCATCGCCGAGGGGTCAAGCACGATGCGCCGCACAGCTTCAAGCAGCTTGCCTGCCCGGAGATCGTCGTTCGTCAGCAGATTGCTGAGCTCCTCGGTTGCATAGCCGCCGCGCCGCCAAGACAGGTCGCGGAGATCGGTGCCGTCGGCGACCCCGAAGTACTGAAACGGGACGAGGAACCCCTGATCGATTGCCTCCCACAAGCGCAGTTCGACGGCGATGCGGTGTTCGAACCACTCCGTAACGTCGCGGCCATCCATGCGCTCGGGCGTCGCGGTGAGCCCGAGGAGCTCCCGTGGCGTGAGGTGGTTCAGCAGCCGGTCATACGAGGCCGCCTTCGCGTGATGGAACTCGTCCACGACGACAACGTCGAACGCCTCGGGTGCGATCCGATCGAGCTGGCTGTGCTGCAGCGACTGGATCATCGCGAACACGTGCCGGCCCTCGGCAGCGCGCCCGCCACCGTGCTTCTCGCCGAAGGACCCGTCGTGCAGGACGGCCCGAAAGGTCGCCAGCGACTGGTCGAGGATCTCCTCCCGGTGGGCAACAAACAACAGCGAGAGATCCTCGCCCGTACGGCTGCGCAGCTGGCGGTAGTCGAGCGCGGCGACCACGGTCTTGCCGGTCCCCGTGGCGGCCACGACGAGGTTGCGATGGCGGTCGTGTCGCTCTCGTTCAACGGTGAGGGCGTCGAGCATTCGCTGTTGGTGGGGGTAGGGGCGAACGTCGAGGTTCGCGAGCGAGATCGTGGATGCCTCGCCGAGCGAGCGTCGGTTGTGCTCCCGCAGCGCCAGTTCGAGCGTCTCCCCGTCTGTGCTGGGGTCGTAGGACTCGAAATGCTCGGAGGCCCAGTGGCTCTCAAAGGACATCCGGACCCGCTCGACGATGTGGGGTGCATCGACTTCCGAGAGCCGCACGTTCCACTCCAGGCCGTCGAACAGCGCAGTGTGGGAGAGGTTCGAGGAGCCAACGAAGGCTGTGCTCAGACCCGTGGCCCGCTCGAGTAGCCACGCCTTGGCGTGCAGCTTCGTGGTCCGCGCGTCAAACGCGACGCGGACCTCGGCACCAAGCGCGACGTGCTCGTCGACCGCACGCTTCTCGGTCGCCCCCATGTAGGTCGTCGTGACCACTCGTATGCGTCCACCGCGACCGACGACCTCAGCCATCGCGTCGCGCAACTGGCGAACGCCCGACCAGATCACGAACGCGCAGATCAGGTCCACAGAGTCGGCGCTCGCAAGCTCTGCCCGCAGCTCCGAGCCGATGTTCGGCTGGCCCTCAGCGTTGATGAGCAGGTCGCTTTCGCTCAGCGGCGTGGCTGGCAACGGCGGGAGCGGCAAGGGGTCCCCGAGCGGCGAACGACCCTTGATCCCGGTCAGTAGCCGGGGCGGCAGCTCCAACTGCGCGTCGCGAGCTTCCTCGTCCACGAAAGTCTCGAGGAGCTCGTTGATACGACCAGCTTGCTCGTCGGCAGTCTCCAGATCCTCGAGATCGCCTCGGATCTGCTCCATCGCGTGTCGCGCCAGGCGCTCCGGGCCCTCGGCAGGATCGAGAGGTTGCTCCGCTCGCAGGTCCGACTCGAGCGTTGCGAGCCGACGCTCGAGCGCCCGCGTAATCAAATGGTCACGCGGTCCAGGGACGTTGGGGTCCATGGAGCGGCAGCCTATGGGCACACGACCCGACTTGGATGACGGATCGAGGCGACATCGAAACCGGAGGGCCACCAGCGTGCCGCGCAATGCGAGGGAGGTTGGGGCAGCAACGCTCTCGACGAAGTTACGCGGGCGGCGACAGCTTCAGGGGCCGTCGCCCCCGTCAGGGAGACTGATGTTGTGGGCCGGGGTTACTCGGGATTCCGCTGAGTGTGTGTAGTTTCGTGTGCGGTCCGGCACCGATGTTGCGCTCGCTCGATCAATGTCGGCCAGCAGGCGGCCAGCTCCAGGGCAAGGGAAACCCGTGGTCTGCCGACAAGGGTCGCCCTCACTGACAAGGGCGACTCTTGTCCCGCTCACACCGCGTAACATTTAGCCTAGAGCTCCGACAGACAGGGGGAATCGATGAGCGCCTCACAGCCTGCTGAGACGTGGGCCGCGACCGAGGATCGCCGAACGCGCGCACTGCGTTTGCTTCGTCTCCGTCCGCGTCGAGCGATTGGCGACGCAGACCTGATCACGCTGATCCTTAAGCGCCTTGCGGAAGTGTCGGAGACAGCGGAGGCGTTCGCCAAGGGCGAATATGTTCAACAGCTGTCTGACTTCGACGAGCAGGAGTTGGTGTGGAGCACGGTTCAGTACGCCTTCACGCTCACGCTCGCGCTACTCGGCATCCTCGTCACGGTCGCGGCGGCACTTGGGGGGACCAAGGAAGGGATCTGGAAAATCATCGCGATCATCGCCGGTGCGCTCGTCGCAGCGTTGACCGGTCTGAATCAGACGTGGAGCCCGGGTGCGTCTGCCGCGTCGTTCAAGTTCGGCTACGCCGAACTGCGAGCCGAGGGGTGGGACTACCTGAACTGGCTCGGGTCGTACAAGTCGCTTCGGCCTAAGCCTCCAGTCGCACCCACACCTGCGGTGGTCCCCACGCCTGCGGCAACTGCTCCGCCTGCGGCAGCTCCCCCGCCTGCGGCAGCTCCCCCGCCTGCGGTAGCCCCCCCGCCTGCGGTAGCCCCTACGACCACCGACAACGCCACAAGTGAGGAAGCCTACGACCTATTCGCTGAACGTGTGCAAGCGATCACCAAGCGCGCGAAGTCGGTAGCGCAAAAGGGCGGGCCGGAACCGGGCTCATAGGGATCGCGCGAGCGCTCGAGTGGGCAGGACACCTAGTCGCTCAGCCAATGGCAGGATAGGCAGCGTTCCGCACCATCGCGTCCGAGGCCGCTTCCACAGCGAGGGCATACGTCGCACCTGCCGGTCGGGTCCTTAAGGGTCGCCCCGGAGACCACCTTCGGCTGGGCGCGCAGATGGGTGATCACATCCCGCATCGTCCAGCGGAGCTTGGGCTCGTAGGCAGCGGCACCGTCTATCAGCTTGAGCCACCAGCCCGTCAGTTGATCGTTGTCGCGTGCCTCGTCCGGATCCTGAAGGAACCCTGTACCCCATGCGGCGATCCGTCCGATCGAGAACACATCAGCCGACGCCTTCGCGTCGCGCGGGTCGAGCAGCAGCTCTGGCGCCATGAACTCTGGGGTGCCGAACCGCTCAAGCGGCTGGGTCATCCGCAGGCCGGGCTGGAATGGCTCGCACACGAACCCCCAGTCGGCCACCACCCATCGGTCCGGGAAAATCAGGATGTTCGCTGGGCTGAGATCGCGATGGACGAAGCTCAGTTCGTGCGCATGGCTGACAGCTTGGGACACGGCGAACAGTCCGACGCGCAGCCTGGTCCATTCGCTTTTGGGAAACGGGCCCAAATCTTCGAGGCTTCCGAGGGCTCTGCGCATCGCGTACCAGCCCCCTTCGGCATCGTGGCGGATGATCTTCAACACGTTTGGGTGGTCAAGACGCGTCTGCACAGCGATCTCACGCTTCAGCCGCTGCCGCGACCAGTTAGACGGCCTTGCCACCTTCACCGCGATCCGCTTGCCACCGTCCGCGCCGAAGTAGACGAACGCTTGCCCTCCCTCCTTGGGATGCTCTCCGTCGACTAGGTAGGGACCTACCTGCACATACTCATTGTTACGCGAGAACGCCCCAAAATGGAGAAGCATCCAAAGGATTGGCTGAGGCGATCGTCGTGCGATCAGCTTGGCCGCTCACGCCGTGTCCGCGTGGACGGTTTCGTGGACGCTCTGCGACTTATCGCCCCACGTCGGCAAGGCTCTCGCCAACGCCGCCGATCAGCGCCCACAGGCGACGGGCGTGGTCGCCCCCCTGGCGGAGCGTGATCAGCGTCGCGACCTGTTGCGGAGAGGTTTCTGCGAGCAGCAGCGCGCGGGCCACGGCTGCGCTGTAGTAGCGACGGTGGGCGCCGGCCCGATGAGACGGGATCAGGTCCTGGTCGCTCCAATGCCGTAGCTGGCGCTCGCTCGCGCCTGTCAGAAGGTGGAGTTGGCCGAGCGTGAGCGGATATCGAACACCCTCCGCGAGTGCCGGGTGCGAGCTGGGGTCGGCGACCCAGGCTTGCTGCTCCGAGGTCAGCTCGCCATACACGCCGTCCTCGAAGGCTCTCTCCATCTCCTGCGCGTTCGCCTGGAAGCCATCGAGCTCCGCTGAGGGCTGTCGCGTCGCGTCGCGCTCGGCCATCGGAGACGCCAGCAGGTCTCGCTGCGTCGTCGAGAGCTTCTTGGGGGTGTAGCGCTCGCCCAGGCGCGCAAGGCGAACGCGCACCGGCAGCGGTAGCTCCGGTCGATCGGCGAAGTCGTCGACCCACTCCCCGGCGTATGTGTAGCCCTCGCCATCGGCGCGGACGAGGGGCATCGGGCTTTGCAGCGAAGACTCCATTGCTCAAACTTACTTTCGCATGGAAGGTTAGCAAATCATCCTGCCGGCGGCATGTAGATGCCGTCCGACCACAGCCAGTTCCCTGGCGACGTATCCCGATCCCGACCAATGCGAGCGACAAGTCCAGAACCGCCCCGGGAGACGCGCTGTGGACGTAGCTCCTGTGCGAGTAGCGCCTCCACGGGAAGGCGTCGTCGCGGAGAACCACGACGCCTTCGATAGCGATCACGGGCCGCCCTCGCGCGAACAGGAGATCCAAGAGCTTCTCGTCGAGCATCGAGCGCGGCTGCACTGTCGTGACGTACAGCCCATGCCCCGCGCTCCCTGGCTCCTGAGGAATGCGGAAGACCTGCTCGGCGAGGATTCTCGTGGCGTGCTCGTGCTCGGTGTAGTGGAACTTGACCCTTGCGCCCTGCTCCCATACGAGACGTGCCCTTGCTTGCATTCTCGGATCATCGGACACGTCGCGGACCCTTCCGTCGAGTTCCGATCATCAGACCAGCCTTAGCTGTGTGTGGCTGGCCGTCCGCTCGTAGGCAGCGGCGACTCGATCGAGCGCACGGTCGCGGTCGCGGTGCCCATAGAGCCTGCGGACGAGCTCGCCTCCATCGGTGTGCCCGAGCGCGATCGCCACGTCCTCGGAGGGCAGCTCGAGCACGTTGACCATGTATGAGCCGGCGAAGTGCCGGGTCGCCAGATAGAGGCTCCCCTCCCATCCGGCGGCAGCCCTGACCGCCTTCCAGTGGTAGGCGCGTGCCGGGGCGGTTCAGTCAGTCCAATGCTCTCCACGGATCGGCGCGAAGCAGAACTCGCCTTCGACCGACAGTGAGAGAAGCGCCTCACGCGCAGGGTCGGTCAATGGTGCCTCGCGCATCTGCCCGTTCTTCGGCAGCGTGAACGTGCGCGTCGCGGCGCTGAACTGCTCCACGACCAGTATGCGCGAGCGAGCCAGATCGACGTTCGCGCGCCGGAGCGCGTCCAACTCACCAGGCCGCAGCCCTGAAAACGCCGCGACTTGGAGCCACGCGGCGAACGATGGTGTCGCCAGCTCACGGGCGCAGCGGATCAGCTTCCAGACGTGCTCCTCACTCGGCGGCCGCTCGTCCCGGCGCCCGGGGCCACGCGAGATGCCGAGCCGCGCGAAGGGGTTGCGGCTCACCAGACGACCGCCCTTGGCCGAGGCGGCGTCGTTGAACATCGCCCTCAGCGCCGGGACGGTGCCATTGCGAACACCGCCCGCAAGCCATTCCGCCACCACCGCGTCCTCGATCGCGTCCATCGGCCGGGACCCGTAGCGCTCGACAAACGCCTTCGTGCGCTCCCGGTTGTGGATGTTCGTGGACTCCTTCGGCCGCGCGAATAGCGGATCAGTGGTCCAGCGTGTCCAAAAGGCGGCGAGCGTGACGCTCGCCGACGGAATATCGCCGAGACGTTCCCGCGCTTGCTCGCGCGCCCGCTTGGCCTCGGCCTTCGTCGCAAAGGTTCCCGAGCCGCCGAGCACACGCGAGACGCTCACGTTATGCCCGCGCGTCGGATCGTAGACCTGCGCCCTCCACCGACCCGACGGCAATCGCGACAGACTCACGCCGCCCTCCCCCGCTCCGCCGCCCACGCGATTGCGATCGATGGCCGGAAGCGGCGCGTTCGCCGCCCCCACGTCACCGACGGCATCCCCTCGGCCACCATGCGATCGACCGTCGCGACGCTCACGCCCATCAGCCGCGCAAGCTCGTAGCGCGACACGTAAGGCTCGATCGGCTTCGGCGGCAGCCACGTCCGAGCTGGCCCAGAAATTGGGATGGGTTTGGTGCTGTCCACACGGCTATAGACCCCAAGCGGCGCGAACCGGCCACCGAATTTTCTTCGCCGGCCATGAGGGCCGTGGTGGCGCTGGTCACACCAGCGCGTCATCTCTGTTGGAGTCCACGTCCGGCCAGAGCCGAGTGTTGCGTCGACCAGCGCGGCGGGCTTGGCGTCGCTGACGCTCAGAAGGGTCGAGCGCCAGATCAGCCGTGCTGCTGTGGTCGTCGATGTCCGCCCGATCGTCGCTAGGCTCCATCCACTCGTGCAGGCAGTAGATCGCCGACCCGAGCCGCCGCGCAGCGCATCGAAGCTCCTCTGCCAGCTCGAACCAGGCGTCGGAGCCGGGGGTGTCGCTGAGTCGCGCGCTCGCCTCTTTGAGCGCGTCACCTAGCGACGCCCGGAACCGCTCAATCTCCTGAGCGGCGAGCACGCGAGCGTTGCGCCACTCTCGATGCTGAGGGGACTCGGGGAGATCCACCAGTCCGGCCTCTTGCAGCCGCTTACGACCGCTTGGGGCGAGCACCCAGATGTCCACTCCGTGTGCGCGCCGTTGCTCGATCGCGCCGTCTTGCACAAGCGCTTGGAGCTGGGCGCGCACACGCCGCGAGCGCCGTGGAATGCCCAGGTGCTCGAAGATCAGCCAGACGGGCACGCCTTGTCGGCCTCGGTGACGTTCCGCACGGTCGATGGCGGCCAGCACGGTCACGTCGGGGATCTCGGTAGTGCTCATCGGTTCCTCCTTGTCGTCGGAGGCTCCGGGAGGACTGCTCGGGGCGAAGAAGGCACCCCTCGCGCCGCTAGTAGGGTGCCTATGCGCCGGGAGTTCAGGCTCGCGGTGCCACGCCCCCGGCAGCTCCAACTGCGCGGGGGCACTTTGATGTATGCGACGACCCTAGCACGAGAACCGGACCATAAATACCCTGGCGCCGAATGAGGCGCCCCGTGAGTGTTCCCGCATGCCACGAAGCTCAGAGCCCACCGCCGAGCAAGATCAGCTCATCCTCGGGCAGGCCCTCCGCGCGCTCCGCAAGCGGGCCGGGATGACCCAGGAACAGGTCGCCGAGCGGCTGGGGGTAGATCCCACCTTCGTCGGCCGCCTCGAGCGCGGCCAACGCGGCGCACACTGGCGCACCATCCGCCGCATCCTCGCAGCCGTCGACGCGAGCGTCAGCGACTTCGCCAGCGAGATCGACGCCGCCGAGCTCCTCAAGCGCTCCTAGCTTCAACTCGACCCGACCACGGCACGCGGTCCTGCGATCGATCCACGAAGGCCAAACAGACTAGATGCACGCCACAGCGAGCGCTGTGCGATTGCTGTGTCCTACGCGCAAGAACCAACCTCCCGAGCGGGCACTCCACAGGGAGCAACTCGGCACCCGTGCTTCTCCGGCGCTACCCCGTCGCGAGTCCGTTTTCCCAGCCCGAGCATCGGCTCGACCTGAGTGTCAGGCTGCGCCTGCAGAGGGAGCGCTCTTGCTGAGGCCCAGCGCGAAGCGATGCGCTGTCGTCTGGGGCTCACCCGGCCCGGACCGAGCGCTGGACACCTGACAGAAAATGTCGTATGTGGGCGTTAGCGACCGAATCTGTCAGGTAGACGTGCAATAGTTGCTCGCATGCCCGACAACGACCACATTCCGAGAGGCGTCGCAGGCATCTGGCGCCGCGCCGCCCGGGCCGGCCTGAGCGGCCTGCCGTGCGCGGAAGTTGGAGACGAGCTGCGCCTCGCGCTCAGCGCGGCCGTCCGCGACGCCGATCTGCCGCCCGCGAGCGGACTCGGGCGTGCCCTGCGCGAGAGCGCGGTATGGCGTGACCCCAGCATCTGGCAGACGGAGTCCGAGCGCTACCTGCAGCGCGCCGGACGGAGCGATCTTGCATTCGCGCTCGTAAATCAAGGGGAGGCGATGCTCGAGAGCCGCTCGCAGGAGCTCGCCGCGATGCAGGAGCAGGCCGTCGCGCACGAGCTGACCGCCAGCGCCCTTAGACGCCTGGTGGACGCTCGCGTATGGGGGCCCGCCGGGATGCTCCCAGCGCTCGTCTCATCCGGATTCCAAAGCCCAGCCGAGGCCCGACGCTACCAGGAGAGCTGCCTCGATGAGGCGCAGATACCCGAGGCCGCCAGACAAGTGATCAGCAGGTGGGGCTCGCAGGTGCGCGCACCGCGCAGTACCGCCGAGCGTCCGACGACCGAGCAGATGCTCGAGGAGGAGGTCGAGTGAACGAGATCCCATCCTATGAGGCGCTCGAGTTCGGGGTGGCCGACGGTCAGCAGCTCGTGCGCTGGCAGGAGCACTTCAGGCTCGATGACCAGCGGATCGCCCACGGCCTCGGGACACGACTCGGCGCCCGTCAGTCCGATCTGCTCGACCTGGCCGTCGCGGTGTACGTGACGGACAGGCTGCGCCGCCGGCGCCCGCTCCACGCCCGCGATGACGGACGCTGGTGGTCGCGGCGGCTTCCGGTACGCCTGGCGGTCCGGGACCCGGCTTTCTGGAACGGCGGAGAGGTTAACGGGCTCGTGCACAGGCTGCTGGCATGGCTGAGCGACGATGACTGGCAGATCGAGTTCGAGGCCCACCCGAGCTCGCGGCGCTGGGCGGAGACCCAGGAGCCATTGTTCCAAGAGACCGTCAGAGCACCCGCTCACGCGGGACTATTCTCAGGCGGCCTTGACTCGCTGCTCGGCGCACACCGCGACGCGATGCGCGAAGAGGGCGAGCTTCTGCTGGTGGCCGCCGACACGCACAACCGTCTGTCCCATCTGCAGCAGCAGCTCGCGCGCGCCCTGAACGAGCTGACGCCGAGACCGCTGCGACTGCTGACGGTGCCGGTCGGACTCACGAGCGCCGCCCGCCGCCTTAGCGATGGGGCCGAAGAGGAAAGCCAGCGGAGCCGCGGGTTCCTGTTCCTGGCGTTCGGGATCGTCGTCGTCGCCGACGCCGCCGGCCTCGCTCAGCTGCGGGTATATGAGAACGGGGTCGGCGCGCTAAACCTGCCGTTGACCGGTGCCCAGCGTGGATCGATGAACACCCGGGCCATGCGCCCGGAGACCCTGGCGATGATGAGCCGTCTGGCCTGTGCGCTGCTCGAGCGTCCATTCGAGATCGTCAATCCCAGCTTCTGGATGACCAAGGCGCAGATGTGCGCCGCCGCGCCGAGGGAACTGCACGGGCTGATCGCGCGATCGGTCTCGTGCGACACCGGCCTCACGCACCGCGCGGACACAACGCATCTGTGTGGGCAATGCACCTCCTGCCTGCTTCGCCGCCAAGCCCTGCTCGCCGCCGGGCTCAGCGACATAGACGCGCTCGACGTCCTGCAGATGCGCGGTGACGTGCTCGCGTGCCGGCAGACCGAGCACGCCGCGCCATGGCTCGTCTGCATGCTCGCGCAGGCGATGACGATCAAACGCGCCATCGATCAGGGGCGCTGGGCCGGTCTCGTCGACGCCTACCCGGAGCTCGCGGGCGCACGGCGCGAGCTCGGCTGCGAGCCCGAGCAGCTGCTCGAGCTGCTCGGACGCTACGTGAACGACTGGCGGGCATTGCCCTCACCAGTCGTGGACCGGTTCCTGGCTGCCGCGGCTCCACACCACTGATGAGCGCGCAATCACTGCCGCTCGATAGCCCGGTGCTGCTGGCGCGGCTGCGGCGCGCGCGTGAGGACCAAGGCCTCTCCCAGGACAGCGTCGCCGAGAAGCTCGGGGTCGCGCGCACCACGATCGTCGCGATCGAGCAGGGGGAGCGGCGGCTGCGCCCCGAGGAGCTGCTCGCGCTCGCAGACATCTACGGTGAGCGTCTGGACGGCCTGTTGCGCCAGGATCCTCCGCCGCGATCGCTGGCCGCGCAGTTCCGCACGAGCTTCGGGCGGCGCCCGGAGCAGGAGCAGCTGCGCGCAGCGGCGGCCGAACTCCAGCGCCTCGCCGAGGATTACGTCGAGGTCGAGCGGCTGCTGGATCTGGGGGTGGCCACGCGTTACCCCGCCGCGGTCACCCTCACGCCGGGCGCCGACCTCGAGGCCGAGGCGGCGCTGCTGGCCGAAAGCGAGCGCGGGCGGCTGGGACTCGGCGACGGACCTCTCCCTCACCTCCGCGAGCTGCTCGAGAACGACGTCGGGCTACGGATCTTCTCGATCGGGTTGCCATCGACGATCGCCGGCCTGTTCGGGTTCGACCCGGAGCTCGGGGCGTGCGTGGCGATCAACGCGAACCAGCGCTGGGAGCGCCAGCGGTGGTCGATGGCGCATGAGTACGCGCATTTCCTGACGCGACGCGACCGCGCCGAGGTGACGGTGCTGATGAGCAGCTACCGCCGAGTTCCGTCCTCCGAGCGCTTCGCCGATGCATTCGCCCGCTACTTCGTCCTCCCCACCTCGGGAGTGACGCGCCGCTACCACGCCGCGGTCAGCGACGCCGGGAAGGCGACGACCGGCCTGCTGCTGCAGCAAGCCGACTGGTGGAGCGTCTCCTTCCAGGCCTATGTGATGCGTCTGGAAGACCTGCGACTGGTGAAGCCCGGACTGCACGATCGCCTCGCGCGACGCGGCTTCCACGTCAGCGAGGGGCGCGACCTGCTCGGCCTGCCAGCACATCCTGCCGACGCGCGCCTGCTGCCGCGACGCTTTCGGCTGCTCGCGGTTAACGCATATGACCAGGGGCTGCTCTCCGAGGAGCGCCTGGCGCACCTGTTGCGCGAGGATCGCGTCGGCACGCGTGCCACCGTCAGCGAGCTGCTCACCACGCTCCAGGAGGACTGTGCGCAGTGAGCGCCAACCCGCCGATCCTCATCGACGCGTGCGTGGCAATCAATATCTTCGCCTCGGACATCTGGGGAGAGGTCTTCAGCGCCTGTGCGCTCACGCCCGTGGTGGCTTTGCAGGCGGCGCGGGAGAGCCTATGGGTGCTCGATGAGTTCGGCGAGCGCGTGGAGATGGACATAGCGGCGATGGCCAGGAAGGGCCTGCTCGAGATCTGGACGCCGCTCGAGCACGAGCTCGCGCTGCTCGTGGCGCTCGCCGCGCGGCTCGGCGACGGCGAGGCCGCGAGCCTTGCGATCGCACACGCGCGGGGTCTCGGCCTCGCGAGCGACGATCGCCTCGCGCGACGCGAGGCCGAGCAGCGAGGAATAGGCGAGTTGCACAGCACCGCCGGGCTGATGAGGGCCTGGAGCCAGGCCGCGCGGCCCGCCCCGGCGACGATCACGCGGGCGCTCGTGCGGATCCGCTGCGGGGCCTCCTACCTCCCCGCACCAGGAGACCCGGACCGGGGGTGGTGGGCGCGCAACGACCCCGGCGCCCTTGGCGCAGGCGGCTCCTCGCGCTAGCCGTAACCCTCGTAGACGTCGGGCTGTCCGACCCGCGCACGCGGCGCCGCGCGCTCGCCCGACACTCTCGGGATAAGTCCTTGGTGCGCAGCATTACGTCGAGGCGAAGTAGAGACCGCCCACGCCCCAATGGCGTGGGCGGTCTCGTGGGCGGTCGCATTCAAGTCTGGCATTCCGCTGGCAACGGAGCGACTAGCCCGCTGCCCCCCAACAATCCCGATTCCAAGACCATTCACCGCGCCTCGGGACACCCCCAGCCCTCACCAGCATCCAACGAGATTCGAGTCGGGGAGACAGGATTTGAACCTGCGACCGCCCGGCCCCCAGCCCGAGAGATACAGTTGCTACGGGTGCTCAGCCCCCGTGTTTACTAGGTCCTGGTGCGCGTGAGTGCTCGTGAGTTGCGCTCACATTGGACCCCAAATTGGACCCCAGGGTCTCGCCGGAGAAGCCGGCGTTGACCATCTCGACCTCGTGCTCGTCTGGCGAGTAGTGCATGTAGATCTGGGTCGTCTTGATGTCGGCGTGCCCGAGCCACTCCTGCAGCTTGCGCAGCGGCACACCCTGAGAAGCCATACGGGTGGCGAACGTGTGCCGTAGCTCGTGGAAGGTGATGACCGTCACGCAGGCGTCGGCGCACGCTTCCTGGAAACGCCGAGTGACCTTCGTGCGGTCAAGCGGGTTTCCGGTCTGCGGATGCGCGAAGACGAGGCTCGTCTCGCTCGTGTAGGGGGAGCGCTTGGACCAGCGGTCCAGCTCGGCGAGCACGCGGTCAGCCATCGGGACCGACCGTCGGGTAGAG
>JBKQHH010000147.1:0-39232 GCA_052148875.1 Solirubrobacteraceae bacterium
GCCTGGCGAGCGTACTCCGATAGCAGGCTCGTGTCACGTGTTGTTCGCGCCTTGTCGCCGATTGCCTCCACGATCGTGCCGAGGTCGCGGATGGGCACACCTTCGGAGAGCAGCGACTGCAGCACCCGCTGGATCTCGCCGAGCGAGAGCGCGTCGGGGACGACCTCATCGACGACCGCCGCGTTGGTCTCCTTGAGTCTGTCGAGCAGCGCGCGCACATCCTGGCGCGTGAGCAGCTCGGCGGCGTGGCCGCGGATGGTCTCGGTCAAGTGTGTGACGATCATCGTCTCGGGATCCACGACCGTGTAGCCGAGCGCCTCGGCTTCCGCGCGGTTGGACTCCTGTACCCAGACGGCGTCGAGCCCGAAGGCGGGCTCGCGCGTGGGGACTCCCTGCAGCGTGCCGCTGGCGTCGCCGGGATCCATCGCGAGCAGGTGCCCGGGCATGATCCGCCCGCGCGTGACCTCCGAGCCGCGCACCGTGACGACGTACTCGTGCGATTCCATCCCCAGCTCGTCGTGGATGCGCACGGGCGGGATCACGAGGCCGAGGTCGCCGGCGATCTGGCGGCGGATCATGCTGACGCGCCGCAGCAGGGAGCTGCTGGCGCCGGATCCTGCGTCGACGAGCGGCACGAGGCCGAAGCCGATGGCGAGCTCGAGCGTGTCGATGCCGACTTCCGACATCGGCTCGTCGCCGGCCTTCGGCAGGGCGGCCTGGGCGGCGGCGCGCGCGGCGGCGTCGGCGTCGGTGGCGCCGGGCATGCCGTTGCGCACGACCCACGCGATCCCGCCGAAGATCCCCGCGATCAGCAGGAACGGCAGCTTGGGCAGGCCGGGGATCAGCGCGAACAGGCCGATGGCGCCGGCGGCGACGAGCGGCGCCTTGCGCTGGGTGAGAATCTGGTTGGCGATGTCCGAGCCGAGGTCGCGGTCGGAGGCGGCGCGGGTGACGATGATGCCGGTGGCGACGGAGATCAGCAGCGCGGGGATCTGCGCGGAGAGGCCGTCTCCGACGGTCAGCAGCGAGTACTGGTGGGTGGCTTCGGTGAAGCCGAGATGGCGCTGGAGCATGCCGACGACGATCCCGCCGACGAGGTTGATCGCGGTGATGATCACCGCGGCCATGGCGTCGCCTTTGACGAACTTGGAGGCGCCGTCCATGGCGCCGTAGAAGTCGGCCTCGCGGGCGATGTCCGCGCGGCGCGTGCGCGCCTGTTCGTCGGTGATCAGGCCGGCGTTGAGGTCGGCGTCGATCGCCATCTGCTTGCCGGGCATGGCGTCGAGCGTGAAGCGCGCGCCGACCTCGGCGACGCGTCCGGCGCCGTTGGTGACGACGACGAACTGGATGACGACGAGGATCAGGAAGATGACGAGCCCGACGACGACGTTGCCGCCGACGACGAATTCCCCGAACGCCTTGACGACGCTGCCGGCGTCGCCAGACGTGAGGATCAGGCGCGTCACCGACACGTTGATCGCCAGGCGGAACATCGTGGTCAGCAGCAGCAGGCTGGGGAACGACGCGAAGTCGAGCGCCTTGCCCAGGTACATGGTGGCGGAGACGATCGTGAGCGCGCCGGCGATGTTGAGCGTGATCAGCAGGCTGAGCAGTGCCGAGGGCAGCGGCACGACGAGCATCGTCACGACCATCACGACCGACACGGCGGCCAGCAGGTCGGTATGGCGCAGGAGCCTGCGCACGCCGGGGCTGTTCACGACGCGCGCCTCCCGCGAACGAGCGATGAGGGCCCGCCCACCCCGCCCGCCCCGCCGGTCATGCGGGCGCGTCCGGCGAGCCGGTAGACGAAGGCGAGCACGCGCGCGACCGCGGCGTACAGCTCCTCGGGGATGATCTGGCCGATCTCGACAGACGCGTGCAGCGCGCGCGCGAGCGGCGGATCGCTGATCACGGGCACGTCGTGTTCTTCGGCCACGCGCCTGATCTGGGCGGCGATCAGGTCCTTGCCCTTGGCGACGACCTCGGGGGCGGTGCGCGTGCCGTCGTACACGAGCGCGACGGCGAAGTGGGTGGGGTTGGTGATGACGACGTCGGCGTCGGGCACGGCGGCCATCATGCGCGCGCGCGCGGCCTGCATCTGGCGGCGGCGAATGGCCGCCCTGACCTCGGCGGAGACCCCGTACTGGCGATTCTCGTCCTTGACTTCCTGCTTGGTCATTTTCAGCTGTTTCTCATGGCGATAGCGCTTCCAGGCATAGTCGAGCAGGCCGACGATCAGGTATGCGAACGCCGCGCGCTGGGCGACGGCGAGGGCGCTGCGTGCGGACAGCGCGCCGAGCCCCGCGGGGGAGATGCCGACGTCGGCGGCGAGGCTGGTGAGCCCGGGCAGCAGCGCCAGCGCGGCCACCGCGCCCACGACCGCGATCTTGGCGACCGTCTTGAACGCCTCGAAGATCGCGTTCGGCCCCAGCAGGTTCTTCAGCCCGGAGGCCGGGTTGATGCGGCGGAAGTCGGGTTTGAGTGCCTGCGGGGTCGGCCTGAAGCCGACCTGGGCGACGCCGGCGAGCACGCCGGCGAGCATGCACCCGCCGGCGATCGGCGCGACGGCGAGCAGCATCGTGGACAGGGTCGAGTGCATCAGGCTGTCCAGGCCCGCGCCGGTGGTGGCCCGGCTGGGCTGCGCGATCTGGCCGAACATCGCGCGCAACGTCGAGGCGCCGGCGTCGACGACCTGCGGGCCGACGATGCTGAGCATGAGCAGCCCGGTGACGACGACGACGGAGCCGCCGAGGTCGCTGCTGCGCGCCACCTGCCCCTTCTCGCGCGCGCGTTTGCGGTGCTTGGGGGTGGCCTTCTCTGTGCGGTCCTCGCGCGGCATGGGATCACGCGACGTGCAGCGCGCCGAGGGCGTCGCCGACGCTGACGGAGAGCTGGTTGGAGATCCAGTTGGCGGTGAACGGCAGCGAGGCGCCGACGACGAGCAGCGCGACGGCGACCTTCGTGGGGAAGCCGACGGCGAACACGTTCAGCTGGGGGACGACGCGCGAGACGATCCCGAAGGCGACGTCGGTGATCAGCAGCGCGACGAGCACCGGCGCGGCGACCTCGAGGGCGGCGGCGAACACCGTGCCGAACACCTGCTCGGCGCCCCCCAACAGCGAGGACAGCCGCGGCCCGCTGGTCAGCGGCACCAGCTGGAAGGTGCGGTTCAGGCCCTTCAGCGTCCACGCGTCACCGCCGATGACGAGGAAGATGAGCGTGCCGACGAGCGAGTAGAAGCGGGTGACGACGGCGCTTTCCTGGCCGTTCATGGGGTTGATCAGAGCGCCGTAGGAGAAGCCGGAGAGCACGTCGATCACAGAGCCGGCGGATTCGACGGCGGCCATCAGCACGGCGAGCGTGAAGGCGAAGCCGAAGCCGACGAGCATGCCCTCGATCACGAGCTCCACCAGCGTGAGCGGGTCGGTGGGGATGTGCTGGCCGTGCATGGCGATCGGCGCGAGGCCGATCGAGATCCCGACGGCGATGATGCCGCGCACGCGCGGCGGGATCATCTGCGAGGAGAACAGCGGCGCGATCACGAACAGCGGCGTGACGCGCGCGAGCACGAGGATGAAGCCCGCGAGCTCGTTGCCCGCCAGTTTGCGCAGCAGTTCGTTCACGAGCCGACCGTCTCCTCGGGCGAGCGGCTCGCGCGCCCGCCGGCTGCCCCGCGCGAGCGGTTCACGAGCCGACCATCGTGGGGATCGACGTGAACAGGGCGGTCGTGTAGGCGACGATCTGGCCGAGCATCCACGGGCCGAGCAGGACGAGCACGACGGCGACGCCGGCGAGCTTGGGGATCAGCGAGAGGCTCTGCTCCTGGATCTGGGTGACGGCCTGGAAGACGCTGATCACCAGGCCGATGACGAGCGCCACGAGCAGCAGCGGCCCGGCGATCTTCAGCGCGAGGCTCATGGCCTGGGAGGCGAGATTGGCGACGGTGTCCTGGTTCATCTAGTGGAAGCTCTGGACGAGGGCTTTGATGACGAGGTCCCAGCCGTCGACGAGGACGAACAGCAGGATCTTGAACGGCAGCGAGATGAACGTGGGCGGCAGCATGATCATGCCCATGCTCATCAGCACGGAGGAGACGATCAGGTCGATGATCAGGAACGGCAGGAAGATCAGGAAGCCGATCTGGAACGCGGTCTTGAGCTCGGAGACGATGAACGCGGGGATCAGCACCTCGGTGGGCACTTCGGCGCGCTCGTGCGGCTCCTTGGCGTGCGCGAGGCTGACGAACAGCGAGATGTCCTCGACGCGCGTCTGGCGGAACATGAATTCGCGCAGCGGCTGCTCGGCGCGCACGAGCGCGGTGGTGGTGCTGATCTTGTGCCCCTCGAGCGGTTCGACGGCGTCCTTCTTGATGGCGCCGACCGTGGGCGCCATGACGAAGATCGTCAGGAACAGCGCGATGCCGACGAGCACCTGATTCGGGGGCGCGGTGTTGGTGCCGACGGCGGTGCGGATGAAGCCGAGCACGATCAGGATGCGGCTGAAGCCGGTGACCGTGAACAGGATCGCGGGCACGAGCGTGAGCCCGCCGACGAGCAGCAGGATCTGCACGGCGTTGCTGGAGTTGACGTTCAGCGCCGCGCCCATGTCCGGCGGCGCACCCATGTGCAGCGCCGCGCCGATGTTCAACGCAGCCCCCATGATCACCGCCGCACCGTCAATTCGCGCAGGCGCGCGACGAGCCCCGAGGAGGGCGAGGGCATACGCATGGGGTCGGGGCGCGGACCGACGACGGGGCTGTGGTCGGGGAGCGCGCGCTGGCCGGGGAGCGGGCGCTGGCCGACGATCGCGCGCTGGCCGACGATCGGGCCCTGGTCGTACATGGCTCCCTCGCCGGACAGCGCGCGCTGGCCGTAGCGCCCGCCCTGCCCGATCGCGCGGCCGGTGCCGGTGACGATCTGCGTGGCAGCTGTGATCAGGCGCGAGCGCTCGGGCTGGGGGCCCATGCTCGGGTCGCCCAGGAGACCTGCGTCGCGCGCCTGCTCCTCGGTGTAGCGGTGGATCGGCGCGACGCCGTGCTCGGTGCTGCCGAGCAGCACGTAGTCGCTGCCGGCGCGCACGAGGTGCACGGAGCGACCTGTGCCGAGCGTGAGCGCGGCGACGCTGGCGAGGCCGGCGCTCGATTGATGGGCATCGCCCCCGCCGCGGCCGGCCTTGACCTGGCGCAGGATCCACGCGAGTCCCCAGATCACGGCGATGACGATCGCCAGGCCGACGATCGTGCGCACGATGCTCGCGCCGCCGCTGCCGGTGGAGGGCGCGGCGCTGGTGGGAGCCTTGAGATCGAGCGGCGTGCTTTCGCCGCCGGCGGTGGAGGTGGGCGTGAACGCCGACGCCGGGCTCGCGAATGCGAGCACGCAGGCGCCGAACGCCGCGGTCGCCGTCGCGACCGCACGGGAAAGCGATATCCACTTGATCATCGAGGGACGACTCCGAGGAAGAGTCGCCCGTGTTATCGGCTCTGCGACTGAGGTCTTGAGCGCGAGCGGGGCCGGCGGCTACCGGATCAGCTCGGCGACCTGCACGCCCCAGGCGCCGTCGCCGGTGACGACGAGGCTGCCGTTGGCGAAGCACAGCCCGTTGGCGAACAGCTCGACGGGCGCGTCGGCTCCCTGGTCGAGCTCCACGACGACGCCCTGCGCCAGCTCGAGCGCTCCTCCGAGCGGAAGATGCGTCCTGCCCAGCTCGGCCCACACGCGCACGAAGATGCTGCGCAGGATCGCGCGGTCCTCGGGCGTCTCGCGCGTGCGCTCGAGGTGCGCGCGCGCCCGTTCGAGCTCGCTGCGACCGAGCTTGGCGTAGGTGTCGGCGCGGATCGAGGGCTCGCCGCTGGACACGAGCTTGACGGCGCGCTTGGCGCCGCTGCGTCCGGGGCGCCCGCGGCCCAGCGAGATCCCCTCGGCGAACAGCAGCACGCCATCCTCGGCTCTGTCTTCCAGCTGCAGAAGCGCGCCGGGGGTGAGCTCGAGCATGTGCTCGATCGGCATCTGCACCGAGCCGACCTCCGCGCGCAGCAGCACGTGCGCGCCGGCGAGGCCGCGACGCAGAGCGTCGGCGCCGCGCAGGTCCGCGCTGCTGGGCTCGCCGCCGCCGGCGCGGAGCCGCTGCGTGATCGGCTCGATCGCGCCCCACGGGATCAGCAGCGAGATCGCCGAGGCGAGGCCGTCGATCTTGAGCTCGAGCTTCACCGACAGCGTCGGTTCGCCGATCGGCGTGAGCACGCCGGCGTCTCCCTCGGTGTCGACCTTGCCGCGCACCAGCTCCGGGCCGCCGATCTCATCCCACGCGACCGACAGCCGATCGACGATCGTGTCGAGCATGCCCCGCGTGAGCACCCAGTCGATCTCGGTCAGATGGCGGGCGGCGGGAGCTTGGGCGGCCTCGCCTCCGAGCAGGCATTCGATCGCCTGCAGGACCATCGGCAGCTCGATGCTCATCAGCATGTGCCGTTCGATCGGCGCGGCCTCGACGGCCACCGCGATCGAGTCCGCCGGCAGCTGCGCCTTGGCGGCCGCCCACGTGTGCTGGCTGATGTCGGTCAGGACGAGGTCGATCTCGGCCCCCAGCTCACCCGCCAGCCAGCTGCCGAGAGCCTCGCAGAAGAGGTCGATCGCCCGCACGATCCTGCGCCTGAGCTCGGTGGTGAACTTGGTCGGCTGGGAGAAGTCGAGCGTCCGCACCGGCTCGGCGGCGTCGCGCGCGAACTCCTCGTCGACCGCCTGCGCGGGCTCGTCGACGGCCTGCGCGGGCTCGTCGACGTCCGCGACGACCGGCCGCCCGGGCTCGTCGGCGTCCGCGACGGCGCTCTGCTTGTCGTCCTGGCTGACGCTCATGCGCGGCTCAGCCCTCGTCGGCAGGCGATCCGTCCGCGGCCTCGGCCGCGGGCTCGGCGGCGACGCTTGCGGGGGTGGCGTCCTGCTGTCCGGCGCCGTCGCCGTCGCCATCGCCGCTGCCGGCGGCGCCGGCGGCGGGCTGCGCGAGCTCCCCCTCCGGGGACGATGCTGGATCCGACTGGCCGTCGAGGATCTCGGTGATGCGCAGACCGTACTGCTCGTCGATGACGACGACCTCGCCGCGGGCGATGGCGCTGCCGTTGACGAGCAGATCGGCGGTCTCGCCGGCGAGGCGCTCGAGCGTGACGACGGAGCCGACGCGCAGGTCGAGCGTCTCGCCGACGGTCATGTGGGTGCGCCCTATCTCGACGCTGAGCTCCATGGGGATGTCGCTGAGGCGGCTCAGGTCGACGTCGGAGGCGGAGGCGAGGGTGGGCGCGGATCCATTGCCGCTCTGCTCGAACTGCTCGTACTCGATCGTCTCGGTCACGCTCTCTCCTATTGGACGGTGAGGTCTGGGATCAGCACTGCTTGGACTTTGACGTCGGTCTGCTGGTTGATCGCCGCGAGCATCCGGCGCTTGATGGCGTCGCGGCCCTGGCTGGTGACGAGCGTTTCGCCGTTCTGGTTGGTGACGGTGTCGGTGACGATTTCACGGACGAGCGGTTCCTCGGGCAGCGTGCCGACGGCGTCTTCGCCGCTGGAGCCGCTGGCGGTGGCGGAGGCGCCGTCGCTCTGCCCGGGCGCGAGCTCGAGCCCGACGGTGAGCTTGGCGTAGCGGCCGTCGGTGAGGTTCAGCAGGAACGGCGCCGGCAGCACGTAGATGGTCCCTTTGATCTTTTCCTTGTTGACGGGCTTGGGCTTGGTCATCGTGTAGCCGACTCCCAGTATGAGAATCGGCAGGGTCACGGCAAGCATTAGCTTCTTGTTCTTGAGCATGGTCAGTCGTCCTTGACTTAGGGTTCGCTTTCGCCTTCGCCGGTGGTCGCGTGGAGCCGCCGCATGACGATCTCCACGCGCCGGTTGCGCGCGCGGCCGGCGGCCGTCGCGTTGCTGTCCACGGGGCGCTGTTCGGCGTTGCCCGAGGCGGTCAGCCTGCTCGGGCTCACTCCGTGCCCGATCAGGAAGCGCACGACGGTGCTCGCGCGCGTGGTCGACAGCTCCCAGTTGCTGGGGAACTGGCTGCTGTGGATGGGAACGTCGTCGGTGTTGCCTTCGACTGAGATGGGGTGGGTCTCGTCGACGTTCAGCAGCTGCGCGATCTCGCCCAGCAGCCCGTCCGCGCGTCCTTCCAGCGTCGCCTGGCCGGAGGCGAACAGGAGATCGTCGGTGAGCACCCTGATCACCAGGCCGCGCGCTTCGATCGTCGTCTGCACGCTCTTGGCGAAGCCGTGCGAGGCGGCGTAGGCGTCGAGCTCCTGCTTGATGTGCGCGAACTCGGCCGCTTCCCGCTGGATCGCGGCTTCCTTGACGGCGGCCGCGGTGGAGCTGGTGGAGCCGTGCGTGCTGCCGTTCTGCAGAGGGCTCGCGCCTTCGGTGGCGACCGGCTCGATCGCCTGCAGTTCGACGCTGCTGGGGGTCTGGGCGGCGTTGTTGGTCGCTCCCTGCTGGGCGATGGCCTTGCCGCCGGGCAGGATGTTGCCCGAGAAGGCCGCCTTGAGCGACTTCTGCAGGGTGTGGTACTTGGAGATGTTGACCGAGGAGATCGAGAACAGCACCATGAACAGGGCCATCAGCAGCGTGATCATGTCGGCGTAGGTCAGCAGCCAGCGCTCGTTGCTGCCCTCCTCGGCGCCGCCGTGGCGGCGTCCGCGACGTCCTCCGCGGGCCATGATCAGGCCGCCCTGGCCTCGACGTCGAGTCGCGCCACGTTCTGCTCTTCGTTGCTCGGGCGCTCGGCCGGCGGGAGGTAGGACATCAGCTTTTCGGAGACCAGCCGCGGGTTGTCGCCGGCCTGGATCGAGAGGATCCCCTCGAGCGTCATCATGCGCAGCTCCATCTCTTCGGCGGAGATCGCTTTGAGCCTGTTGGCGACGGGCAGGAAGATCACGTTGGCGGAGCCGACGCCCATCAGCGTGGCGATGAACGCGGCGGAGATCGACGGTCCGAGCGAGGCCGGCGCGGCCAGATTCTGGAGCACGTGCACCAGGCCCAGCACGGTGCCGATGATGCCCATCGTCGGCGCGAAGCCGCCGGCCTTCTCAAACGGCGCGGCCGACGCCTCGTGGCGCGCGGCCATCCCGTCGACCTCGGCCTCGAGGATCGCGTGCACCATCTCCGGGTCGGTCCCGTCGACGACCAGCTGCAGGGCGTTGCGCGTGAAGCTGTCGTCGATCTCCCCCAGCAGCGCATCGAGCGCGAGCAGCCCCTCGCGGCGGGCCTTGTCCGCAAGGGACACCAGCCGGTCCAGCTGGGCGCGCATGTCGGGCGGTTCGGCCGAGAAGACCAGCTTGTACAGGCTCGGCACGCGCTTCATCGGGGCCATGCCGACGCTCGCGAGCGTCACCCCCCCGGTCCCGCCGAGGATGATCATGAGCGCGGGGATGTCGATGAACGAAGCGGGACTCGTCCCGTTCATCATCGAGCTCAGCAGCAGGGAGCCGAATGCCACCCCGATTCCGATGGCCGTTGAAGCCTTCATCGCTTCGATACATCGGCCATCCCCGGAAATCCTTCAGTTTTGCGCGGCGCGCCTGCACAAACGGTCGATCCGGCCGACAGACGCTGCCCGTTTGGGACTACGCCGGGTCGTCCTCGACGGCGCTCAGGCGCGGCGCCTCGCGTGGCGACTCGCGGTGGACGGGCGCGATCGGAGCCTGAGATGAAGGCCCACCCGCCCTGCCACGTCGCCTGAACGCCTCGGCGAGCACCTCGGCGCGGTAGCCGTGAACGGCGGCGGCGACCTCCTCGGGCGTCTCCGCGACGACGACCTTCGCGCCGGTCGCGAGCGTGATGACCGTGTCGGGCGTCGACTCGATCGTCACGATCATGTCCGTATTCAGCTGGAACGGCTCGTCGCTGTGGCCGAGCCGGTTGAGCGTGATCATCGCTGCACCCCCTCGTACAAGACATTAGCCACAGGGTGGGACGGCTCGCTTGCGCCGCCGCCCCACCCCGGGGCTCCTCGGAGTTGTCCCTGATGTACACCTTCCTTTCCCGACATTCTAGGACTCGGCACCCAGGCCCGCTACGCGGACGAGTTCCGTTTACTGGACCATGCTGACCAGCGTCCCCAACATTTCGTCGGCGGTGGTGATCGTGCGCGAGTTGGCCTGGTAGCCGCGCTCGGCGGTGATCATGTTGGTCATCTCGGTGGCCATGTCGACGTTCGACATCTCGAGCTCGCCGCCGATCGTCGAGCCGAAGCCGGGGGTGTCGGGCGTGCTGACGATCGGCGCGCCCGAGTTGGTCGTCCGCGCCCACAGCGAGCCGCCCAGGCGTTCCAGGCCGGTTTCGTTGGGGAACGTCGCGACCGACAGGTAGCCGGCGGTCACCCGCTGCAGGTACGTTTTCGATTCTTTGTTCTCGTCGGTGTAGCTGACCGAGCCGTCCTCGCCGATCGCCACGTTGCTGGAGCCTGGCGGGATCAGGAGGTAGCTGTCTTCTTTGCCCGGTTCGTAGGTGTTGCCCGTTTCCGATTCGGCGGTGACGACGGCGTTGCGTCCGATCACGTATTCGCCGCCCTGCGTGGTCAGGAATCCCTCCGTGTTGGTCGTGAGGTCGCCCGCGCGGGTGTACGAGACGTTGTTCGGCAGTTCCTTCGTGAGTTCTTCCGCTTTGGGCGAGCCGGGGCCCACCCGCAGGAAGCCCTTGCCCTCGATCGCGACGTCGAGCGGGTTGTTGGTGGACTGGAAGGAGCCCTCCGTCATTTCGTTGATCGTCGCGGCGACCTGCACCCCCAGCCCGATCTGCACGGGGTTGGTGCCGCCGTTGGTGGGCGTCGGGCCGGACGCGCCGCGGAACACCTGCGTGAGCGAGTCCGCGAACGTGACGCTCACGCCCTTGTAGCCCACGGTGTTTACGTTCGCGAGATCGTTGGCGGTCTCGTTGAGCATCGTCTGGTTCGCATCGAGGCCGCTGATCGCGGCATACATTCCAGCCATCATCCTGACTGCCCTTCCTTTCGCGGCCTCCTCGATGAGGTCCGGCCGTAGTCGTCGCTCGCCGCTCGCCTCATGCGATGACGGCGCTGTCGATGTTGGTGAACACGTTGTCCTTCATGTGTTCGGATCCCACGGCCGTGATGACCGTGCGGTTGCTGACGGACACCACGAACGCGGTGCCGTCGACAAGGACGAGGGAGTCGCGCGAGCCCTTGCTCGCGGCGCGCTGCACACCCTGCGAAAGCCTTCCGAGCGTGCTCTGGTCGAGCTCGATCCCGCGGCGCTCGACGCGCGCCAGCGCATGCTTGGAGAACGACAGATCGCCCCCCTCGGACGCGCCCGCCTGCGCGAGCGTGTCGGCGAACGACGGGCCGGCGGGCGTGCCGGCGGGCGTCTTGGCAGCCCCGCCCGCTGCGCCGGCGCCGCCCGCGGGCGCGACCGGAGCGCCGAGGCCGCCGGGCGGTACGAGCGCGGGATTGGAGATCGGGCTCATTCGACTTCGGTGATGCTCGCGAGGGTTATGCCGGCGATGCCTTCGACGGTCACGCTCGTGCCGGAGGAGCTCGACTGGACGCTTTCGACGGTGCCCGTCGCGGAGACGCCAGAGGGGCTGTTGTAGGAGACCTTGTGGCCGATCAGCTGGACCGCGCCGGACAGCTCGCTGGCGTTCGCCAGGTTGGTCGTCTGCTCGACCTGCGTCAGCTGTGCGAGCTCGTTGACGAATTCGTTGCTGTTGCCCGGTTCCAGCGGGTTCTGCGCCTGCAGCTGCGCGACCATCAGCTTGAGGAAGTCGTTCTGGCCGAGGATGCTGTTGGGGTTGTTCCCCTGCGAGGACGATGCGGGGGTCGACGCGCCGCCGGCGGGCGGGGCGCCGGTCGCGGCGGGGGCTGTGGGTGGGGTGGCGGTCATGGCGATCGGTCCTTTCTGGGTGTTCACGCGAGCACGTCGACGAGCGCGCCGCCGGCAATGCTCGCGCGCGCGGCGGCGCCTTCGATCTCGCCGGGAGCGTCGGCGCCTTCGACTTCATCGCCGGCGCTCGTCGAGCGGGAGTCGCTCGCGCCGCCGGAGCTCCCGTCGAAGCGTTCTTCGCGTTCGCCGGCTTCGGACTGGCCGAACGAGCTGATGTCCAGCCGCAGCAGCGGCAGGCCGAGCGAGCTCAGCGACTGGTGCAGCTCGGCTCGCCCGTCCTGGAGCGCCTGCGCGGCGGCGGGTGTTTCGGCGCTGACACGCGCGAGCAGGCCGTCGCTGGTCTGGCTGAGGCGGATGCTGATGTGGCCGAGGTCTTCCGGCTGCAGCGCGATCCGCGCCTGCGTCGCTCCCTGGCGGGCGGCGATGTCGATGGTCGCGCGGATCGACTCGATCATTTCCTGCATGCCCACGCCCGCCCCCGGCAGCGGGGTCGCGGCGGAGGCGGCGGCGGGTCCCGCGGGCGCCTGCGCCGCCTCCGAGCCGGGCAGCGGGCTCGCTTCCGAGCCCGTGGACGCGGAGCTCGTCTGCGCGAAGACGCCCTGCAGGGCGCCCGGCTGAGCGCTCGCGGCGGCGGCCGAGCCCTGCGCGGGGCCGCCGGCGCTCGCGCCGCGCGCGGTCGACCCCGAGCCGCCCTGGTCGTGCGCGCCGGCGCCCGCGCCGCTCTGGGTGTCCGCCTGGGTGCCGGCGGCGGCCGCCGAGAAGCCCGAGCCGGAGGCACCGGCTTCGCCGCGCGCGGGCGTGGGGGCTCCCGCGCGCCCCTGCGCGGACTGCGCGGTGGAGGCGCCGGGGCCCGGCGCGGAGGCCGCGTCGGTGGACGCCGCGGGCGTCGTGCCCGCTGCCTGTATCGCTTCGCCCTGGCCGGCGGCGGCAGACGAGCCGGCGGCGGCAGACGAGCCGGCGGCGGCGGGGGCGCCGGATGTGGCGGTGCTCGCCGGCGGCGCGGGCGCGGCGCCCGCTGCGGCGCTCGCCGATGAGGGCGTGCCCGCGGACGATGACGTGCCCGCGGATGCGCCGGCGGCCGCGCCGGTGGGCGCGCTGCCTGGCAGGCCGGCGGCGGCGGATGTGGAGGCCGTGCCGAGTGGAGCGGGGGCAGCGGCGTATGCGCCTCCGCCGGCAGCTTCGCCGCCGGGCTGCTCCGGCGCGGACGGCCCGCCGTCGCCGGCCTGCTGGGTGGCGCCGGAGGCAGGCGCCGACGCGGACGGCGCGGCCGCACCCGCGGGCGGCGATGACGAAAGCGAGCCGGGGGCCGGCACCGACGGGCCGGGGGCGGGCGAGGCCGTGCCGGACGCGGGCAGCAGTGCGCTGGAGGCGGCCGCCGAGGAGCCGCCCTGCGCGGGCGCGCCTGCGGGGGCTGCTGCTCCCGTTGCGGCGGCGCTCGTGGGTGCCGTGTCCGACGCCGCGGACGCGGCTGCGACTGCGGCTGCGGCTGCGGCCGTGCGAGCGCTCGTCGCGCCAGCGCCAGCGCTGGCGTGCGCCGCAGCGGCCGCGGACGTGGCGGCTGCGGGCGTGGCGGTCGTGGCGGTCGCGGCGGTCGCGGCGGCGCCGGCCGCGGACGCGGCGTCCGCGGTGGTGGCGGCGCTGCTCGCGCCTTCGCCGGAGCCCGGCCGCGCGGCTTGGCTCGATCCGCTCTTGCGTTCCGATCCGCCCGCGCGTTCCCGGCGAGAGGCGATCGACCGTTCCCTGCGGCTCGCTTCGGAGCTTGTCTGCTGCTGGCCTTCCGCGGTTGCGGTCCGGGCCCAGTGTTCGGCGAGCGCGCTGTGGAAGGGCGGCGCGCCCGGTGGGGCGGAGCCCCCCGGTGGCGCGCCGGAGGTCGGTGGCGAGGAGGAGGGCGAGGCTGCCGCGGGTGGGGGCGGCAGCACGGGTTCGAAGTTCATGCGAGCGCTCCTGTGACGGTCGCGGGGTGGGACTGCCGGTAGGCTTCGGCATAGCCGAGCACTTTGGTGACGTAGCTCTGGGTTTCGGCGTACGGCGGGATCCCCCCGTACTGCTGGACGGCGCCGGGCCCGGCGTTGTACGCCGCGAGGGCATCTTCGGTGTTGCCGCCGAACTGGGTCATCAGCTGTCCCAGGTAGCGCGCGCCGCCTTCGATCGATTCCGCCGGGTCCAGCGGGTCGGTGACGCCGAGCGAGGACGCGGTGCCGGGCATGAGCTGCGTCAGGCCCGACGCTCCGGCGCTGCTGGTCGCGCTCGGATCGAAGCCCGACTCCTGCTCGATCAGGCCGTGCAGCACCGCCGGGTCGAGCCCGTTGCGGGAGGCCGCCTGATCGATCAGGGATTCGTATTCCCCGCCCGCTTCGCCGCTCCCCGCGCCACCCTGGACGACCGGCTGGTACGCGGCGCCGGAGGCGCCCGCGACGCTGGCGGCGTCGGCGGTCGTGGCCGCCTGCAGCGCGGAGGCGAAGTTGGTGTTCGAGCTCTGCGCGCCGGCGGGGCTGGCGAGCGTGCTCGCCGGCAGGCCCCCGCCGGCAACCTGCCGCGCCGATTCGATCAGCGCCTGCAGCTGCTGCACGCGCTGCGCGACCGCGAGCTCGCCCGCGGCGATGCCCGTGGCGACGCCGCCGAGCGACTGCGCGCTCATGCCCGACTCCTGCGAAAGCGCATCACGGCGATCTCGTCGAGGGTGTTGCGCTCGCGACGAGCCTCCTCGCGGTCGTGCTCGCCGCGGTGGCGCTCCCTGAGGCGGTTGAGCATCTCGTGCTCGCTGGCGGCCGTCGCGAGCTCGGCGTCGCGCTCGGCGACCTCCGCCTCGCGCTGTTGGAGCTCGGTGGCACGCATGCGCCGCTGCGCCTCGACACGCTCGAGGAACGCCTGGCGGGCGAGCAGATCGGTGGCGCTGACGGCCTTGGGTTCGGCGGCGACGGTCCGCTGTTCCGCGCGTGCGTGCTCGAGGTGGGCGTCCGCCGCGTGCAGATCGGCGACGGTGCTCGAGCGGCGCGAGAGCGCGTCGGCGAGCTCGCGCTGGGCGAGCTTCTCCTTGCGCTCGCGCACTACGCGCACGCGCTCGAGGCGGAAGCGGAACGAGGGTCCGGGCACGGTCTGGTTATCGGACGGCCGCTTCGGTTCTTGAGCGCATGCGAGGACTCACAGGCTCAGCCCGAGGGCGGGGATCGCGGGCGGCCCGGCGGCGCCGAGGTCGGGCCCGGGCTGAGGCTCGGGGGAGACCTCTTCCGCGTCGGGGATCTCGCCGCCGAGGCGCTCGAGTTCGCTCGACAGCGAGGAGCCGAGCTCGAGCAGCCGCGCGTCGGTCTGCAGCGGATCGCTGCGCTCGTGCACGGGCTGGCGCAGGAAGCGCTCGATGCGCGAGCGATGCGCGAGCGCGGCGTCCAGGGCTGGGTCGCTGCCGGGCTGGTAGGCGCCGATCGCGACCAGGTCTTCCTTCTCGTGCAGCACCGCGAGCGCGGCGCGCAGCTGCTGCCCGGCCTGCTCGACCTCCGGCGAGACGATCTCGCCGATCAGGCGCGAGACGCTGTGCAGGACGTCGATCGCCGGGTAGTGCCCGGCATGGGCGAGCGAGCGGGTGAGCACGACGTGCCCGTCGAGGATCGAGCGCACGGCGTCGGCGATCGGCTCGTTCATGTCGTCGCCGTCGACGAGGACCGTGTACAGCGCGGTGATCGAGCCGCTGGTGCTGGTCCCGGCGCGCTCGAGCAGGCGGGGCAGCAGCGCGAACACGCTGGGCGTGTAGCCGCGCGTGGCGGGCGGCTCGCCGATCGCCAGGCCGACCTCGCGCTGGGCCATCGCAAAGCGCGTGACCGAGTCCATCATCAGCATCACGTCGTGACCCTGGTCGCGGAAGTACTCGGCGATCGTGGTGGCGGTGAAGGCGGCCTTGATCCGCACGAGGGCCGGCTGGTCGGACGTCGCGACGACGACCACCGAGCGCTCCAGCGCGTCGCCGAGGTCGCGCTCGACGAACTCGCGCACCTCGCGCCCGCGCTCGCCGACGAGCGCGATCACGTTGATCGACGCGCTGGTCGAGCGGGCGATCATCCCCAGCAGCGAGGACTTGCCGACGCCGGAGCCGGCGAAGATGCCCAGCCGCTGCCCGCGTCCGCACGGCACCAGGCCGTCGAGCGCCCGCACCCCCAGCCCGACGCGCTCGCTGATGCGCGGCCTGGAGAGGGCGTTCGGGGGGGCGGCGATCGTCGAGCGCGCCAGCGCGCATGACACCGGCCGGCCGTCCTCCGGGATCCCCAGCCCGTCGACGATCCGCCCCAGCAGGCTCTCGCCGACGGCGACGCGGAATGGCGCGCCGCTGGCCAGCACCCTGGTGCCGGGCCCGATGCCGTGCAGCTCCCCGAGCGGCATCAGCAGCGTGCGCCCGTCCCTGAAGCCGACCACCTCGGCGGCCACCGCGTCGCGGTTGCGATCGGTCCCCACCAGGCAGACCTCCCCGACCTCCGCCTGCAGGCCGGTGGCCTCGATGATCAGGCCGATCAGGTTGGTTACGAAGCCGTGGCGCCTGGCGAGATCCGCCTCGCGGATGGCCTCGGCGGCCCTCCCGAGCAGAGCTCCGGGTGGGCTGGCCTCGCTCACTCCCCCCTCGCTCACGCGGCCCGCTCGCCGTTCTGCAGCGACGCGGCGATGACCTCGCGCGCCCGCTCCAGCTGCGTGTGCACGCTCGCGTCCACCTCGCCCTCGGCGGTGCGCACGATCGCGCTGCCGGCGGCGACGCGCTCGTCGGACTGCAGGTCGCAGAGCTCGACGCCGCTGCCCTGTGCCGTCAGCTCGCCGATCGCCGCCTTCACCGCGTCGAGGTCGGCGGGGTTGACCACCACGGTGATGCGACGGCGGTCGCTGATACGCCGCAGCGCCCCCTGCACGACCTCCACGACCAGCTCCGGGCGGGCCTGGAATGCGCCCGCGAGGATCTTGCCGGCGAGCGTCACGGCGAGCTCGATCGCGTCGGTCTCGACGGCCTCGGCGACCTCGGCGCGCAGCGCCTGGATCCCGTGGACGGCCTCGCCGAGCGCGGACGCCGCGCAGGAGATCTCGGCCGCGCCCTGCTCGCGCCCGGCGGCGCACCCCGCCTCGTAGCCCTCGGCGCGTGCGAGCTCGCGGATATGCTCGGCCTCGGCGCTCGCCTGCGCGATCAGCCGCGCGGCGGCGTCCCGGGGCGGCGGCTCCGAGGGCTCGAGCTGCTCGAAGGCGTAGCTGACGGCCCCCTCAGACAACCGCTTCGCTGCCCTCTCCGTCGCCGTCGCCGGTGGCGATCACGATCGTGCCGGCCTCCTCGAGCTCGCGCACGACCGCCACGATGCGGCCCTGGGCCGCGTCGATGTCGCGCTTGCGCTGGGGCGGCTGGAGCTCCAGCTCTTCCTTGATCATCTCG
Organism: Solirubrobacteraceae bacterium; assembly: GCA_052148875.1. Lineage (GTDB taxonomy): Bacteria > Actinomycetota > Thermoleophilia > Solirubrobacterales > Solirubrobacteraceae > Palsa-744. The sequence continues at coordinate 17,256 of JBKQHH010000147.1, forward strand.
GCCCCGCGCTCGGACATGTTCGTCAGCACGACCTCCTTGACGTTCTCCGGCGCGCCGCGCAGCGCGAGCACGAGATCTTTCTGGTCGGCCTCGCGCAGGACCTGCTGTACGGCGCGCTCTTCGAGCTTGACGATGTCCTCGAAGACGAACAGCATGCTGCGCACCTCCTCGGCGAGATCCTTGTCGGCCTCGGCGAGCTGTTCGAGCACGTTGCGCTCGGTGGTGCGGTCGGACTGGTTGAGGATCTCGGCCAGCGCCTTCGTGCCGCCGGAGGCGGAGAACTCCTGCTCGCCGGCGACGCTCAGCTTCTGGCGGATGACCTCCTCGACCTGCCTGATGACCTGCGCGCTGGTCTCGCCCATGCGCGCGATCCGCATCGAGATGTCGGGTTGCTGAGGCTCCGGCAGGCGCGCGAGCACGCCGGCGGCGAGGTTCGTGGGCAGGTTGGCGAGGACCAGCGCGACGGTCTGGGGCGCCTCGCTGCGCAACAGCGTCGCGGTCCGCTCTGGCGGCACGCGCCCCAGGAACTCGAACGGGCGCGACTCCGTGCGCGAGGACAGCCGGCCGAGCACCTCGGCGGCTCGCTCGGGTCCGAGCGCCTTTTCGATCACGTCGCGCACGAACGCGATGCCTCCGGACGCGCCCGCTCCGGCGCTGGCGAGGACGGCCAGCTCGCTGAAGATCGAGTCGGTGGTCTCCGGACCGACGTGGTCGAGTTTGGTCATCTCCAGCGACAGGCTCTCGAACTCGTCCGGGCCGAGCAGCTGCATGATCTTGGCGGCGCGCACGGGCCCCAGCGCCGCCAGCAGCACCGCCGCCTTGCGCGCACCGGGAATCGGCTCGATGGTGGCCGGCAGCTGCGCGTCGGTTGGCGCCGGCAGGGCCGGAACGAGCTCCTGTACCGGCTCCGCGGCCACCGTGTCCTAGCCCTCCTGCATCCACGAGCGAAGCTGCTGAGCGACCCTGTCGGGGTCGCTGTCGGCGAGCTGCTCGACCTGCCTGCGGATGTTCTCCGCGCCCGGATCCCCCTGCCCGTTGGCGGCCCCGCCGCCGCCCTGCGACCCCACTCCGGCCATCACGGCGGCGGGTCTGACGGAGCTCTCGCGTTCGAGCTCGGAGAGCCGCATCGGCGCCTCGAGCTCGCGCAGCCACACGGGCTCGTCGATCGTCTCCCGTTCGCGCTTGCGCAGGGAGCGCGTGGTGAAGAACAGGAAGATGATCGCGCCGAGGCCGAGCAGCACGTACTTGGCGTCGGCGAGCGGGCTGCTCGCGGGCGTCGTCGTCGTCGCCTTCGCGAACGCGACCTGCCCGATCGAGATGGTGTCCCCGCGCTTGGTCTGGATGCCGGCGGCGTTGGTGATCGCTTCGCGGATCGCCGGCAGCGAGGCGGCGGGCACGGATTTGTCGAGCAGCACCGAGACGTGCTGGCTTTCGACCGTCCCGGGCGCGACGGTCGAGTGGGTGACGGTCTTGTCGACGCCCAGCGTGGAGGTCGTGGTTTCGTGTTTGTAGTTGGACTTGCCGCCGGAGCCCGTCGCGGCGGCCGTCAGGTTCGCGGTGCCGGTCACGCCGCCGGTGCCGGTGCCGCTGCCGGTGAGCGTTTCGATGTTCTTGCTCTGCTGGGTGGGCGTGCCGGTCTTGCCGTATTCGAGCGATTCCTTGGTCGTCTGGTTGACGTTCATGTTGGCGTAGACCAGGACCTGCGCCTTGCTCGGCCCGAGCGTCTGCGCGAGCATCGCGTCGAGGCTCGCCTCCATGCTCTGGTCGTAGCGCTGCTGCGCTTCCTGGACTTCGCCGCCCGTGCCGCCCGCGCCGCCGCCTGCCTGCGGCCACAGCAGCTGCCCGGAGGCGCCGGTGATCGTGACCTTGTTCAGCTCTAGGCCCGGCACGCTCGATGCGACCAGCTGCGCGATCCCGCGCACGGAGGCCTGGTCGAGCGCGCTCGTTCCCGACAGCAGCACCGCGGCGGAGGACACGTTCTGGGTTTCGCCGAAGATCTGGTTCTGAGAGCTCGGCAGCACGAGCTCGACCTGCGCGCCGGAGACGCCCTGGACGCTGTCGATCGTTTCATCGAGCTGTCCCTGCAGGGCGCGCTGGTAGGTGACCTGTTGCTGGAAGTTGCTTTCGCCGAGGCTCTGTTTTTCGAACAGCGAGAAGCCCGGCTGGGCGTTGCCGAGCAGGTTCGCGCCAGCGAGCGCGACGCGCGCCTTGGAGGCCTGGTTGGACGGCACGCCGATCGCGGTGCCGTTGTTCTGGAGCTCGTAGCTGATGCCCTGGGCGCTGAGCGTGCTCGTCATCTTGCCCGTCTGGGAGGGTGCCACGCCGCTGACGAGCGTCGTGTAGCTGGGCTGGGAGACCATGTGCAGGAACAGGTAGACGAACAGGATCGCGCCGACGACAGCGCCGCCGGCGATCAACCACGCGCGCGGCGTGAGCCTGGAGGCGAGTTGAGCTGCGGGGGGCATCGATCAGACCTGCGTTTGGAAGATGTTCTGGACGGCTTCGGTTGCCTTGGTGCGGACCTGCGAGGCGAGTTCCATCGCCAGCTGCGCGTCCTCGACGGTCATCACGGCGCTCTCCGGGTCGCTGACGGTGCCCGTCGCGAGCGCCTGCGAGGCGCTGGAGGCGCTGTTCTGCGTCTGCTCGAGCGAGGAGATCGCTTCGGTGAGCTCGCCGCCGAAGCCCGACGCTTCGCCGCCGCCGGCCGTTCCGGCGCCGCTCGACTGATTGCCGTGGGCCAGGCCTTCCGCCTGGCTGACCGACAGTCCGCCGCCGAGTCCGGCGACGGGCGGGACGATCATTTGAGCAGCCCGATGGTCGCGGTGAACATCGACTTGGCGGTCTGCATCGCGGTCACGTCCGACTGGTAGGACTGCGACTCGGAGATCAGGTCGGTCATTTCGGTGACCGTGCTGATGTTCGGCAGCTTGACGTAGCCCTGGGCGTTGGCTTCCGGGCTGCCCGGGTCGTAGACCTGCTGGTCGGGCGTCGCGTCGCTGACGATCCCCGTCACCTGCACGCCGCCCGGAGCCGCGGCGGCGCTGGTCTGCGCCAGCGCGCCGGTGAGCGCGCCGCCGAAGGAGCTGGGCCCGACCTGCGCCAGCTGGACCTCCTGGCGCTGGTAGGGCTGGCCGTTGGCCGCTTTGGTGGTGTCGGCGTTGGCGAGGTTCTCGGCGGTCACGTCCATGCGGATGCGCTCGGCCGTGAGCCCGCTGCCGGCGATGCCGATCGCGTCGAAGAGGCCCATCAGGCGACGATCCCCATCGCCGAGCGCATGATGTTGTCGCGCGCGCCCGCGACCTGCGTCAACGCCTGGTAGTCGAGGCCGTTTTCGGCGAGCTTCGCGGATTCCTGATCGACGCTCACCGCGGTGCCGTTCGGCCCCGCTTCCTGCGGTCGGGTCACGGTCGCGAACTGCACTTCGCTCGGCGACTGTTCGCCGTTGATCGCGCCCTGCAGCGCCGACTCGAAGTTGACTTCCTGGGGCTGGTAGCCGGGCGTGTCGGCGTTGGCGATGTTGTTGGTCAGCGCCGTCTCGCGCTGCCAGGAGCCGCGCATCGCGGCCTCCAGCAGCTGCTGGGTCGAATCGACGAGAGCCATGTGGGATGCCCGCCTTCCCTGTCCGTTTCGCCCTCCCTGGGCTGAAACTCCGACGCTCTCCCTGAGGTCGCTGACTTCCTGGCCATCGAGGGGCCGCTCTCGTGATCGGCCGGTGCGCGCGGATCTTTAGTCAGCGCCGGCCGACATACGCGAGCCTTATGCCAGCAAGCCTCATGCCAGCGCTTTGCTGACCGCCTCGAGCACGCGGTCCGGCTGAAACGGCTTGACGACGAAGTCCTTGGCGCCGATCCGGATCGACTCGAGCACCTTGTCTTCGGCGCCGAGCGCCGAGCACATGATCACCTTGGCCTTGGGGTCGGCGGCGAGGATCGCGCTCAACGCCTCGAGCCCGTCGCTCTCGGGCATCGTGATGTCCAGCGTGGTCAGGTCGGGGCGTACGTCCTGGAATTGGGCGACCGCCTCGTTTCCGTTGCCGGCTTCCCCGACGACCTCATGGCCGCCTCCTGTGAGCGCGTCGGTGAGGACCTTGCGCATGAATGCGGCGTCGTCCACTACGAGAATGCGAGCCATCGTTAGGTACCTCCTGTTTGTGTCACGTATTCAGCGGGATCCACGTCGAGCACGCGCTCGATGCGCATCGCCCACTCCGTCTGGTCGATGAGAAACAACCGGCCCGTGGCGAACCGCCGGCCGTTGACGCAGAGGTCGATCGGGTCCTCCGAGGAGCGGTCGAGCTCGATCACGGCGCCGGGCCGGGGCTCGGCGACCTGCTCGAGGCTGAGGGTCGCCCGCCCGAGCTCGGCGGCGACGCGCACGGGGATGTCGCGCAGTCTCGACGAGAGTCCCCAGTCGCCACCGCCGTCGCGCTCGCGGCTGTCGTGCTCGGCGGCTGCGCTCTCGACGGCTTCCCCGTCGTCGATCGCGCGGGCCATGCGCACGACGAAGGCGTTCGGGACCAGCTGGATCAGCCGGCAGGACTCGCCGAGCACCGTCAGCGACACGCGGGTCGCATACGGCGTCTGCGGGTAGACGCCCTCGGCCGCGTCGGCGTCCGGCAGCACCCGCGTGCTGGGCACGGAGATGTCGACCGGGTAGCCGAGCGCGCCCGCCAGCGCGGCGGCGCTGGCGGCCATCATCTGGTTCATCGCCTCGCCGAGCGCCGACATCTCGATTTCGTCGAGGTCCTGCCCGCCGTCCTCGGTGGGCGGCTCCTGCATCATCATCGCCGCCGCCAGCCGGCGCGCGCCCAGCCGCGTGATGGTGAACACGTTGCCGCCGTTGACCCCTTCGGTGTAGGACACGTCCGTCGCGACGACCGGGAAGGGGACCGACTCGAGCGGCGAGGCGCCCGCGGACACCACGGACACGTGGCCCTTCTCGACGCCGTCCGGGCACAGGGTCAGGAGCACGCCGAGCACGGCGTCGGCCGCCGTGTCGCCCAGCGTGAGGAGCGCGTCGTCGGTATTCACGTGCGACCCCCGACCGGCTCGACGATCTGCACGGCGCGGCGGTTGCCGCTGAGGCCCGGGCGGGCGTTGTGCAGACGGTTGTCGCCGACGGTGATGCCGGCTTCGCCGGCCGCGCCCAGCCGAACGACGTCGCCCTCGCCGAGCGAGAGGACCTCGCCGATCGTGAGGCCGATCGCACCGACCTCTGCTCGCACCTCGACGCGGACGGCGCCCAGCGCGCTGCGCACCGCCTCGGAGGAGTCCTCCCCGTTCGCCAATCCGTCGGCGTCCTTGGCGGAGCTGTCGCCCAGGCTCTTGGAGGCCGACTCGATCGCGGTGTGCGGCACGAGCAGCAGGATCGTCGAGGAGGCGCTCTGGTCACGAGCCTCGATCGTGAGCTCCAGCGTGGGCTGGCCTCGCGGCATCAGGTCGAGGCTCGTGGTGTGCGACTCGGCCTGGCTCGAGCCGTGCGTCTCGAACTCGACCAGGCTGAGGCTGAGCCCAAGCAGCCCCTGCCAGACGGTCGAGAGCGTGCCCAGCAGCCCTTCGAAGATGCCGCGTGCGAGCGCGGTGTCGATCTCGGTGAGGTTGCGGGGGACGGGAATGTCGGTGTAGCTGCCGCCGAGCAGACGTTCGATCATTCGCAGGACCAGGCCCTCCTCGATGCAGATCACGATCGTGGCCTCGCCCGGCGCGCACGCGGCGACGCCGAGGATCGACGGCTGCGGCACGTCGCCGAGCGCGGCGTCCCAGGTGAGCTGCGAGGAGTTGATCACCTCGAGCTCGATCGACGAGCGCAGCTCGCTGGAGAGGCGCACCGACGCGTCCCTGCAGAAGGTCGCGTGCGCCTGCTCGAAACGCCGCTGTTCGACCAGGCTGAGCTTCATCGGGCGGCTGAAGTCGATTTTGCGGATCGAGCGCTGGCGACGCGCGTGCACCGGCTGGTCGTCGGGCAGCTTGCCGTCCTTGGCGGCCGCGAACAGCTGGGCGATCTCGTCGGCCGAGAGGGTCTCGGTCATCGCGCTCTCCCATTCGCCCCGGGCTTGGAGAAGATCTCGACCTCCGGCGCACCGGGCTCTTTGACGGTGACCAGGCCGCTGTCGACGTAGACGCGCACGGTGCGGCCGTTGCTGCCGCCGGTCGCGGCGGCGCGGACGGCGAGGCCGGCCGCGGTGAGCGCCTCGCGGGCCGCGTGCTCGTTGCGCCGGCCGATGTCCAAGCTCGAGTCCGAGCCGAGCGAGAACATCTGCGCGCCGCCGACCAGCACCGCGTGCAGGCTCGAGCGCATCGCGCCGAGCGCGGCCATCCGCTCGAGCAGCGCCGGCACGGCGCGATCGGCGAACTTGCCCGCACCCGCGTCCGCGCCGTTGACGGACGAGGGCAGCACGATGTGCGCGAGACCGGCGCGCGGGCGCGCGTGGTCGACGAGCACCAGCCCGATGCACGAGCCGAGCCCGATCGACGCCAGCACGTGACCCGGGGTCTTGGAGACCGCGAGCTCGCCCATGCGGACCATCGTCTCCGCGGTCTCCGTCATCACTGCGGTCTCCGTCGTCACCGCGGTCTCTCCCGTCACCCTGCAAGCCCCAGCCGGGAGAGGATCTCGTCGACCCCGTCGCTGCCGGGGGCGAGCATGAACGACAGCGAGCACTCCGCGCCCTCCACCGTCAGCTCGGAGTCCAGCAGCAGCGCTATGTCCGTCTCCTGGGCCCCGATCGCGAGCACCGAGGCGACGATCGCGCCGAGCATGTCTGTCGCCGTCTCGGGCGGCTTCGGTTCCAGCGCGAGGGCCGTCATCGTGCTGAGTGCGCCGATGTAGGCCGAGCCGAGGATGTTGCCGATCTCGGCGAGCGCCGAAAGCCCCACCTCGCTGTCGGGGTCGACGCCGAGCAGCCCGCACAGCGTGGCCGCGTCCTCGGGCGCGAACAGCAGCAGCGCGATCGCGTCGAGATCGCCGATCAGCGGCAGCACCACGGCGGTCACCACCGCGTCAGGGGTGCCCGTGGCCTCCACCACGTCGGCGATGGGGAGCGCTAGCGCCGCCGGCACGGAGATGTCGACGGGGCGTCCGAGCATGCTCGAGAGCGCGGTGGCGGCCGTTCCGGAGCCGATGTTGGCGAGCTCGCGCAGCGCGTCGAGCTGCATCTCAGGATACGTTCTTGGCATTTGGCGAACCCCTCCTTACACGGTCGCCGCGACCTGGGCGGCCTCGTTTTTGACGGTGGCGGTCAGGGCGTCGCAATCGACGATCAGCGCGATCTGGCCGTTTGACAGGACGGCGCCGCCCGAGAGCGCGGCGCGGGCGCCGACGCCGTCGGGCAGCGGGCGTGTGACGAGTTCGCGCTGGCCGACCAGATGGTCGACCGCGAGCACCACCCGCTGCTCAGCGCCACGCACCGCCACGCCATAAGTGGCTTCGCCTGACTCGCCGTAGCCCAGGGCGCCCGCGAGGTCGAGGATCGGCAGCACCTCATCGCGCAAGACCAGCATCCGCCGGCCGGCGACACTCCGCGTCGGGTAGTCGTCGAGCTTCAACGTCAACTCGACACGGTCGAGCTGCACCACGAACGGCTGACCCTGCGCCTCCACCAGCAGCGTGGCGACGATCGCGAGCGTCAAAGGCAGCCGGATCTGTGTCGTCGTGCCGGCGCCCAGCTCCGACTGCACGATCACCTCGCCCCCCAGCTCGCGGATCGTCGTACGCACCGCGTCCAGGCCCACGCCCCGCCCGGAGATGTCGCTCATCTGCTCGGCGGTGGAGAAGCCCGCCGAGAACAACAGCTCGATCGCCTGCGCCATGTCGACCGAATCCACCGCGTCAGCGGCGATCAGGCCACGCTCGGCGGCCTTGCGCGCAACGCGCGCCGGGTCGATGCCGCGCCCGTCGTCGCGCACGGCGATCAGCACGCTCCCACCCGCGTGATGCGCTGAGATCTCGAGCGTTCCCGTCGCGGGCTTGCCCGCCGCCTCGCGCTCCTGCGGAGACTCCAGGCCGTGGTCGAGCGAGTTGCGCACCAGATGCACCAGCGGGTCCCCGAGCGCGTCCACGACCGTGCGATCGAGCTCCGTCTCGGAGCCGGCGAGCTTCAGGTCGACCTTCTTGTCGAGCTTGCCCGAGAGATCGCGCACGAGCCGCGGGAAGCGCAGGAACACCGCCTCCACCGGGATCATCCGCACCTGCATCACCATCGCCTGCAACGCCTGCGAGCTGCGCGTCAGATCGTTCATCGCGTGCTGCAGCCCCGGCGCCTCGGAGTGTCCGAGCAGCGACTCGACGTGCGTGCGGTGCACCACGAGCTCGCCCATCAGGTGCATCAGCTGATCCAGGCGCTCCGCATCCACACGCACCGTGCTCGTCGCCGCGCTCTTGCGATCGGGCGCGCCGGCGGCGGCCGGCGCGGCCTGCGGCTCGGGCTCCTCCGCGACGGGCTCGTCGGGCTCGGCGGCGGCGGAGACGGGCTCCTGCTCGCGCGCGGCGCTCGGCTCGCTGAGCGTGACCTCGGCGACGTCGGGCACCGCACCGGCGTCGGTCTCGATCGAGTGGTCCTCGTGGTCGCTGGCGAGCCAGATCTCGATCGTCCTGCCGTCGAAGGCGTCGATCGCGTCCTCCGCGGGCAGCGACGCGAGGACCTCGCCGTGGTCGGCGACTGCGGTGAGCACCATCAGCGCGCGCACCGACGGCATCAGCGCGGCGTCGTCAAGGCGTACTTGTACGTGCACCACGCGCCGCCCGCCCGCCGCCGCCTCGAGCTCGCCCTGCTCGGGGCGCTTGGCGGGCTCGGCGTGCTCGCTTTCGCTCTGGCTGCGGACGAGGCCCTCGAGGCGCTCCACCAGCGGCTCCTGCTCGAGCTTCTCAACGCCTTCGGTGTCGATCGCCTCGAACGCCGCGCTCAACGCGTCCAGGCATTCCAGCAGCACGTCGATCGCCTCGCGATCGAGGCCGCCGCGACGCACGCGCAGCACCTCGAACAGGTCCTCCATCGCGTGCGTGAGCGCGGCGATCCGCTCGAAGCCCATCGTCGCGCTCATCCCCTTCAGCGAGTGCGCGATCCGGAAGATGTCCCCGATCGTCTCCGCATCGTCGGGGGCCTCCTCCACCCGCACCACCGCGAGGTTCAGCTCCTGCAGGTGTTCGCGGCTCTCCGCGAGGAACATCGGAAGGTACTCGTTGATGTCCATCACGCCTTCCTGTAGGTGAACGGTCGCGTCAAGGTCAGGCCCATCTCCTCGGCGCCGCTGACCCGCTCGGTCGAGCCGACCACGAGAAAGCCGCCGCTGCGCAACGAGGAGGCCAGGCGCGCGTGCAGCCTGTCGCGCACGTCCTCGGTGAAGTAGATGACGACGTTGCGGCACAGCACCAGGTCATACGCCGCCGTCGGCGCCGGCATCGACAGCAGGTCGGCGCGATCGAACGAGATCGCCCTCGCGAGCTCCGGCTTCGCCTGCCAGCCCTCGTCGGTGCCGTCGAACCAGCGCTTCAGCGACGCGGCCGGGACGGTGCGCACGTCTTCCTGGGAGAACACGCCCGCGCGCGCGCGCGCGAGCATCCGCGGATCGATGTCCGTGCCCTTGACCTCCACACGCACATCGGGCGCATACTCGAGGCAGACCGCGGCGATCGTGTAGCACTCGGCGCCATACGAGCAGCCCGCGCTCCACACCCTGATCCGGCGAGCCTCGGCCAGCTGCGGAATCACCTCGCGGCCAAGCGCCTCCCACTGCTCCGGGTTACGCCACAGCTGCGAGACGTTGATCGTCACACGATCGAGGAACCGGTCGAGCTCCGCCGCATCCTGGCGCAGCACCGCCAGGTAGTCGCTCAGCGAACGCGCCTCCTGGCGCCCCACGAACGTGCGCACCCGCCGCTCCATCTGACCACGCTTGTACTGCAACAGATCGAGACCGGTGAGCGCGCGCACACCCTCGCAAAACGACACATACTCATCGACACCGGCCTTGCCCGGAGCCGCAGGTCGCAGGGGGGGCACGGCGGGCGCGACCGGCCGCGACGGCGGGCGCAGCCCCGAACGCGTGGTGGGTCCTGACGTCGTGCTCATGCCGCCGCCCTCCCGGCGCCGGCAGCGGAGCCCGACGCCTCCCTGGCGATCGCCTCGGGCAACAGGTTCAGGTCGTACACGCCGTCGGCCAGGCCCGCCTCGACGATCGCGCGCGGCATCCCATACACCGTGCAGCTCGACTCGGCCTCAGCCAGGATCCGTCCCCCGCGCCGGCGCACCTCGCGCGCCCCGTCCAGGCCGTCCTTGCCCATTCCCGTCAGCACCACCAGCAGCACGTCGCCGCCGAACACGCGCACGGCGTCGACGATCGTCAGGTCCGCGCGCGGGCGCAGCGCGCCGACCGGCGGCTCGTCGCCGAGCTTGGCGGTGCGATCGGCGAGCAGGTGCAGGTGACGACCGCCGGGAGCGATCAGCGCGGTGCGCGAGTCGATCCGGTCGCCGTCCTGCGCCTCGCGGACCTGCAGCGAGGAGGCGTTGTCGAGCCGCGTCGCGAGCGAGCCGGTGAAGCCGGGGGGCATGTGCTGCACGATCACCGTGCCCACGCCCAGCGGCGAGGGCAGCTTGGGCAGCAGCTGCGTGAGCGCCTGCGGGCCGCCGGTCGAGCACGCGATCATCACGACCGGCGCCTTCCTGGGCCGGCCCGGCGCCGGACGCGCCGCGGCTGCCGGGCGCGCGGGCCCCGGCTGGGCGGCCGCGGCGGGATGGCCGGGTGCGGGTCGTCTGCGCCGTGAGGCAGCCGCGAGGCGCACCTTCTCGCCGAGATCGGCGATGAACTCCTCCAGGCCCTCGCCCGCCGCGGGCTTGGCGACGAGGTCGACCGCGCCCTCGGCGAGCGCGTCCACCGCATACGCTCCATGCGCGGGCGAGAACGCCGAGACCACGACCACCGACACCGGCAGCTCCAACGGCCTGAGACCCCGCAGCACGCCGATGCCGTCAAGGCCCGGCATCGTCAGATCCAGCGACAGCACGTCCGGACGCAGCTCCAGACACGCCTTCAACGCCTGATCGCCATCGTTGACCGTCGCGACGACCTCGAAGCCGTGCTTGCCGAGCGCGTCGGTCAGCAGCCGGCGCATGAACGCCGAGTCGTCGGCGACCACCACACGCACACGTGCGGGGGCGCTCACGCTGCCGTCCGTCTGGCGAGCTCGACGCCTGAGAACAGGCCCTCGGGGTTCAAAAGGACGATCAGCCGCTCGTCGACCTTCGCGATCGTGTCGATCATGTCCGTCCCGGCGCCCGGCACGGTCTCGAGCTGGTCGCCCTCGATCGTGCGCACCTCCTCGACCTCGTCGACGATCACGCCCGCGGTGCCGGCGTCGGTCTCGACGATCACGATCTTCGCCTCGCTCGCGAGCTCATACGTGCGCCCCAGGCGCGAGCCGAGGTCGCAGACCGGGACGATCTTGCCGCGCAGGCTGATCACGCCGCGGACCCACACCGTCTCCGAGGCGACCGCCCGCGGCTCGGTGTAGCGGATGATCTCCTGCACCTGCGTGATCGGCAGCGCATACTCCTCCTCGCCTAGCGAGAAGACCACCAGCTGCTGCGCGCCTTTGGTAACCCCGTTTGTCATGCACACCTAATCGGCAGAAACATCGCAAACCTTAGTGTCAAGTCCTAGTTATTCTGCAACCTCTCCCTGACACCTCTGCGACCGCGGAATCTTGGTGAGCGAGGGGTGCGGGACCACGGCGCCGCGAACTTGACTTTCCCCAAAATCTAGAGGCCCAGCAACCGTGTGGAGATCGGACTCGCGGCCGCATCGGCGATCCCGGAGGTTCTCGATCTACACACTTACCGGAATAGACATTCTAATACTTAATATCTAGTCCCTGCTCGCCGGCGGCGAGCGCTGCGACGCGTTCGAGAGAGCGTTCAGGCGGCCCGAGCGCTCGCCCGGGCCGCCTGATGTGCGTCTCCCCTACGCCGCGACCAGCGTGAACTGCGCGACCAGCGCCTGCAGCTCCTCGGCGGTGGTGGCCAGCCCCTGCGCGGAGCCGGCGATCTCCTGGGCGGAGGCGCTCGTCTCCTCGGTGGAGGCGGAGACCTCCTGCGTCGATGCGGAGGTCTGCTCGGCCACGGACGCGACCTCCGCGGTCGCGCTCACCACCTGGGCGATCCTCGTGGCCATCTCGTCGACCTGCGTGCCGATCGTCTCGAAGGCCTCACGCGCCTGGTCGACGACGGTGACGCCGTCCTCGGTGCGCTTGGCGCCCTCTTCCACGACGGACACCGTCTTCTGCGTCTCGGCCTGGATCTCCTCGATCAGCGCGGCGATCTGCGTGGCGGCATCCTGCGAGCCTTCCGCCAGCCTTCTCACCTCTTCGGCGACGACCGCGAAGCCACGGCCCTGCTCACCCGCGCGCGCGGCCTCGATGGCTGCGTTGAGCGCGAGCAGGTTGGTCTGCGAGGCGATCCCCGTGATCGTCTGCACGATCCCGCCGATCTGCTCGGATTTCTCGGCCAACCCGCGGGTCGCCTCGGTCACCGAGTCGGTCGACTCGCGTACGCCTTCCATGGCCTGCGAGGCCTGCCGCGCGGCGGTCACTCCCTGCTCGGCGACCTCCCGCGATTCGTTGGCCCGCGACGCCGTCTCCTCCGCGGAGCTCCGCGCCTCCTCGACCATCTTCACCTGGCGCTCGGCGCCTGCGGCGACGCCGGACACCGCGTTGGCGATCTCGCTGACGGCGCGACCGGCCTCCTCGGAGGTGGACGCCATCTGCTGCGACGCGGCAGACACGGTGGTCGAGCTCTCCTGCACGCGGCCGATCAGGGTCGCTATGCCTTTGCGGGACTCGTTGTAGAGCCCCAGCCCGCCCTGAGCCTTCGCGAGCATGTTGTTGAACGTCTCGCCGAGCGAGCCGAGGCTCTCGCCCGGGCGCTCGAGAAACGCCGTCACCGGCTGCACGTCGACCGTCAGGTCGCCCGCGACCATCGCCTGCAGACCGTTGCCGAGGCTCGTCAGGCAGTTGCCATCGAGGCTCTTGAGCCGTTCGTCGAGCTCGGCCAGCGTCGAGTGATCGCCGAGCTTCTCACGCAGGTCCTCGCGAACCGTGTTGTAAAGCTCCAGCCCACCCTGGGCCTTCGCGAGCATGCTGTTGAACGTCTCGGCGAGAGAACCGAGGTTCTCCTCGGGTGCGCTCTCCAGAAACGCCGTCGCCGGCTGCACGTCGACCGTCAGGTCGCCCTCGACCATCGCCTGCAGACCGTTGCCGAGGCTCGTCAGGCAGTTGTCGTTGAGGCTCGTGAGCCGTTCGTCGAGCTCCGCCAGCGCCGAGTGATCGCCGAGCTTCTCGCGCAGCTCCTCGCGCACTGCGTTGTAGAGCCCAAGCGCCTCTTGGGCCTTCTCCAGCATCCCGTTGAAGATGTCACCGAGAGCGTCGACATCGGCGTTACCCGTTGCCTGGAGCGGCTCGGTGACCGGCAGCACCTCTACGGTCAGGTCTCCCCCCTGCATAGCGGTGAGCCCGGCGATCAGACTCGTGAGGCAGTTGCCCTCGAGGCTTTCCAGGCGGTCCTTGATGGGGGCCAGTTGATCGACGTTGATTTTCTTCGCGGCATTGACGTTGTTGGACATCACACTGTTACCTCGCGCTCGAATTAACAATAGAAATGCCGACTGCCTGAAACTAACCCCATTCCAGCGCGTCGGTGCAGCGCTCGGCCTCAGATCGATCTCCGGGGCCCCCCTGACTACACAGCCAGTCGCTGTCTGCACATCTCTATCGGATTTGTACGCACGAATCTTGAGCGTATTGTCACATCTCTTGCAGAGCCGGTGTTTACCGGCTGTTTTGCCACATTTGCCCTGCCGCAGGTGACAACCGACGGCCGCGCATACAGCTGCGCAGCTCTCTATTGTCAAGTGTAATGCCTGCCCGAGGACATCGACAAAGGGCACGCAGCTGCGTGTGCGGTGGCGAACGTCGCGCTGTGGACCCACCCGCGCGCGGCGGAGGCCTCGGCGCATGAACGCCGAGTCCTCAGCGACGACGACTCGCACGGGTGCGGTGTGCTCAGGCTGGTGCGCTCGGGCCGGCGAGCTCTACGCCCGAGAACAGTCCCTCGGGGTTCAGCAGGATGATCAGCCGATCATCCACCTTGGCGATCACATCGATCAAATCCGTGCCGGCGCCGGGAACGGCCTCGAGCTGATCGCTGTCGACCGTGCACACCTCCTCGACTTCGTCGACGATCACGCCGGCCGTGCCGGCGTCGGTCTCGACGATCACGATCTTCGCCTCAGTGGCCAGCTCGGACGCGAGCCCCAGCCGCGAGCCGAGATCGCAGACCGGCACGATCTTGCCGCGCAGGCTGATCACGCCACGTATCCACGCCGTCTCCGAGGCAACCGCCCGCGGCTCGGTGTAGCGGATGATCTCCTGCACCTGCGCAATCGGGAGCGCATACTCCTCCTCGCCGAGCGAGAAGACCACTAGCTGCTGTGCAATCTGGGTGACCGCGGTCGCCATTTAACCCTCCGATAATCGAACTGGGGACACACCTGTATCGGCAAAAACATAAGAAGCATTAGCGTCAAGTCATAGAATCCCGGCCCGGGCGCTCGCCGCTGTCGCAGACGGCGAGCGCGTCGTGCCGGCCCGGCGATCGCCGCTGTTTTCACACGGCGAGCGCCTCGAGGTTGAAGCCGCTGACGAGGTCCTCGAGATCCTGGGCGGTTCCCGCCACCTGCCTCGCCGAGCTCGCGACCTGCTCGGTCGAGGCGCTCGTCTGCTCGGTCGAGGCCGAGACCTGCTGCGCGGAGGCGGAGGACTGCTCGGCCACGGACGCGACCTCCGCGGTCGAGGTCGCCAGCTGCTCGAGGCGGTCGTTGATGTCGCTGACGCTTCCGCCGATCGCGGTGAACGCTTCGCGCGCGTGCTCGACGACGGTGGATCCGTCCTCGGTGAGGCTGACGCTCTCCTGCACGACCGCGACCGCCTTCTGCGTCTCGCCCTGGATGTCGGCGTTCAGCTCGGAGATCTGCTGCGCGGCGCCCTGGGATTCCTCGGCGAGCTTGCGCACCTCCTCGGCCACCACCGCGAAGCCGCGCCCCTGCTCGCCCGCGCGGGCCGCCTCGATCGCGGCGTTCAGCGCCAGCAGGTTCGTCTGCGAGGCGATCCCCGTGATCGTCTCGACGATCCCGCCGATCTGCTCGGACTTCGCGGCCAGGCCCTTCATCGTCTCGCTGACCTGCGCTGATGAGTCACGCACGGACACCATCGCTTTGGTCACCTTCTCGGCGGCGCCGAGACCGTCGGTCGAGAGCGTCTGCGCCTCGACGGCCGCCTGCGCCGCGCTCTCCGCGGCGCCCTTCGCCTCGTCGATCATGCGCACCTGGCGCTCCGCGCCCTGCGCGACGTCGCCGACCGCGTTCGCGATCTCCGCGATCGCCTTGCTGGTCTCCTCGGCCGACGAGGTCATCTGGCCGGACGCGTCGCGCAGCGTCTCCAGGGCCTTGACGATTCCCCGCAGTTGCGCCTGCACGAGGCCCTTGAGCTCGCTGCTCTTGTCGGAGAGGTCGAGCTCCTGGCTCTCGACGGCGATCTTCGCGAGGTCGACGCCCATCGCCTCGAAGGTGTCGAAGTAGAACGCGTCGACGATCGCCTGCGTGTCAGCGCTCATCACCACCAGGATCGCGCGCTCGGCGCTGGCCCGGAAATCGGCGCGCTCGGGAAAGCTGCGCGTGAGATAGTCGCGGACGAGATCGAAGTACATCGGGTAGCTGCCGAGATACCACTTGATCGGCAGGTTGATCTCGTTGTGCAGCTTCCCGACCTTCAAGCGCTGCTCGAAGTACTCCACGCCGAACTTGCCGCCCCGCGCCGCCTCCTGGAAGATCTGGCGGAAGTACCCCGCCTGCGCCTTCTCCAGGCCCACGCGCAACTGCTCCAGCGGGCGGCCCGCGTTGTCCGCGTAGCTGCCGAAGAACGCGCGCGTCGGCCCGAACGAGAACTGAAAGTCGTAGAACTCCTTCGCCAGCGGCGCCGCCGTCTGCGCGGCCCACGGGTCGAGCTCCTTCAGAATCGCCACATCCTCCTGCGTCAGCCGCATGAACTGTCGACGCAGCCCCAGATTCGTCTCGTTGATGCGGAACAGCTCGGCGAGTGTCGCCATCGGAAAACCCTCCAAGTTCGCGAGATACCAGAGTTTCTAGTGACGCTGGCCCTGGAACGGCCGGCAGCACTTGTGTGTTACGACAGCGCATGTTTCTTGATTGACCGTCGCAATTCCTCTATGCGGATATGTACGTATACGCGCAGCTCCAGGCTCGTCGAGCGGCGCCGACGGGGCCCGCAGCTCGAGCCGGGTCCGGGGTCGCCCGGAGCGCCTCCTCGCAAGTTCGCACCCACGCGCCCTGGCCCACACGTCCAACCGTTCGGCTCCCGGCTCACGCGGGTGCTGCACCGGACCGAAACGGCTGGCGAGAGATTGCCAGCGAGTAATCGGCAGCGGGAGAGAGATGCCCAGCCCACGAGTCCATCACCACCACCCCCGCGCCGCGCGGATCGCCGTCGCTCTGCTGTGCGCGGCCGCGCTGGCGTCGGCGCTGAGCCCGGCTGCGTCAGCATCCCTGTCTCGCTCGGCGTTCCGGGCGCAGCAGCTGTGCAACCTCCCCCACCCCGGCTCCGCCGGCTGCCTGGGAATCAGGCTCCTGTCCGTGTCCCTGAGCGGAGCGGATCTCAGAGCGAACGCGACCAGGCAGGCCGCGGAAGCGGCCAGCGGCGCGAGCCCCGCGGTGACCAACAAGACCCCGAACCCGGAGGGGCTCACCCCCGCGCAGCTGCACGCGGCGTACTCGCTGCCCGGCGCGACATTCCCCTCCTCCCAGCAGACGATCGCCGTCGTCGACGCGTACAACGACCCGACCGCCGAAGCGGATCTCGGGGTGTACGACAAAGAATTCGGCCTGCCGGCATGCACGACCGCGAATGGCTGCTTCCGCAAGCTCGACGAGAACGGCAACACGAGCCCGCTGCCGGCCACGAACGGCGGCTGGTCGACGGAGATAACGCTCGACGTGCAGATGGCCCACGCCATCTGCCAGAGCTGTCACGTGCTGCTCGTGGAGGCCAGCAGCACGTCCTTCGGCGACCTGGGAGCCGCGGTCGACGCGGCGATCAAAGCGGGGGCGACGGAGGTCAGCAACTCCTACGGAGGCGCCGAGGCGTCGAACTACTCGATCTACAACGCGCCCTACGACCACCCCGGCGTGGTGATCACCGCGTCGGCGGGCGACTGCGGCTACTACAACGAGGGATGCGGCGGCGACATCGAAGCCGCCAACTTCCCGGCCAGCTCCCCCGACGTGGTCGCCGTCGGAGGAACGTCTCTGAACAAATCCGGGGAAACGTGGAGCAGCACCGTGTGGGAAGGCGGCGGAAGCGGCTGCAGCACGGCCTTCACGGCTCCCCTGTGGCAGAGCGAGGTGGCGCACTTCTCGGAAACGGCCTGCGGCGGCAACCGCTCGGTCGCGGACGTGGCGGCCGTCGCCAACCCGTACACGGGCGTCGACATCTACGACAGCACGCCCGAGGGAAGCGGCGACCCCACCGGCTGGGGCATCGTGGGAGGCACATCCGCGGCCTCGCCGATCGTCGCCGCCGAGTTCGGTCTGGCGGGCGGCGCGCAGGGTGTCGAATACCCCGCCTCCACGCTGTACTCCCACATCGGCGAAGGCAAAGCTCTGTATGACGTGGTGTCGGGGAGCAACGGCTCGTGCACGGGCGCCACCTCCTGCAAGGCGGCCGCAGGTTATGACGGCCCGACGGGAGTGGGCAGCCCGATCGGACTGGCCGCCTTCGCGACCGCCGCGAGCCCGGCGGACACCTCCCCGCCGACCGTCTCGGGCACCGCCGAGGTGGGCCAGACGCTGACGGTGACCCACGGCGACTGGAGCAACGAACCCAGCACGTACGGCGAGCACTGGCTTCTGTGCAACTCCGCCGGCGCCGGCTGCTCGGCGATCGCCGGCGCGACCGGCTCGACCTACACGCTCGCATCGAACAGCGTGGGCGCGACGATCCGCGTTCAGGAGATCGCGAGCAACGCCTCCGGCAAAGGGTCCCCCGTGCTCTCGACGCCGACCGGCGACGTGATCTCGAACGCGCCGGCGATCACCGGCTTCACGCCGAGCTCGGGGATCACGGGCAGTTCGGTGACGATCACCGGCACGGCTCTCACCGGCGCCACCGCGGTGCGCTTCGACGGACTCGCGGCGGCGAGCTTCACGGTGAAGTCCTCTACGCAGATCGAAGCGACCGTGCCCAACGGAGCGAAGGCGGGAGCGATCTCGGTCACCACCCCGGTCGGGACGGGGACGAGCGTGGGCAAGTTCACGCCGACGCTGTCGCTGGCCTCCTTCACCCCCACGAAGGCCGCCCCCGGCGCGGTCGTCACGCTCACCGGGGTCGGCTTCGACAGCAGCTCGACGGTGAGCTTCGACGGGGTCAAAGCGACGAGCGTGACGTACGTCTCCTCGACCAAGCTGAAGGCGACCGTACCCGTGGGCGCGAGCAGCGGGGCGATCCAGGTGACCAACACGTCGGCGCCGGTCGGCGCCACCAGCAGCGCGAGCAGCTTCACCGTGAGCTGATGGAGCCCTACGCGCTGCGATCTAGGCGCGGGCGGCGGCGCAGCTGGCCGGCGTAGCCGTCGGCCGCGCGCCTGGCGCGCGTCGAGGTGGAGAGATCCGACAGCAGCACCTCGCGCAGGCGGATCAGCTCGATGTGCGTGCGCTCGTGTATCAGCCGCGCCCGCTCGAGCAGCGCGGCCGCGGGCGCGGGCGGCTGCGCGGGCAGACCGGCGATCAGCTCGTCCCAGCGCGGGCCCAGCGCGGCGAGGCGCTCGATCTCGCCCCTGCCGGCGAGCTCCAGTTCGAGCTCGGCATGCTCGTGAATCGCTTCATAGCGGTCCAGCGGGGGCTCGGCGCAGCCGTCGCGCGAGGAAGCGCTCACCCGTGCTCCACGCCCGCCGCGATCTGGGAGGAGCGGTCCACCTCGGCCGCGGCCTGGCTCCAGGCCTCGCGCAGCTCGCCGAGCAGACGGCTGACCTCTTCGACCTTGGTCGTGTCCTGGCCGATGCGGGCGGCATTGAGCTGGGACAGGCAGAACACGTAGATCGCGTGCAGGCGCTGCGGGATCTCGCCCTGCTCGAAGTCGAGCGTGGCGTCGAGGTGGCTGATGATCCGTTCGCCGTAGCGCAGGGTGGTGTGCGCGCGCTCGATCTCGCCGGCGTCCATCGCGGTGACGGCCTGGCGCAGGAAGCGGCGCGCGCCGTCGTAGAGCATGACGACCAGTTCCCCGGGCGTCGCCGCCAGCACCGCGCCTCTGCGGTAGGCCGCGTGCGATGCGGTCACGTTGCTCATCTCACTTCACTTGATCGACCGCGCGCGGGCAAAGTTGAGCCCGGCGCCGGCTACCCGCCGGACTTGGTCAGCGATTCGGTCTGCTGAGCCAACCAGCTGCTCTGCGATGTGTTCCTCGAGATCACGCCTTCCAGCGCGGCGTACGTGGCCTGCAGCGCTTTTTCGCGCTGGGCGAGAAGTTCGTTCATCGTGTTGATCTGACTGGTCAGCTGACTGACCTGTTCGCCGTCCCCGTTCGCGCGGACTTCGAGCGATCCACCGGGCTCCGCCGCATCGTTGATCAGGCCCTGGAAGCTCGTGGACCAGTGCTGGAGCATCTGCTCCACGCCGGCGGGGTTGCTCTTGATGGCTTCCGCGAGCTTTTCCGGGTCGAGCGTCAGCTGACCTTCCAGCGAGGACTGCGAGGAGACGCCGCCGGTGGGGGCACCCGTGCTGACGCCGATTTCATACAGGCTCGACATACCTGCCGACAGGCCCGAGATCGGTTCGTAAATGGCTTGGCGCATGCTGTCGAGCAGGCCCGACAGTTCCCGGTCGCCGAACAGCGTGCCGGTGGCGAATTCGCCGGTTGAGTGGGGCCGCGTGGGCGACTTCGTGTTCAGCTGCGCCTCGATCGACGCGACGGTCGAGTTGTAGAGCTTGATGAACGACTGCAGCTGAGCTTCCACCGCCTTTTCGCTGACACCCGGAGGCTGCACGTCGATCGTCACCGGGCCCTTGGGGGTGAGGCCGGTCAGCGTCAGCGTGACGCCGGCGATCGCGTTGGTGATCGTGTTGGAGCTGGAGGTCCCGGCCACGCCGTCGATCGTGTATTCGGCGTCCTGGCCTTCTTTGGCGGTCCCCGCCTTTTCGGTCAACGCCGCGCCGGTCACTTCGATGAATTCACCACCGGTGCTCCCGGTCGCACGGTTGGACAGGACCAGGGTTTCGCCTTCGAGCACCGCCGCGTAGACCGTCGCGCTGCCGCTGGCGTTGATCGCGCTCGCCAGCCCCTTGGCGGTCTCACCGGCCGTGACCTTGAATTCGTGGCCGTCGATCGTGATCGTTTCTTCGCTGGACGGCTTGGTGAACGTGAACGTGCGCTGGGCGGAGTTGGCGAGCTGCGTGACTTCGACCTCGTGGCCGCCGATGCCGGCGCCACCCGCTACAGAGGCTTCGACCCGCGACGGTTCGCTCGAGGTGACCGTCTGCGAGCTTTCGAACAGAGACGGCAGGATGAATTCGCCGGCCGAGAACGAGAGCTGCTGCAGGCTGCTCTGGACGCCCTGGAGCTGCGACTGCTCGGCAGCCAGCTTCGCCTGCTCGTCGGTCAGATGGGTCACCGGCTCGCGTTCGACCGCCATCAGCGCGGCGATGATCTTGCTCGTTTCCAGCCCGGAGGCCAGGCCCGAGATCGTGATCGGAGCTCCCGCGGCGGAGCTGACACCCAGCGATGAGGTCGACATGGAAGAGGCCCCCTACCCCAATGGCCTTCCGGCGGCGATCTCGACCGCCTCGGCGGTCGACAGGGTCCGCACGGCGTTGCCGTCGCGGTCGTGTATCTCGATCCTCGTACGCTCGCCGGGCGTTGCGCGCGAGAAGCGCAGCTGCTGGCCGTCTGCGCGCAGCTGCTCGTCGATCCTGCCGGCGGCGGCGATCTGCTCGAGCACCTCCGGCGGGGGCGCACCCCTGCTCGCGATCGGGCCGAACGCCGTTTCGCGTGCGGCCAGCTCGGAGACGAACGCGCTGATGTCGGCTGTGCCGGCGTCAGCCGACGGCGCGGCTATCGATAGGTCCGACGGGCCGTTGATAGGCAGGATCGGCGAGTTCATGTGGTGTTTTCTCCCTGAAAACATGTGACGCGGTCCAGTCCATGGGCCGCCCCGCGCTTTATGTGCACTCTTGTCATCGACGCCCTTCGTGGAAACTTGAAGGATCTCCTCCACGTGCGATGCGCGTTGCGCGGCTCGCATACATGCCGAGCCGGCCGCTACGCGACCGCGGCCTGCCCGAGCAGGCCCGCCGCGGCCTCGTTGCCGGGATCGCGCTCGAGGACCGCCGCGGCGAACTCGCTCGCCTCGCGCGACATGCCCCGTGCCGCGGCGACGCGCGCCAGGCCCAGCAGCGCTCGCACGTCGGGGCGCCGGCGGCAGACGCTAATCCACTCTTCGGCCGCGGAGGTCGCAAACCCGCGCCGCAGGTACATCTCGGCGAGCAGCTCGCGCCGCTCGCGCTCGCCCAGGCGGGAGCGGTGGAGCAGGCCGAGCAGGTCTTCGAAGGCGTCGAAGTCGTGCACCCGCAGCAGCGCCTCGAGCATGACCGCCAGCAGCGGCACGGCCTCGGGGGCGGGCACGATCGCGGTCGTTCCGGTGCTGGCGAGCTGCTCCCAGGCGACGAACAGGTCGAGCTCCTCGGCGGGCATCCCCGCCGCGCGGGCGCGCTCCAGCGCGGCCGCCGTGCCGGCCGCGCCGGCGCCGGCGCCGGCGCTGCGCGCGAACAGCTCGGTCCGGCACGCGCGCGGCGCGCGCGGATCGCGCCCGTCGAGCTTCGCCGCCGCGCGCGCCGCCTCGGCGGAGCGCCGCGGCGCCAGCAGCGTCT
>JBKQHH010000148.1:0-6752 GCA_052148875.1 Solirubrobacteraceae bacterium
GCGCGGGCGGGCGATCTTCTGCTCGGGGTCCTCGACCATCTCGAGCCACTGCGCGATCCAGCCGCTGGTGCGCCCGATCGCGAACATCACCGGGAACATCGCCACCGGCAGGCCGAGCGCCTCGTAGATCAGGCCCGAGTAGAAGTCGACGTTGGGGTAGAGCTTGCGCGAGGTGAAGTAGTCGTCGTCGAGCGCTCGCTTCTCGAGCTCCGTGGCGACGTCGAGCAGCGGGCTCTTGCCGCGCACCTCGAACACGTCGTCGAGGTATTTGCGGATGATCCGCGCGCGCGGGTCGTAGTTCTTGTACACGCGGTGGCCGAAGCCCATCAGGCGCTCGTTGCCGGCCTTCACGCCCTCGAGGAAGCCGGGGATGTTCTCGACCTTCTCGATCCGCGCGAGCATGCGCAGCGCCGCCTCGTTGGCGCCGCCGTGCAGCGGGCCGTACAGCGCCGCGACCCCGGCTGCGACCGCCGAGTACGGGTCCACCCGGGTGGAGCCGACCGAGCGCACGGCGCTGGTGGAAGCGTTCTGTTCGTGGTCGGCGTGCAGGATGAACAGGACGTCCAGCGCGCGCTCCAGGCGAGGATCGGGCTCGTATTTGAGCTCGGTCATCTTGTACATCATCGACAGGAAGTTGCCCGCGTAGGCGAGCTCGTTGTCGGGGTACACATACGGCTGGCCCATGTTGTGGCGGAACGCGAACGCGGCCAGCGTCGGCATCTTCGCGAGCAGCCGGATGATCTGGATGCGCCGGACCTCCTCGTCCTGGATCCGGTTGGCGTCCGGGTATAACGTCGAGAGCGCGCCGACGGAGGCCACGAGCATGCCCATCGGGTTGGCGTCGTAGCGGAAGCCCTGCATGAAGGCCTTGGTGTTCTCGTGCACGAACGTGTGGACCGTGATCTCGCGGACCCACTCCTCGAGCTGGGCCTGGGTGGGCAGCGCGCCGTTGATCAGCAGGTAGGCGACCTCCAGGTAGCTCGAGTGCTCGCACAGCTGCTCGATCGGGTAGCCGCGGTGCTGCAGGATGCCGGCGTCGCCGTCGATGTAGGTGATCGAGCTGCGACACGAGGCGGTGTTCATGTACGCGGGGTCGTAGACCATCAGCCCGAAGTCCTCGTCGCCGGTCTTGACCTGCCTGAGCTCGGTCCCCCGCACCGTGCCGTCCTGGATCGGCAGCTCGTAGCTGCGGCCCGTGCGGTTGTCGGTGACGGTGAGCGTCTCCCGCGTGGGCATCAGCGGTGCGGCATTCGCTGGCGCGCGACAAGGGCGCGCATGCGCGCGGGAGAAGCCGGCACGGGATCGCCGTGCGGGCCGCGCCTGGGCGCTCGCGGCAGGCGGGATCCGCCCCCACCCGCCCGGTGCGGGTGCAGCGGCAGCGGACGCGGGCCGATGCCGCCATCGATCCCCGGCTCGGTCTCGGGCGTCTGGCGCACGGCCCAGCGCACGATCAGGAACAGCGCCACGATCGGGATCTTCAGGATGACCATCAGCCAGATGAACGTCCAGGTCGTCACTGCGCCCGATCGTATACCCGGTGGCGGATCAGTACAAGGCCCCGATGCGCGATCCGTAGTAGGCCACGATGCGCGATCGGCCGGCGCCCGCTGCAGACGCGTCGTCGCAGCAGTGGCAGCAGCGCCGCCGCCGGCTGGCCTGCGGTCCCTCAGCCGCGCAGCTGCAGCGGCGCGCCGCTGAACTGGGTCATGGCGCGCAGCTCGTCTATGCGCGTGACGATCTCCGCGCCGGTCAGGCGCTGCATGCGCTCGGTGCCGAACTCCTCGACGTTGAACGACGCGAGCACGGTCGCGTGCGCCATCGCGCGCCGCAGCAGCTCGTCGGAGAGCGGCTCGTCGGGGTGGGCGGCGATGTAGCCGACGAGTCCGCCCGCGAACGTGTCGCCGGCGCCGGTTGGGTCGATGACGCTCTCCAGCGGGTACGCAGGCAGCGCGAAGAAGCCCGCGCGCGTGACCAGCGCCGCTCCGTACTCCCCCTGCTTGGCGACCACGACGCTCGGCCCGCGGACGCCGTCGGTCGCCGCGTTTGCGTCCGACCAGGAAAGAATCTCGCGCGCGGCGGACACGAGGTTGGGCATGCCGGTCAGCTGGCGCAGCTCGGCGTCGTTGAGGATCACGCAGTCGACGTGCTCGATCGCGCGCACGAGCGAGTCGCGCGCGATGTCGATCCACAGGTTCATCGAGTCGAGCGCGACGAAGCGCGCGCGCGGCAGCTGGCGGCGGACGTCGTGCTGCAGATCCGGCTGGATGTTGGCCAGGAACAGCACGTCGCTGGAGCGCGAGCGCTCGGAGAGCTTCGGCGAGAAGCCCTCGAACACGCCCAGCTGCGTGTCGATCGTCTCGCGCGAGTTCAGGTCCCAGCCGTACTCGCCCTGCCAGAAGAACGTCCTGCCGCCGCTCACGCGCTCGACGTCGGACACGTCCACGCCGCGGGCGCGCATCACCTCGAGCTGCTCCTCGCCGAAGTCCTCGCCCACGGGGCCGACGACGCGCACGTCGTCGAAGAACGACGCGGCGAGGGCGAAATGCACGGCCGCGCCGCCGAGCATCCGCTGGCGCTCGCCGAACGGCGTCTTGACGGTGTCGTAGGCGATCGATCCGACCACGGTGATTGGCATGGGCGCGCACCTTAGAGCACTCCGCTAGCCTCGGGGCTGATGCGAGCGATCCAGATGACCGAGTTCGGAGGCCCCGAGGTGCTCGAGCTCGCCGAGCTGCCCACCCCGCGGCCGGGCCCCGATGAGACGCTCATCAAGGTCACGCGGGCGGGGCTGAACTTCGCGGACACGCACACGCGGACGAACTCGTACGTGCAGAAGGCCACGCTGCCGCTGGTTCCCGGCGGCGAGGTCGCGGGGGTGCGCGAGGACACGGGCGAGCGCGTGGTCGCGCTCGTCGGCAGCGGCGGCTACGCCGAGTACGCGATCGCGCCGACGGACCAGGTGTTCCCGATCCCCGACGCGGTCGACGACGGCACTGCGCTGGCGATGATCGTCCAGGGGACGACCGCATGGCACCTGTATCGCACCGCCGCGCGCGTGGCCGACGGCGAGAGCGTGGTCGTGCACAGCGCGGCCGGGGGAGTGGGCTCGATCGCGGTGCAGCTCGGCCACGCGCTGGGCGCCGGACGCGTGATCGCGACGGCCTCCAGCGAGGAGAAGCGCGCGCTGGCCCTGGAGCTGGGGGCCGACGCGGCGATCGACCCCGCCGCGGAGGGCCTGACCGAGCGCCTGATCGAGGCCAACGCGGGGCAGCCGGTGGACGTCGTGTTCGAGATGTCCGGCGGCGCGGTGTTCGACGCGTCCTACCGGGCACTGGCGCCGTTCGGGCGGATCGTCGTGTGCGGGATCGCCACCGGCGAGCCCAACGAGGTGCGCACGGGCTCGCTGCTGCGCCACTCGCGCGCGGTCGTCGGCTTCTACCTGTTCCACTGTCTGCTGCGGCCAGGCATGTTCGCGCAAGCGCTCGCCGATCTGTTCGCGCGCGCCGCCCGCGGCGAGCTGCGGGCGATCGTCGGGCACACCTATCCCCTCGAGCAGGCTGCCCAGGCGCAGATCGACCTGCGCGCCCGTCGCACCGTCGGCAAGCTGTTGCTCGACCCGGCCGCCTAAGCTCCATGTCCACCGTCATGGCCAAGTCATTTGCCGAGCTCGGGCTGTCCGAGTCCACACTGCAGGCGCTGCGCGACGTCGGCTACGAGTCGCCGAGCCCGATCCAGGAACAGGCGATCCCGGCATTGCTTCAGGGACGCGACGTGATCGGCCAGGCGCAGACGGGGACAGGCAAGACGGCCGCGTTCGGCCTGCCGATCATGGAGTACCTCGACCCGAGCGAGCAGGTCGTGCAGGCGCTCGTGCTGACGCCCACGCGCGAGCTGTGCATCCAGGTGACGCAGGCGCTGCGCACGTACGGCTCGCACAGCGGCATCGACGTGGTGGCGGTGTTCGGCGGCGCCCCGATCCGCACCCAGCAGGCGCAGCTGCGCGCCGGCGGGCATGTGGTGGTCGGCACGGTCGGGCGCGTGCTCGACCTGATCTCGCGCCACTCGCTGGTGCTGCACGACTGCCGCTTCCTGGTGCTCGACGAGGCCGACGAGATGCTCGACCTGGGCTTCCTGGAAGACGTCGAGAAAATCCTCTCGCTGACGCCCTCCAGCCGCCAGACGGCGCTGTTCTCGGCGACGATGCCGCCGCCGATCCGCACGCTGGCCGACCGCTACATGTACGACCCGACGATCATCCAGGTCGAGGCGGAGACGCTGACGATCGACACCGTCGCGCAGTTCCAGCTCCCGGTCGCCGCCAAGGACAAGCCGGCGAAGCTCGTCGAAGTGCTGCGCGCGGAGGCGCCGGACCAGGCGATCGTGTTCGTGCGCACGAAGATCCGCTGCGAGCAGCTGTACCGCACGCTGCGCGACGGCGGCATGAACGTGCGCGCGCTCCACGGCGACATGTCGCAGGGCTCGCGCGACGGCGTGATGCTCGCGTTCAAGGGCGGGCGCGTCCCGATCCTCGTGGCCACCGACGTGGCGGCGCGCGGCCTGGACATCTCGACGGTGACCCACGTGGTCAACTACGACGTGCCCACGAGCCCCGACACGTACGTGCACCGCATCGGGCGCACGGGGCGCGTGGGGCGCTCGGGCCGCGCGATCACGTTCGTGGAGGATCGCCAGAAGCGCGAGCTGGAGGCGATCGAACGCCACATCGGCACCAACGTCGCGCAATGGGAGAAGGGCGCGGTGGTCGCGCCGACGCCCGTGCGCGAGCGCCCGCGCAGGCACTCCAAGCCGCGCATCTCCCGGCGCGACGACGGCGAGGCGTACACCAAGCTGGTGCTCGGCGGCGGCCGCGCGGCGGGGCTCAGCGTGGCCGACATCGTCGCCTCGGTGACCTCATCCGCGGGCCTCGATGGCGAGGCGGTGCGCGACGTGCTCGTGCTCGACCGCTTCTCGTTCCTGTCCGTGCCGGCCGCCGAGGCCGATCGCGTGATCGAGGCGCTGAACGGCCGCTCGATCGGCAGCCGCTCGTCCCAGCCGGTCAGCCTCGCGCGCGTGCCGGTCAAGTAGGCGCACGTGGCATAGAGGCTTGCCTGAAGCCGGTGGGCCGACGCCCATAGCCACACGCAGACCGTCGTCAAGATGTCCCTATAGCCAGTCCTCGCCGTTTGCCAGGTCGTCGTCTCCGGGATGCGCAGCGAGCTTCTGCTCGAGGGCGGCGACGATCCTCCCCGTGTCGGCACGGGTGCGCGGGCGACCACCGGGAATGAAGATCATGCCGTGATCGCCCGGGCCGCCGGGCGTGATCGCCTCGTAATGCAGGGGTCGCATGTCGACGAGGTTGTCGGTGACGATCACTCGACGCTCATCGCGTGCGAGCTCGACGACACGACGGTCATCGAATGAGCACCACTCGGGGTGCTCGCCGATCGCCTGGACATCGTGACCACGTGTGCGCAGCTCCCGCGCGATCGCGGGCGACAGCATCTCATCGAGCAGCAGTCTCAACCGCCGAGCGCGTCGCGGCCCGCGACGAAGGCGCCGTGGGCGTCGCGAGCCTCACGGCTATTGCGCTCGATGCGCTCGTCCACCTCCTGCTGGTAAGCCGCGTAGTAGGAGGCGGCGGCCTGCACGAGGCCCAGCGAAAGCTCCAGGTACGCCGCGGTCTCGGCGAGGTCGCCGTCGTTGTCGCGTGCGACGGCGACCACCTCCCACACGTCCGGGCCGCCGACCAGTCGTGCGCGACGACCCGAGGGGCCGTCCGCGAATCGGATCAGCGGGTGCTCATCCATCCGCAGGCCCTCCTCGACGTAGCGCTGCGCGAGCGTGCGCGAGGGCATGTTCGAGCGGCCGGCACGGTCGGCGAGCCGACCGACGGTCTGTTCGGGGAGGCGGATGCTGATTGGTACGGCGGCCACGTAGTGCATGGTAACACGGCAAGGTACGCGCCCCAACCGATGCCGGCCGCTGGCCCCGCTGACGATTCTCTGCTGCCCGGTGGAGTCGTCAGCCGCCCGGAGGACGAGTGAGATGTGATCACGATATGGTGGCGGCCGTGAGCACAGCCACCATGCAGACCACCGAAGGGCCGATCGTCTTCGAGCTGTTCGACGAGGACGCGCCGAAGACAGTCGAGAACTTCCGCAAGCTCGCCGCCGAGGGCTTCTACGACGGGCTGACGTTCCACCGGGTGATCAAAGACTTCATGATCCAGGGCGGATGCCCGCAGGGCACCGGCACCGGCGGCCCCGGCTACACCTTCGAGGACGAGATCAACGACCACAAGGTCGTGCGGGGGGCGCTCGCGATGGCCAATGCCGGACCCGACACCAACGGCTCGCAGTTCTTCATCGTCACCACCAAGGCCGCATCCTGGCTGGACGGCAAGCACACCGTGTTCGGCCAGGTGACCGAGGGCATGGACGTCGTCGACAAGCTCGAGGCGGTCCCCACCGACGGCGGCGACCGCCCGTCGGAGCCGATCGGCATCGCGTCGATCGAGCTGTCCGACTGACGCCAGACGCGGCCCGGCGGGGTCGCATGCTTGATGTTGAGAGCCGAGTCCGGGCGGCGCATGCTTGATTGAGCTGCCAGGTAGTCCGGGCGGCGCATGCGCCGCCCGAGACACGCCGCATGCGGCGTGTCCAGAACGGCCGCATGCGGCCGTTCTCAGGGGCCGCACATGTGCGGCCCCTCCGGACAGTGAATGCACTGTCCGGCTTGGCTGAGGATCAGAT
>JBKQHH010000149.1:0-13669 GCA_052148875.1 Solirubrobacteraceae bacterium
TCCACGACTATGCCGCCGGCGGCGCGAAAAAAGAATGGATGCTGTCGGGCGGCCTGTCCACCGAGAATGTCGGCGAGGCGATCCGCCTGACCGGCGCGCCGGGCGTCGATGTCTCGTCGGGCGTGGAAACTGCGCCGGGCGAAAAAAGTGTCGAAAAAATCCTCGCCTTCATCGCTGCCGCCCGCCAACCAACATCACTTGGCCTTGCGGGCGGAAGCGTTTAAGAGAGCAGGCTCGACAGCATATTCCCAAAAAGTTGAAGACTTTTTGGATCAGAATATGCGTTAAAACAGATAATTAGATCGTCCGATTGTTTCCACGGGAAACGACCGGACGATCTAAAGGCGAGCACATGACCCTTCGGACGCCAAAACTAGAGCCAAATTCCCTGCGCCACGGCCCTGACGCGCAGGGGCATTTCGGCATATTCGGGGGACGTTTCGTCGCCGAAACGCTGATGCCGCTGATCCTGTCGCTGGAAAAAGCCTATGACGAGGCGCGGCGCGATCCGGCCTATCACGCCGAATTACAGAACCTCCTGACCCATTATGTCGGGCGTCCCAGCCCGCTCTATTTTGCCGAGCGGATGACGCAACATCTCGGCGGCGCGAAAATCTATTTCAAGCGCGAAGAGCTGAACCACACCGGCGCGCATAAGATCAACAATGTGCTCGGCCAGATTCTTCTCGCGCGGCGCATGGGCAAAAAACGCATCATCGCCGAGACGGGCGCGGGCCAGCACGGCGTGGCCACGGCCACCGTGTGCGCGCTGCTGGACATGGAGTGCGTGGTGTACATGGGTGTCGAGGACACCCGCCGCCAGCGGCCGAACGTGCAGCGGATGGAGCTGCTCGGGGCGCGGGTGCAGCCGGTGGACGCGGGAGCTCGCACGTTGAAGGAGGCGACCTCGGCGGCGATCCGCGACTGGGTGACCAACGTGCAGAGCACCCACTACGTGATCGGCTCGGTCGTCGGCCCGGCGCCCTATCCGGCGCTCGTGCGCGACCTGCAGCGGGTCATCGGCGACGAGGCGCGCGCGCAGCTGCTCGAGCGCGAGGGCAGGTTGCCGGCGCGTGTGATCGCATGCGTGGGCGGCGGCTCGAACGCGCTGGGGATCTTCGCCGCGTTCATCCCCGACGAGCAGGTCGAGCTCGTCGGCGTGGAGGCGGGCGGCGAGGGCATCGAGACCAGCCGGCATGGCGCGCCGCTGACCGTGGGCGGGCGCCCCGGCATCCTGCACGGCTCGCGCTCGGCGGTGATGCAGGACGAGGAGGGGCAGATCGTGCAGGCGCACTCTGTGTCGGCCGGCCTGGACTATCCGGGCGCCGGCCCCCAGCACGCGTACCTCAGGGACACGGGCCGCGCGCGCTATGTGGCGGTGACCGACGCCCAGGCGCTGGACGCCTTCCGCGTGCTCGCGCGCCTGGAGGGCATCATCCCGGCGCTCGAGACCGCGCACGCGCTTGCGTGGGTGCTCGCGCACCCTGACGGGCACAGGCAGGAGGACGGCGATCTGGACCTCGTGTGCCTGTCGGGTCGCGGGGACAAGGATCTGGCCGAGGTGCTCGCCAGCGACGCCGCGCTCGGCGGGGGCGAGACGCCGAGCGGGGACGAGACGCCGAGCGGGGGCGCGACGTGAGCGCCGTCGAGACGACGGGGATCGAGCGCATCGCCGAGGCGTTCGCGCGCACGAGCAAGCGCGCGGCGCTGATGCCCTACGTGATGGGCGGCTTCCCCACGCTGGAGGAGTCGCTGCGGATCGGCCAGGCGTGCGTGCAGGCGGGGGCGGACGTGATCGAGCTCGGCATGCCCTACTCCGACCCGCTCGCGGACGGCCCGGTGATCCACGCCGCGGGCACGCAGGCGCTGGCCGCCGGCGCGAACGTGGCGGGCGTGCTCGAGGTCGCGCGCGCTCTCTCCGCGAGCGTCCCGGTGGCGCTGATGTGCTACGCGAACATGGTGTTCGCCCCCGGCGCGGACGCCTTCGTGGAGCGCCTGGCGCGAGCCGGCGTGTGCGGGCTGATCGTGCCCGACCTGCCCCACGGCGAGGCCCCGGAGGTGCTGCAGGCGTGCGACGAGCACGGGATCGCGCTGATCCCGCTCGTCGCGCCCACGACCACCCCCGAGCGTCTGGCCGCGATCGGCGCCACGGCGCGGGGATTCCTGTACACCGTGTCGGTCGTGGGCACGACCGGCGAGCGGCGCGGATTGGGCGAGGACCTCGCGGAGATCCTCGCGCGCGCGAAGGCGAGCACGCGGGTGCCGGTGGCGATCGGCTTCGGGATAAGCACGCCCGAGCAGGCTCTCCAGGCCGCCGAGGCGGGCGCCGACGGCGTGATCGTCGGCACGCGCCTGGTGCGGGCGGCGGGCGAGGCGTCCGATCCGGCGGCGGCCGTCGGGGCGGTTGTGGGCGAGCTCGCCGCGGGCCTCGCCCCGACCGACGGGCGATCGGCTCGCTAGGATTGCGCCCTCATGGGATTCGTCATGACCATCACCGGTGCGCTTGTCGCCTGGATCGTGCTGTGGGCGCTGGGGCTCAAGGGCTTCGACGCGTTCCTGCTGGCCGCCACGATCATCCTGGTCGGCGCGTCGTTGAAGATCCTCTCCGGCTACCTGCCCGGCCGTCGCAGCTAAGCGCCCGGTGCTGGCGCGCTGGCTGAGCCTGGTCGCTCTCGCCGCCGTGTTCCTCGGGGTGGTCGGCTGCGGCGGCGTGTCGGTCTCGGACGTGGCCGAAGCGACCGGCGGCCAGCTGACGGTGTATTCGAGCCTGCCGCTGCAGGGACCCACGGCGGCGATCTCCGAACAGATCGTGGACGGCGAGAAGCTCGCGCTCGCCGACGCGGACGGGCGCGCGGGGCCGTTCAAGATCGCCTATGAGTCACTCGACGACGCGAGCCCCACGAGCGGCCAGTGGAGCCCGGGGATCACGGCCAGCGATGCCAAGGTCGCCGCCCAGGACACGAGCACGATCGCCTACCTGGGCGACTTCGACTCGGGCGCCACGGCGATCTCGCTGCCGTTCATGAATGAGGCGGGCATCCTGCAGATCAGCCCGGCCAGTCCCTACGTGGGGCTCACCTCGTCCTTCGACGCCGGGCAGGACGAGCCCGAACGCTTCTATCCGAGCGGTAAACGCACGTTCGTCCGCCTGGCGCCGGGAGACACCGCGCAGGCGAGCGCGCAGGTCCAGCTGATGCGCTCGCTGGGCGTGCACAGGCTGTACGTGCTCGACGACCAGGATCCGTTCGACGTGCCGCTCGCGGACATCGTCGCGGACTACGCCGAACAAGCTGGGATCGCGGTGCTCGCGCACGACAGCCTGTCGACGGTCGCCGGAGCGGTGTTCACGGGCGAGGTCGAAAAAATCGTCGAAAGCAGGGCGCAGGCCGTGTTCCTCGCGGGCGGGGAAGGGAAGGGCACGGCCGAACTGTGGCGGGACCTGCACGAGGCCGCTCCGCATCTGCTGCTGCTCGGCTCGAGCTCGATGGCCGGCGAATCGTTCACCTCGCAGATCGGCGCCGCCAGCGAAGACACCTATCTGACCACGCCGGTGCTTCCCATCGGGCTCTACCCGCCGGTCGCTCAGCGCGTGCTGCGTCACTACCGCGCCGTCTTCGGCACCGAAGGCGGCGTGTACGCGCTGTATGGCTATGAGGCGATGACCGTCGTGCTCGACGCCGTCAGGAGCTCGGGCGCGCGCGGGAACGACCGCCAGACGGTGATCGACCGCGTGTTCGCCACGAAGGACCGCGACTCGGTGATCGGCCGCTACTCGGTCGAGCCCAACGGCGAAACCACGCTGTCGCAATACGGCGTCGATCGGATCAGCGCCGGACGCCCGGTGTTCCTGCGCGCGATCGACGTCGGCCTGTCCGAACCGTAGTCCGGGCGCGTCCGCGCGTGCTCTCGGCGGGCCCCGATGTCGGTCCGCTCAGCCGCTCGGCGCCTGCAGGCCGAGGACCAGTCGGAAGCGCTCGACTTCGCCGCCCAGTTCGTGTCCGCCGCCGGCGAGCGTCGTGGCCGCGCGCAGGTATGGGACGAACTTGGAGATCGACGGGGCTTCGAGGAGGCCGACCCCTTCGAACAGGCTGAGGAGCGTCGGGAAGTCGACGATCAGGCTCGGCTGGATGCCTTCTCCGAGGCTCGCGGCGGCGGCGGCGCGCGGCGCGGCGCCCGCCAGCGTGCTCGACGGGTTCAGGGCGGCCGGCACCGACGCTTCGCCGAGGGCGAGCACGAACTTCGTCTGGCCGCCGGCGGCGGGTCCGTCGGCGATGTCGAGCACGACCGGCAGGCCGCTCACCCTTGCGGCCACCGCGGCGTCGGTGCCGGGGATCCGCACCGGTGTGATCGACGCGCCCGCCTTGCGCAGCTGGGCGGCGAGCTCGGCGACTGCCGCGCGCGAGAGCGCTGGGTCCTTGGACGTGATCACGACCGCGGCCTTCAGTTCGAGCAGGCTGGCGCCGCTCGCGAAGATCCCGGCCGAGCCCATCCAGCTGGCGAAGGCGCGTCTGGCCTGCGCGCTGGGGGCGCCGAGCACGCGCAGGGGCGCGATCATCCCCTGCAGCAGCCCGCCCAGGCTGATGCCGGCCGTGCTTTCCGGTGCCCCGCCGCCGAGCGCGCTCGGAAGCGAGACGAGCCCCTGCAGAGCCTGGACGTCCTGGTCGAGGCTCGTCCCGAGGTGGCCCAGGCCGATCGCCAGCCACGATTCCGCCGGCAGTTCGTCGAGCGCGTGCGCGCCTTCGGGATCGGCGCTCAGCAGTCCTCCGCCGGCCGAGCCCGAGGCGAGGGTGTCGGCGTCGAGCGTCAGCGAGCTGGCGGAGGGCACGAGCGAGATGTTGGCCGCGTGCGCTCCGCCGAGCACGCCGAGAAGCCCCGAGAGCCCTTCCTGCTTGGGGGCCCGCGTCGAGCTCGCCGGGTTGGAGTAGATGTGCGCGAGGGCGTCCGACGGCGCGGCGGCGAGCAGTTTCGAGTAGCCGCCCGTGTGCGCCAGGGCGGCTCCGCCGAGGGTCGTTTCGATCACGCTGCGCAGCCCCGATTCGCTGCCGATGACCGCGAAGCGGTCGACCAGCCCGAAGGCGACCCCGGCCGCGGTGACCTCGTAGTTCACGCCGCGGTAGCTCGTCGCGTGCGCGCCGGCCTTTGCGGCCTGGGCGTTCAGGAAGGAGCGCGCCTTGGCGCTGTCGCTCGTGTCCATCACGATCGCGCCCTGGGCGCCGCCGGCGCCGAACGCGAACGCGCCCGAGGCGGAGCCGCCGAGCAGGCCCTGCGCCAGCAGCGAGGACAGCGCGCTCGCGGAGCCCAGCGAGCTGAGGAAGATGCCGGCGTGGGGCCCGAGCCAGGGCGCCACGTCGCGACCGAAGCTCAGCCTGGCCGAGCCCGGCGTCTGGAGCGCTCCGAGCAGCCGCAGATATGGGTCGGCCTGGTGGGTGAGGGCCTTGCCCGCCGCGAGCGCCGCGGTCTTCTGCGAGCCGCTCGGGCGCACCGTCGCGCCGGCGTACAGCACGGCCGCGGCGGGCACGGCGGTCGCGGGGTCGGCCGTGGTGCCGGTCGTGCCGCTCGAGCCGCACCCGGCCAGCGCGCCGCACAGGACCGTCACGAGCGCCGTGCAGGCGAGCATCGCGAACGCGCGCGTCGCGGGGCGAGGTCGGGGCGATGCCGTCACGGGAGGTCGGGGCGAGGGGGCGGTGGCTGAGGGCAAGTCGTCGTTCCTTTCGCTGGCCAGCCGGGCGGCGGGAACGCGATCGTAGCGCCGACTCCGGACCGCGCCGCGGGATGCGCGGCTGCAAGCACGGTTTCAGCGCGAGCGTCTGCACGGCGGGTTGCACCGTTGGGCTCCCGTCCGCGGCACCGCGCGCACCGCCGGAAATCGCCTGTTAGCAGGGGTTTTGCCGGCATCGACGGCACGAGAACGAGAAAGTGGGAGAAGATGTGCAAATGGGGTTGCATTGTGGGAGAAAGTGGGATATCTTCGCGGCAGCGAGCCGGGGTGGAGGGGCTCCTCCCACTCCTCCACCTCGGCTCGGTAATCAATTGGAGCCCTCCCACCCCGCTCTCCATGGTCCCCTTCCGCGGCACCTTCGACCACACGCTCGACGCGAAGAACCGGCTCACCGTGCCGGCCCGCTACCGGGCGGCGCTGGCGGATGGCGTGGTGCTGGCGATGCCCGTCGATCTGAAGCCGTGCGTGGGCGTGTGGCGCCCGGAGGAGTACGAGCGCTACACCCGCCGCGCGCTCGCGGAGCTGCCGCCGCTGTCGCCGCGGCTGACCGAGCTGGAGCGCTTCTTCTACGGCAGCTCCCACGACGCCGAGCTCGACTCCGCGGGACGCATCATGGTGCCGAGCTTCCTCGGCGAGCACGCGGCGCTGGTCAAGGAGGTCGTGGTGGTGGGCGTGGGCGACCGCCTGGAGCTGTGGGCGAAGGGCGCCTGGAACGAACATCGATCGACGCTGCTGAGCGGCGTCGCGGAGGTGACCGCGCGTGTCGACGATGCTGCTTGAGGGCAGGGACGGCCGGGAGTGCGAGAGCCGGGCGCCCGAGCTCGCAAGGCGCCGTCGCGGCTCGGGCGAGTCCGCCCGCCCGGCGCGCGGCCGGCGGGCTGGCGCGGCGGGGGGACCGGTTGCCCGCCCGCCCGCGGGCGGCGCCGCGGCGGGGCAGGTCTCGCATACGCCGGTCCTGGCCAGCGAGCTGCTCGAGCTGCTCGACCCCCAGCCCGGCCAGCTCGCGATCGACTGCACGTTCGGCGACGGTGGGCATGCGCGGCTGCTCGCCGAGCGGCTTGGCGCCTCGGGAACGCTCGTGGCGATCGACCGCGATCCGCTGGCCGAGCAGCGCTTCGCCGCGCTGGCCGCGGAGGCGAGCTGCTCCCTGCGCTTCATCCGCTCGGGCTACGCCGAGGCGCTGGAGCTGCTGGCGAGCGAGGGCGTGCGCGCCGACATCGTGTACTTCGACCTGGGCATGTCCTCGATGCAGGTGGATACGCGCGAGCGTGGCTTCTCCTACTCATATGACGCCCCGCTGGACATGCGCATGGATCCCGCGCAGGAGCTGAGCGCCCGCCAGATCGTCGCCGAGTGGGACGAGCGCCGCCTCGCGCACGCGCTGCGCGACTTCGGCGAGGAGCGCCACGCGAACGCGATCGCCCGCGCGATCGTGCGCCGGCGCGAGCAGGCTCCGATCGAGACCACGCTGGAGCTCGTCGAGACGATCACCTCGGCGCTCCCTGCGCCCGCGCGCTTCGCCGGCGGGCATCCCGCCAAGCGCTCCTTCCAGGCGCTGCGGATCGCGGTCAACGACGAGCTGGGACAGCTCGATCGCGCGCTCCCGCGCGCGTGGAGACTGTTGCGCGAGGGGGGAGTGCTCGCGGGCATCGCCTTCCAGTCGCTCGAGGACCGGCGCGTCAAGCGCTTCCTCGCCGAGCGCGCGCGCGGCTGCATCTGCCCGCCCGATCTGCCCGTGTGCGCGTGCGGCCGCGAGCCCGAGGCGGCGCTGCTCACGCGTCGCTCGATCGTGCCCTCCGCCGCGGAGCTCGCGCGCAACCCGCGCGCCGCTTCCGCGCGCCTGCGCGCGGCGAGGAAGCTGGTCGAGGACGGGGAGAGCATCGCATGACGCCACCCGCCGCCGCCGCTCCGGCGGTCCACCGCGCTCGCACCGCCGCTCCGCCGCGTCCCCGCATCGCTCCGCCGCGGCCGAGGCGAATATCGGGTCCCGCCCGCCCTCCCGTCCGCCCGCCGGTGCGACAGCCTGCGCGCCCCGCCCAGCAGCCCGCGCAGGCCGAGCGCGGCCTCGTGCTCGGCGTGCTGGAGCTCGTCGGGAGCCTGTCGAGCCACCGGGCGCTGGACCGGTTGATCAGGGGGCGGATCTGGATCGCGCTGATCGCGTTCGCGCTGATCGGCATCGTGGTGCTGCAGCTGCTGGTGCTCCAGCTGAACGCGAGCATCGGCCGCGCGCTCGTGCACGAGGCCCAGCTCCAGCGCGAGAACGCGGCGTACAGCATCGAAAACTCGGAACTGGCAAGCGGCGAACGCGTCGAGTCCAAGGCGGCGCGCCTGGGGATGGAGCTCGTGCCGATCGGCGCGCTGCGCTTCCTGACGGCCGATCCGCGCGCGGACGTCGCGCGTGCCGCCGCGGCGCTGGGCACGCCGGTGCACACGTCGAGCGCGGGCTCCGGGGAAGCGGGCGCCTCCACCCAGGGGCAGGCCGCGAGCGCCGGCAGCGCCGGCGCCGCGACGGGCCAGGCCGCCACCGAAGCATCCGCGCCGGCGTCGAGCGAAGCCGCGGCGAGCGCGCCGGCAGAAGCGGGCTCGACCGCGGCGACACCCTCCGCGCCGTCCTCGACGGCGGGAGCGAGCACCGCCCCGTCAAGCGAATCGGCGCCCGCGGCCCCGCCCGGCGGAGCCCCGCCCGCCGGCGCGGCGGGCGGAGTGGGGGCGACTGCGGCAAACGGCGCGGGATAGGCAGGTGGCCGTCGTCCAGCGCCGCGTGGGCGTGATCTTCGGGCTGTTCTTCCTGCTGCTCGTGGTGGCGGCCGGGCGCACGGTCTACCTGGGCGTGCTGCGCGGGGGGGCGCTGCGCAAGGCGGCGAGCAGCGAGCAGCTGAGCTACGAAACGGTGAGCGCGCCGCGCGGCACGATCACCGATCGCAACGGGGTCGATCTGGCGGTCTCGGAACCGGCCGAGGACATCTCGGCCGACCCGTACCTGATCAAGGACCCGCTGGAAGCGGCGCAGCGACTGGCGCCGCTGCTCGGCCAGAGCCAGGCGAGCGTGCTGAGGAAGCTCTCCGAACGCCGCGGCTTCGTCTACCTGGCGCGCGCGCTCTCGGCGAAGGCGGCGCAGACGGTGCTCGCCCTGAGGATCGAAGGCGTGACGGGCACGCCGGTGATGCGCCGCGTTTATCCGCGCGGGGCGCTCGCGGCGCAGGTGCTGGGCCTGGCCGGTGCCGAAGGCGGCGGGCTGGCGGGCCTGGAGTACTCGAGCAACAGGGTCCTCGCCGGCCGCGCGGGCGAGCGGCGTGTGGTGAGCGACGCGATCGGCCAGCCGGTGTCGATCAGCGAACCCAGCCGGGAGTCGCCGGGCGAGTCGCTGTCGCTGACGCTCGACGCCAACATCCAGCAGCGCGCGGAAGACGTGCTGGGCGCGGTCGCGCGGGTGTTCGCGCCGAAGGACGCGACCGCGATCGTGATGGATCCGCGGACGGGGGCGATCCTCGCGCTGGCCAACTGGCCGCAGGTGGACGCCAACGACCCGGCCGCGTACTCGCCCGAAGCGATGGCCGAAGCGATGGAGGACCGGGCGGTCGGCCTGGACTACGAACCGGGCTCGACGTTCAAGGTGGTGGCGGTCTCCGGCGCGCTGGAAGCGGGCCTGATCACCCCCGAGACCCCCTTCAACATCCCCGATCAGATCCAGGTCGCGGAAAAGACCATCCACGACGACACCGAACACCCGGAAGAAACGCTGACGACGGCGCAGATCCTGGCTCGCTCGAGCAACGTCGGCGCGATCAAGATCGGCGCGCTGGAGGGCGCGGAACGCTTCAACCACTGGGTGCACCGCTTCGGCTTCGGCGCGCCGACGGGCGTGGACCTCCCGGGCGAGGAAGCGGGCGTGACGCTGCCGCTGGACCAGTACTCGGGGTCCTCGATGGGCAACCTGCCGATCGGCCAGGGCGAGCTGGTGACGCCGATGCAGATGGCCACGGCATACGCGGCGATCGCCAACGGCGGGATCCTGCGCCGGCCGCACATCGTGCGCGCGATCGGCGGGCGCGTGCAGCCCGAGCCGGCCGGGCGCCGCATCATGACCCCCACGACCGCCGCCGAGCTGCGGCAGATGCTCGAGGGCGTGCTCGGACCGGAAGGCACCGCCAGCGAGGTCTCGATCCATGGCTACGATCTCGCGGGCAAGACCGGCACGGCGAGCAAGGTCGACGCGGCCACAGGCGAATACTCGAAATCGGCGTACGTGGCCTCGTTCATCGGCTTCGCGCCGGCGAACGACCCGAAGCTGCTGTGCGCGGTGGTCGTCAACGAACCGAGCGCCGGCTCGATCTACGGCGGCACGGTGGCCGCGCCGGCGTTCGGGCAGATCATGAGCTTCGCGCTGCCATACCTGGGCATCGCGCCGGGCTAGGCTTGGCGCGGGCGCGGCGGTCTCGGCGCGGGCTCCGCGCCCCGGTGCGCTCCTATCGCTTGAGTAGCATCAGCTCATGCGACTCGACCGGTTGATCGCCGCCGAGCTGGCGGGCGAAGCGGCTGGCGTGGAGATCACGGGCCTGGCGTACGACAGCCGCCACGTTGCCCCGGGCACGCTGTTCTTCTGCGTGCCCGGCTTTCGCACAGACGGCCACGAGTTCGCGCCCGAGGCGGTGCGCGCGGGCGCGGCGGCGCTCGTGGTGGAGCGCCCGCTGGGCCTCGGCGTGCCCGAGATCGTGGTCGAGTCGGCGCGCGCGGCGATGGCGCCGGCGGCGGCGCGCTTCTACGGCGAACCCGCGCGCGAGCTGCGCGTGGTGGGGATCACGGGCACGAACGGCAAGACGACGACGGCGTACATGGTGCGCGCGCTGCTGGAAGCGGCGGGCGAGCGGTGCGGGCTGCTGGGCACGGTGAAGTCGGTGATCGGCGGCGAGGAGCGCGCGGTCGTACGCACGACCGCGGAGGCGATCGACCTGCAGGCGGACCTGCGCGCGATGCTCGACGGCGGCGACCGCGCGTGCGCGATGGAGGTCTCCTCGCACGCGCTGGAGCTCGGACGCACCGAAGCGATCGGATTCGCGGCGGCGGTGTTCACGAACCTGACCCAGGACCACCTCGACTTCCACGCGAGCATGGAGGACTACTTCCAGGCCAAGCGGCGGCTGTTCTTGCCCGATGGCGTCCCGCCCGCCCCGCCGCCGGCGGTCAGCGTGATCAACGTGGGCGATCCGTACGGACGGCGGTTGGCGCAGGAGATCGAGGGCGCGCGCACGTTCGCGCTGGACGCGTCCGCGGACTACAGCGCCACGGACGTGCGCTGCGTCTTGCACGGCTGCCGCTTCACGCTGCACACGCCCGAGGGGCGGCGCGATGTGACGCTGCCGATGCCGGGGCGCTTCAACGTCGCCAACGCGCTCGGCGCGCTCGCGGCCGCGCACGCGCTGGCGGGCGGGCTCGACGTGCTGGTCGCGGCGCTCGAGCGCGGCGTGCGCGTCCCCGGGCGCTTCGAGCCGGTCGACGAGGGCCAGGAGTTCGCGGTGCTGGTCGACTACGCGCACACGCCGGACTCGCTGGAGAACGTGCTGCGCGCCGCGCGCGAGCTGGTCGCGTCCGGTGCTGGCACAGGCGAGGACGGGCGGGTGCTGTGCGTGTTCGGCGCCGGGGGCGACCGCGACCGCGGCAAGCGCCCGCTGATGGGCGAGATCGCGGCGCGGCTGGCCGACGAGACGATCGTCACCTCCGACAACCCGCGCTCGGAGGACCCGGAGCGAATCATCGAGGAGATCTTGGATGGCGTTGCGGGCAACGGGGGCGAGGTGGGAGCGTCCCCTGGCGCGCGGTCGCCCGCGCGGGCGGAGACGGCGCACGTGCGCGCGATCGCCGATCGACAGTCGGCGATCGAGCAGGCGATCGCCGGCGCACGGCGAGGCGACGTGGTGGTGATCGCGGGCAAGGGCCACGAGCAGGGGCAGGAGTTCGCGGATGGCCGCAAGCTGGCGTTCGACGACGTCGCGGTCGCGCGGGCGGCGCTGGACGCGCGCGTGCACGACGTGGCGGGAAGCGGCGCGCGGTGAGGGACTGGGACGCCCGGCATCTCGCCGCGGCGGCGGGCGGCGCGACGCTGCTGCGGCGGCCGTCCGCCATCGCCGGGCCGCCGGGACCGGAGCGCGCGAGCGTCGACTCGCGCGCGCTCGCGCCGGGCGAGCTGTTCGTGGGCCTGCCGGGCGAGCGGGTGGACGGCGGACGCTACGCGGCGCAGGCGCTCGCGGCGGGCGCGTGGGGCGTGCTGGTGGCGCCCGAGCATGCGCGCGCCGCCGCGGAGACGGCGCAGGGCGGCGCGGTGCTCGCGCACGCCGACCCGCTGGCGGCGCTGCACGCGCTCGCGCGGGCGTGGCGGCGGGAGCTGCGGGCGCGCGGAGCGATGGTGGTGGCGATCACGGGCTCGACGGGGAAGACCTCGACGAAGGACATCCTCGCGGCGCTGCTCGCCGGCCGCCTGCGGGTGGCGTCCAGCCCCGAGAACCTCAACACCGAGATCGGGCTGCCGCTGGCGGTGCTGGGCGCCCCGGGGGATACGGAGCTGCTGGTGCTCGAGCTGGCGATGCGCGGTCCGGGGCAGATCGCGCAGCTGACGGCGATCGCCGAGCCGGACGTCGGCGTGATCGTCAACGTGGGGCCCGCGCACCTGGAGCTGCTGGGGACGCTCGATGCGATCGCGGCCGCCAAGGCGGAGCTGATCGCGGGGCTCGCGCCGGGGGCGAGCGTGGTGGTGCCGGCGGCGGAGCCGCTGCTCGATCCGTACCTGCGCGCGGACCTGAACACGATCACGTTCGGCGACGGCGGCGACGTGTCGCTGGCGGAGCGCCGCGCGGACGGGTCGGTGCTGATCGTGCACGCGGGCGAGCGGATCGAGCTGCGCCCGTCGTTCGCGCAGGCGCACAACCTGCGCAACCTGCTCGCCGCGGTGGCGGCGGCGCGAGCGCTCGGGTACACGCCGCGCGGGCGCCTGGACGTGCGCTTCTCGGCGATGCGCGGACAGCGCGAGGAGCTGCCCGGCGGCGTGGTGCTCGTCGCGGACTGCTACAACGCCAACCCGATGTCCATGCGCGCTGCGATCGACGACCTGGCCGAGACGGCGGAGGGCCGACGCGTGGCGGTGCTCGGCGACATG
Organism: Solirubrobacteraceae bacterium; assembly: GCA_052148875.1. GTDB lineage: Bacteria > Actinomycetota > Thermoleophilia > Solirubrobacterales > Solirubrobacteraceae > Palsa-744. The sequence goes on from JBKQHH010000149.1 coordinate 12,867, forward strand.
CTCGAGCTCGGGCCCGACGCGCCGCGCCTGCACCGCGAGATCGGCGAGCACGCCGGCGCGAGGGGGGTCGAGCTGCTCGTCACGGTCGGCCCGCTGGCGGCCGAGATGCGGGGGCAGTTCGCCGGCGAGAGCTACGCGGCGCCCGACGCCGACGCCGCCGGCGAGCTGGTCGGCGGGCTGCTGCGCGAGGGCGACACGGTGCTCGTGAAGGGCTCGCGCGGCGTGGGCCTGGAGCGGGTCCTCGAGCATCTTCGCGGCGATTCGCGGCGAGCGTGCGAGCCGGCGTCCGAGGACCCGGCGCCCGCCGTCCCCGCCGTCGGCACGGCCGCGGAGCGGCGCTGAATGGGCCGGATTCTCTTCGGGGGCACGGCCGCGCTGCTGATCTGCATCTTCCTCAGCCCCAAGTTCATCGAGTTCCTGCGCAAGCGCGAGTTCGGCCAGCAGATCCGCGAGGACGGACCGCAGGGGCACCACCAGAAGGCGGGGACGCCGACGATGGGCGGGATCATCGTCTTCCTGGCGGTCGCGGTCCCCTTCCTGATCCTGACCGAATACGAATGGCGCTCCATCGGGGTGTTCGGGGCGGCGATCGCGTGCGCGCTGCTGGGCTTCGCCGACGACTACACCAAGCTCGTCAGGCGCCGATCGCTCGGGCTGCGCGCGCGCACCAAGCTCGGCGTGACGATCGCCATCTCCCTCGGCCTCTGGTTCATCGCCGAACGCGAGGCGCACCTTGCGCCATGGCTGCAGCTCCGCTTCGTCGACTACCACATCGACCTCGGTCCCTTCTACCCGCTGCTCAT
>JBKQHH010000150.1:0-17572 GCA_052148875.1 Solirubrobacteraceae bacterium
ACGACCTCCCAGATGTCGATGCCCATGCGGTCGGTGAGCATCGCGAGCTCGTTGACGAGCGCGATGTTGACCGAGCGGAAGATGTTCTCGAGGAGCTTGGTCAGCTCGGCGGCCTCGGGCGTTGAGACGCGCACGAGCTGATCGCACACGAGCCCGTAGATCGCTTCGGCGCGCTCGGCGCACGCGTCGGTGAGGCCCCCGAGGACCTTGGGGGTGTTGCGCAGCGTGAAGTCGGTGCGTCCGGGGTCCACGCGCTCGGGGCTGAACGCGAGGTGGAAGTCGCGACCGGCCGCTAGGCCTGACTCCTCGAGGATCGGCAGGATCCGCTCGCGTGTGGTTCCGGGGTAGGTGGTCGACTCGAGCACCACCAGCTGCTCGCTCTGCCAGGCGCGAGTAGCGCGTGCAGGCGTGGATCCGCTCGGACACGGCCTGCAGCAGCTCGCAGGGAACGTCCTCGATGTAGGACCGCCCGGCGGCGATCGCCGCGACCTTGCGCGCGTCGACGTCGACCGCGATCAGCGTTCTCCGCGAATTTGCATCGACTGATTTTGGGAGACGCGCTGGCGCGCGGCTTCGATAAGCCGTTGTGGCGCCGGTCACCACACCCTCTGTACCCCGAACATCGAGGTGGCCCGCTCAGGTGCGGCGAAAGCTGCCTGAGCGTCTGGTGCCGGACCAGCGGATGGCTCCGTCCTGCTGCATGCGGCGGGTCAGACGCTCGGCGGTGGCCAGGGAGACTCCTAGCGCTCGCGCAAGGTATTGGTTGGTGACCGGCCGGCCGGCGTCGATCTCGGCAAGCACCCACGCTGCACGTTGCTCCGCCGACATGGAGGCACCATCGACGAGCCGATCACCCTCATCACCCTCACGATCACCCTCATCACCCTCACGGCTACCCTCATTGCCGTCAGCGAAGAAGGGGTGCGCTGGGATTGTGACGCGCACCACGACACCGAGCTCGCGCCAGTCAGGTTCGGGGTAGCCGTCATCGAATGTCGTGCTGATGCGTTCGTAGCCCGATCCGAGGATCTCCATCAGGTGCAACTCGCGCAGGATGCGGACGATGGCACGGTTGCGTACTCGGCTGATGCCTTGCTTGATCGTCTCGACGGTGGAGCCGTAGACGAAGCAGCCCGGATTCTGAATCTCCAGGCGGTCGTCGAAGATCGCGACGAGGATCTGCGAGCCGGCCAGCGCATAGTCGGTGTGCGCGATCGCGTTGAGCAGCAGCTCCCGAACCGTGACCGGCGCGTACTCGGGCACGTCCTCACGCCGCATCTTTCCTGAGAAGCGTCCTCCCGTGCGGGTGTTTCGCGCAACGAACGCCTCCACCTCGGCGATGGCGTCGAGGACCGTCCCGTCGATGTCGAGCTGGTCGAGGATCGCGGCCTTGGTGGTTCCGCGGAAGCGGGCGCAGCGCACCCGAGCGTCGGGGACGAGCCTGGCGCGCGAGACATCCCTGCCGAACAAGATCAGTCCAGCGTTGGATGCCACCACTGACCCGCCGGCGTACTCGGTGAGCAGCTCGAGCGACTGCAGCCGGGGACTGTCGGTCTTGATGTCTCGGTCGCGCAAGTAGGAGCGCAGGCGAGCGGGGTCGAGATCGTTGCGGCTCGTGTCTGCACGTGGCATCGCATCGAATGACTTGCCCGCTATCTCTCGGCGTAGCTCGTCGATCTCGGTCGACCCGAGGCGCTGATTGGTCGAGCCGACGCGCTTGTAGAAGCCCTTCTCGCCTTCGGCCTTGATTCCGAATGGCCCTTTCCAGCGCAGCACTTCGGCGACGAGCACGTTGCGGGCGCGGACGTGTTGCACGGATATCTCGACTGGCAGGAGCGGCTCGATGCCGTCCGCGATGGCGCGCGAAAGTGCCTCCTCGTCCTTGAGCGGGTCGGCGAGCCCGGACACCGTTCTGTCGTCGCCAACCCCAACGACTACGTGTCCGCCGGCGGTGTTTCCCATCGCGGCGAGCGTCCGCACGACCTTCGCCATGGACGAGAGATCCCGCTTGAAGTCAAGGCGCGGTCCCTCGTGGGCGTCAACAAGCTCCTGAACATCCCGCACGATCTTGCATCCTATGGTGCCGCACTGCGCCGTCGCCCGTGACGAATCAGCTGTGCGCCGTGGCTCGGATCATCCGTTGGACTGCGTGCCTCTGCGAGCTGGGAGCAGGGTCGCTGTACCGTGGGTTCCAGGCGCTCTTCGTCCATGACGCCCAGGCTACGCGCGACCTGGGATGGCACGCGCGATCGAGTCCGGGCCGAGCTGCAGCGTGGATAGGCAAGCACCCGCTAGCAGCGAGAGCTACAGCCGCACGGCCCCGGCGACATCGAGCGTGCGCGTGACGCCGCGCAGGTCGACGAGCAGGCGTGCGCGCTGCGCGACGAGCTGGTGGTCGACGTGGGGGTGGGCGGTGACGATCAGCGCGAGGTCGGCGTCCTCGAGCGCATCGTCGAGGGAGATGCTGTGCAGGCCGTGGTCGCGCAGCGCGGGCACGTGCGGGTCGTGGTAGCGGAGCTCGGCGCCGAGGTCTTTCAACAGGGTGAGGATCTTCAGGGCGGGGGACTCGCGGATGTCGCCGACGCCAGGCTTGTAGCTGACGCCGAGCACGGCAATGCGCGCGCCTTTGATGGGCAGCCCGGCGTGGTTGAGCGTCCTCTCGACCTTCGCGACGCAGTGGTAGGGCATCTGCTGGTTGACCTTGCCCGAGAGCTCGATGAACTCGAGTGACATATCGAACTCACGCGCGCGCCAGGAGAGATAGAAGGGATCGACGGGCAGGCAGTGCCCACCCATGCCAGGGCCAGGCTCGAAGCGCATGAACCCATAGGGCTTGGTGGAGGCGGCGTCAATGACCTCCCAGATGTCGATTCCCATGCGGTCGGTGAGCATCGCCAGTTCGTTGACGAGCGCGATGTTGACCGACCGGAAGATGTTCTCCAGGAGCTTCGTCAGCTCAGCGGCCTCTGGTGTGGAGACTCGAACGAGGTGGTCGCACACGAGCCCGTAGACCGCTTCCGCACGCTCGGCGCACGCGTCCGTTAGGCCTCCGAGGACCTTCGGGGTGCTGCGCAGTGTGAAGTCAGTGCGTCCGGGGTCAACGCGCTCGGGGCTGAACGCGAGGTGGAACTCGCGGCCGGCGGCTAGGCCGGACTCCTCGAGGATCGGCAGGATTCGCTCGCGTGTCGTTCCGGGGTAGGTGGTCGACTCGAGCACCACCAGCTGGTCGCTCTGCAGCACCTCCGCGAGCGCCTGAGTTGAACCGATCAGGGGGCCGAGGTCGGGCTCGCGGTTGCGCGTCAGCGGCGTGGGGACGCAAACGAGCACGGCGTCGGCCTTGGCCAGGCGCGAGTAGCGCGTCGAGGCGTGGATTCGCTCGGACACAGCCTGCAGCAGCTCGGAGGGAACGTCCTCGATGTAGGAGCTACCGACCGTGACCGCCTCGACCTTGCGTGCGTCAACGTCGACCGCGATGACCTCGCAGCCCTCCTGCGCGAAGGCGACGGCGAGCGGTAGGCCGACGTAGCCGAGTCCGATAACTCCGACCGTTGGAGTGCTCGTCTCATGGGAAGTGCTCATCGCAGCCGGTTAACGCCACCCTGCTCGGTGAACTTGCATCGACGGTTTCTTGGGAGATGTGATGGCCGATTTCGGTAGGCCGCGGTAGCGCAGGTCACCACACCCAACGCCCGAGCGCCTGCTGCCACGGCACTATGCGCGCTGGGGAGCACTCCACGCGCAAGTCCGTGCAGCCGGGTGGCGTTACTCGGATATGTCCAAGGACGTTACTGGGGCGGTCCAGGTGGCATCGCTGGATGGCAACGGTTATTCGCGCCCCAGCCCGCTGAGAGCAGTGCCACGGGCGGGCATGCTCGTGGCGCATGGGTATGGTCGGCGCGACTGGTTCCTGCGGCGGCTGCTGGCGGCGAGCGACGCAGCGTGCCTGGCGCTGGCGATGGCTGCGGCGGTGGCGTTGGCTGGCAGCGAGCACGGTCACTCCTGGCAGCAGTACATGCTCTTTGGGTTGATCACGCTGCCGGCGTGGGTGGTGCTGTTCAAGCTCTACGGCCTGTATGACCGTGACACGAAGCGTTTGAGTCACTCGACGCTCGACGATCTGCCTTCACTGTTTCAAGCCCTGCTGCTGGGATGCCTGTTGCTGTGGTGCTGGTTCGTGGTGGCGGCGCCGGCGAAGCTGATGTTCGCCGCGATCCTCGCGTTCGCAGGCCTGGCGATGGCATTTGTGCTGACCGGTCGTATGCTCGTGCGAGCAGGCTTCATCCGCGTGATGTCACCCGAGCGGGTGCTGTTGATCGGAACCGGCCACACCAGCGGCGCGCTGATCGAGAAGATGCGCGCGAAGGCGAGCCTGCGCCTCGAGCCGATCGGGATGGTCAGCTGCGAGCAGGACGCCGCGGAGGATCTCGAGCTGCCGTGCCTGGGCGATCTGGACGAGGTTGACCTGCCGCGCCTGATGGTCGAGCAGCGCGTGGGGCGCGTCGTCGTGGCGGATGCGGAGGTCGACGGCGAGCGGCTGCTCGGGGTGCTGCGCGACTGCAAGACGGTGGCTGTGAAGGTGAGCCTGCTGCCGGCGACGTGCAGCGCGCTGGGACCGTCGGTCGAGGTCGACGATCTCCAGGGCGTGACCGTGCTGGGGATCAACCCGTCGGTGCTGTCGCGCTCCTCGCGCATCGCCAAGCGCGCCCTCGATCTCGCGGGCGTCGCGATCCTGGGCATCTCGGCGGTGCCGATTGTGATCGCGATGGCGATCGCAGTCAGGCTCGACTCGCCCGGTCCGGTGTTCTTCCGCCAGGAGCGCATCGGCAAGGGTGGAAAGCTCTTTCGACTGCTGAAGATGCGAACGATGGTGCTCGACGCCGAAGCGCGCCGCAAGGAGCTGCTCGCGCACAGCAAAGACCGTGGCTGGCTTCACCTCGAGCACGACCCGCGGGTCACACGTGTCGGACGGGTCTTGCGACTGGCGAGCCTCGATGAGCTTCCCCAACTGTGGAACGTCCTGAAGGGCGATATGAGCCTCGTGGGTCCCCGTCCGCTGATCGCCGACGAGGATCGCCATGTCGATGACTGGGCGCGGGGACGGCTCGACCTGACACCGGGCATCACGGGACTTTGGCAGGTGCTCGGTCGCTCCACGATCCCCTTCGACGAGATGGTCAAGCTCGACTACCTGTATGTGACCAACTGGTCGCTGTGGGGCGACGTGCGGCTGATTCTGCGAACGCTACCGGCTGTGCTGCGGCACAATCAGGCAAATTGACTCGGGATCGCAAGCTATGGTCGATGACATGCTTGGCCTGAAAGACCGTCACATACTCGTCACTGGCGGTAGCCGAGGAATCGGTGCCTCGACGGTCGAACTGCTGCACCGCCTCGGGGCGATCGTGACGCACATAAGTCGCGGGTCTCCGAACGGCACCCCGGGGAGTCATCTCCAGGGCGACGTCACCGACGGTGAAGCACTCCAGCGGCTGATCGACCAGGCCGAAGCTAGAGCCGGAGCAATCTATGGCGCGGTCACAAATGCGGGCATCGTGGCCGATGTGATGCTCAAAGACATGACCGTCGAGCACTGGGACAGAGTTATGAAAACCAATCTAGATGGCACATTCAACACGATAAGGCCGCTCCTTCCTTCGATGTGCGAGCGGGGCGAGGGCGCAGTGGTGATAGTCAGCTCCATCGTGGGTGAGCGTGGGAATATCGGGCAGGCCAACTACGGGGCAAGCAAGGGCGCGGTAATCGGACTCGCCAAGTCCCTGGCCCTGGAGTGTGCGCGCCACAACGTTCGAGTAAACACCGTGTCACCCGGCTTCATCGAGACGGATATGCTCGCGAGCATATCCCCAGCCGTCAGGGAGCGCATCATGAGTCAGGTGCCGATGCGCCGCTTCGGCAGGCCCGAAGAGGTGGCTTGGACAATTGCGTTTCTACTGTCGCCGACGGCCGCCAGCTTTATCACCGGTGAGATTATACGAGTCAACGGAGCGCATCACACATGATCAGGCACGGCATACATAAAAGCGCCGTCGTCGACTCGACGGCAATCGGTGAGGGGGTCACAATCGGCGAGTTCGCCGTCGTGCGCGCTGGTGCACGGGTCGAGGACGGCGTCGTCATCCACCCTCACGTCGTCATCGAAGACGGTGTAACCGTCGCCCGCGAGACGGAGATCTTCGCGGGTGCTCTACTCGGCAAGGAACCCAAGGGCGCGGGAACACTTGCGCGACAGCCTCGATTTGATCGTAAGCTAAGTGTGGGTGCCGGCTCATCGATCGGCCCACACGCGGTGCTGTTCTATGACGTGGAGATCGGTGCCGGCACGCTGCTCGGCAACGGCGCGTCGATCCGCGAGGGATGCAGGCTCGGCGAGAACTGTCTCATCGCAAGCTACGTGACGATCAACTACGAGACGGTGATCGGGGATCGCACCAAGGTCATGGACCTGACACACGTCACGGGGAATTGCCGAATTGGCTCCGATGTGTTCATCAGCCTGACCGTCGGCATGGCGAACGACAACGCGTTGGGCGCCCAAGGCTACACGGACGAGGAGGTACGCGGCCCGACAATCGAGGACGGTGCCATGATCGGCGCTGGCGCAACGCTTCTGCCGGGTGTGACGATCGGCACCGGTGCGATCGTCGCAGCGGGCTCCGTGGTTACGAAGGATGTAGCCGCACACACGATGGTGGCTGGGGTGCCCGCTGTCTACAAGCGTGATGCGCGATAGCGGCCGCCAGCGCAGATATGACACATCAGAAGACAGATCGCCATGGCCGCCTCTGCATGGTGGTCCATTCGCACTATCCAGCAGATGTGAGGGTACGGCGCGAGGCACGCGCTGCATCTGACGCGGGCTACCTCGTCGATGTCATCAGCCTCCGTGGCGAAGGAGAGCGCGCTTACGAGATGATCGATGGCATTGGTGTGCGCCGACTCCCACTGCATCACGTCAGTGGTGGAGGGGCTCGTCGCATGTTGTACGAGTACCTCATGTTCGCTTTGCTGGCCGCTCTTATGCTCGCCCCGTCAGCGTTGAGGCGTCGCTACGCGGTGGTCCAGATCCACAATCCCCCGGATTTCCTACTGATTGCGGGAGTGCTTCCGCGTCTGTTTGGGAGCACACTGTTGCTCGATGTGCACGACCTCTCGTCGCACATGTTCGGGGCACGCTTCAGCGGACGCTTGAGTGTAGTGATTTCTCGGCTGCTGGTCTTGCTTGAGCGGCTGGCCGGACTGATGGCTGACGGTGTCATCACCGTACACGAGCCATATCGCCGTGAATTGATCAACCACGGGATCCCTGCGGAGAAGATCAGCGTCGTGATGAACGTGCCCGACGAAGGAGTGCTCGAGGCTGCTGAACACGGAAAGACGGCTCGAAACGCTAGTGAGTTCGTCGTCGCATACCACGGCACGATCTCGGGCTGGTATGGGGTCGATCTAGTCCTGGACGCGCTTGGCGCGCTTCGTAGTGAGGTGCCGACCGCTCGCGCGATGATCCTTGGCGATGGTGACGCTCGCGTCAAGCTGCAGGAGCGCGCCCTCGATATCGGCCTCGCTGACCATGTGGAGTTCTCTGACGGTTGGGTAGCGGCGGATCAGGCCCTGGCCCGCGCCGCCAGCGCAACCTGTGGCGTCATACCGAACCGGCCGACCGAGCTCAATCGGTTCGCACTCTCCACCAAGCTCTTTGAGTACCTCGCACTTGGGCTGCCAGTAGTGGTTGCTGGCCTCGAGACGCTCACCGCGCATTTCGGTGCAGATGAGGTCACATTCTTTAGACCGGGGGATGCTGGTTCGCTTGCGCGGGCCCTCATCTGGGTCGCCGCGAATCCGCAGGAGGCGGCCGCGAAGACTGAGCGGGCCCGCGAACGAGTTGAGCGTGAATATTCATGGACTGCAAATCGTCGACGCTATCTAGCGACCCTTGCAGGGGGTGATTCCACCACGGCCCAGTGCAAGGTGTGACGCTCGACTCGATGTCGTCGCACTGCCTGTTTCAGCACACTACAGCAATGTCCGCAATCGGCGGAGCCCGCTTCGCCTGGCGAACTCCTCGTGGCCCAATGCTCGCGTGCCAGCGGGCCGAAAGCCCTCCGCCATAGGAGCCACTCCGATTATCGAGAGCCACGCGGTCAGACCTCTGCTCCGCTCACCGCGGCGCGCTCTGGTCGGGCGAGCGCCACATCGCCTCGAGGCGCAGAAGTCCGCGGCTCGCGAAAGCGTTGATGAATTATGTCCGCAGCTGGCGAAACACGCGCGACCCGCGTTCGAGGCGGCGCAGCCGCTCGCGGCCGGGTCTGTTCCCGGATCTGCCGCACGCCGGACAGGCTCGGTCAGGTCGGCGTGGGCCCGGAACGAGACGCCCACCGATGACCACATGGCCTTCATGGGCGAAGCTCGAGCGAGTCCGTCTGTCGTCCTCGCGCGATACGGGGTGAACTGAATGCCGCGCCGGCCCGCCCTTCTCTTCATCAGCTGGACTCCGAGCGCGCGCGTCGCAGCAGTGGCTCGCGACCTTGGGGCTGAGGTTCTCATTCCAGCACTATGGGCGCGAGCCTGGCCGTGGCCCGCCCGGTACGTCGCCCAGGCGGTAGCTACCGCCGCCTCCGTCGCAGCGCGGCGGCCGCGCGGCATTCTGTTTACAAATCCGCCCTTTCTCACAGGCGCCCTTCTCCTGATCATGCGTCGTCCGCTCAACTTCTCACTGTGGGCCGATTGCCACTCGGGTGTCTTTAACGACCCGCGATGGTCACGATTCGCGGCGTGGAACGCCATAGTCCTTCGTAAGTGCGATGGGGTCGTGTTTCATAACAGTGCGCAGGCACGCGAGTATGGTGCGCTCTGTCGTCAGCACCTCGTCGTGTGGAGCTGGCGGATGACCAATCGCCAGTCAGTGACGGCGTACGCCGATCAGCCTGCCGTCGCTGTGAGTCGGCGACCCACCGTGGTCGTGCCACTCACTTATGCGTTTGACGAGCCAGTCGTCGAGTTGCTCGCGGCAGCTGGACGGTGTCCGGATGTCACGTTTCTCCTGACGGGCTCAGCGCCTGATGCACTTAAGGCGACGGCGCCCCACAATGTTACCTTTACCGGCTGGGTAGATGATGCAAATTACCACAAACTTCTTGCCACAGCCGATGCCGTCGGATGTCTAACGACCCGATCCGCCACCATGCAAACCACGGTCATTGAGGCGATGGAGTACGGAAAGCCCACTTTCGTATCAGGTACAGATGTTCTGCGGGAATGGCGCGGCGAAGATGACACCGTGTTTTTCATTTCGTCTCATACGCCTGACGCGGTCAGCGCCGCGGTGCGCGCCGCAGCTGCTGCCAGGCCCAGCGTCACGGCCAATCAGATGCGCCAGGCGATCATTGAGCGCAGCGCGACGCATATCGCTCGGCTCCAGGAGATGATGTTGGTTACCGCGCCCGGCCTGCGCCCGCGTGCGCCGAGCCGTGTGCCTACCCATAGGGTCCTTCGCAAGTCGCGGCCGTGATTGGAAGGCGGTAGCACGTGTGAGGATGCTGACACGAACTGAACGACTTTGGGTGCAGAGGATCACTGGCGTCCTGGGCATCACGCTGATGAGCAGGTTCATCGGCTTCCTCTATCCCGTGCTGGTGCTTCGCGAGCTTGATCGGTCTGCTGCGGGTCTCGCCTTCTTTTTCATCAACAGCGCTTACTTCGTCGTGCAGCCGGTCAGTGGCGGCCCCGCGATGGCAATGGTCCGGCCGATCGCTGCAGCATCGACCGACGATGAGCGTGCGCAATGGCTGCGTGCCGCGGCTGCCGCGGTGATGCCGGGCCTCGGCCTTGCTCTAGCGGTCGCTGTCATTGCGTGTTTGACGAGCGGGGCGCCCGTCTGGCCCATGTTTCTGATGGTCTTCGGCCTGTCGTTCGACACGATGTACTTTCAGGTGCTCACAGCACGCCACCGCTATACCGCCGCGGCAACGTACCGCCTGCTTGCCAACATCGGACAACTGATGGCGCTCGTGCTCGTCTTCGCGATGGGTTGGCATTCGATTGCTCTCGTTGTCGGAATCTTTGCGCTCTCATATGGTGTTGGCTTCGCGGTGGTGGAGGCGAAGCAGCGGATCCTGCTCCGGCTGATTCGCCGGGCGGTGTCGGCGACCCGTGGTCAACGCCGTGAGTTGATGGCGGCGGCTGTCCCGACTGCGATTACGGGGCTGGCCTACTCGGGTATCACGGGTCTTGACACATACCTAGTCCGCCTTGCACGCCCCGATCTCGTCGCCACGTACGGGGCTGCCAAGACTCTGGCCGCCCCGTTCCTTCTCGTGACCGTAGCGATAACGACCATTGTCCAGCCCGAGACGGCCCGTGCCGGCCCCCGGCAAGCGATGGCCATTCGCCGACGCATGTTGCTCGTCGGAGCTGGAGGTGGCGCGCTCGCCATCGCCTGCTGTTGGGTCTTCGCGCCCCTGGCCGTGCACACCGTATACGGGGCGCGCTATCCCGGTGCGGCTATATCGCTGAGCTGGCTCGGTACTGGGGTGACGCTCCTGGGCATACACACCCTTCTACAAGTGTGGTGCTGGGGTCGCGGGCGCTATCGCATGCCGCTGATCAGTCTGGGTACCGGTGCCGGGATCGCGATCCTTGTCAACCTCGCGCTCGTGTCTCGCGTTGGTGCCTATGGGGCCGGCGTGGCCGTATGCGTCGGGTCCGCCGTCGCGACGGTTCTCCTCATTATTTTGACGCGCGTCACCGATGGCCGGGACACGGACGCGGCTCTGGTTGGGGCTACCGAGTCGCCTGTGGAGCGATCACGTCTGCCACGAGGCGAGGAATCATCTCTACAGCACGCAGGCATCACTCCGACAGCCACTCCCGGCGTCATGGGCCGCCTGTGATGGTGGACCTATCGACATCCGTGGCTCGCGGCACATGGCGTCGGTCGCACGCGTCGCCAGACAGACCGCTTTGGTGGACCGCTTGCGGCGTGGCTGCCGTGCTTGCAGTCTGTGCTATTTGCGGAAGCCTTGTTGCAGAAGGCCACGGAGTGATGGTGATCGGGCTACTGATCGTGGTGGCGGGCGGCGCTATTGTGGCCGATAGGCCGCTGGTCGGGGGCGTCATCCTGGTGTCACTCGTGCCGACTTTGGCGGGCCTCGATCCGGGCTTGCCCGTCCCCGGCCTGCGCGTCAGCCAGCTCCTGATCGTGGGAGTCGCGGCCATCGTGTTTCTCACGGCGCGATCCGCGCCGTGGCGACAATTTGATTGGATAGCGCTAGCGTACGTGCTCTGCACACTGGGATTCGGTCTATGGGATCTCGTGAGTAGAGGTGCAGCTGTATCCAGTGAAGACCTGGGAAAGCTGATCGGGCCCCTCGAGTTTCTTCTGCTTTATCGTGTCGTCGTCGTCGTAGCCAGGTCGACCGCCGTGCGACGCACGATGCTCAAGTGGATGATGCTCTCGAGTGTCCCGGTCGCAGTCTTCGCGCTCATGCAGTTTGTCAACCTGCCGGGTACCCGGGCGCTCGCCTCAACCTATGCGGGCGAAACAGACAATCTGAAGGCCTACCACACCTTCTATCGTGCGACCGCGCTGTTTGGTCAGGGACATCAGCTGGGTGACTACCTACTGGCGATAATTCTGGTTGGCATGGCGCTGTTTCTGGATCCGCAGCATTCGCCGTTGAAGCGACGCTGCATGTTCGCGATCTTGACGGTCGATGGCTTGGCGTTGGCTGCCACGGCGACGATCGCACCGATCCTGGCTGCAATGCTCGGCATCTTGGGACTCGCCTACTGGTACGGGCGCTTCGGACGCGCAATGATCGCTGTGGTCATCGTTGCCCTGCTTGGCGCGGTGATCTTCAGCTCTACGATCGCCAAGCGCGAGACCCAGCAATTCAGTGCTGAAGCGCAGGATCGCGGCGTGCTCTTCGCCGGCACCGCGACCCACAGCATCTTGCCCAACAGCATCGTGTTCCGGTGGGAGGTCTGGACTAAGGAGTTCCTGCCAGTCATCGATGAACATCTCGTGACTGGATATGGCCCAAATCTGCCACCGGGAGCAATTTGGGGCTTCACCGAGAGCGCCTATATAACGCTACTGCTCAGGGGTGGCCTGCCAGTGCTGTTGCTCTTCGGGTGGATTCTTTGGATTATGGCGCGCGGGTCGCTGGCGATTGCCGACGACCGACGCCCGGTGGCGAGAGCAATGCTTGTGCTCGTCGTCGCTGTGCTGGTCATGCAGTTGGAGGAGAATGACCTACTGGACGCCGGGCTCGGGGAGCTATGGTGGGCGCTCGCGGGTGTGCTGCTCGCGAGCGTGTCGGCATCTGCAAGCCGCACAGGACTCCGGGACTGCCTCGTCGGGCTTGGTGAGGGCAGTGGGCGCTCGGAAAAGACATGACCTGCGTGAGGGCGCTTGGTCGCTCGGATGTGCGTGAGTAGGGAGCGACGAGTGCGAGGTGTGCCTATCGCGGCAGCGTTCAGCGAGACAGGTTCTCAGCGGCTCAGCGACTGCTGCAGGCGCTCAAGCACCCGCACGACACGCAATCCGCTGCAGCCGTCCGAGCGCGGTATCGCTCCGGTACGAACACATTCTACGAAATGCTCACACTCGATTCGCAGCGGCTCCGAATTTGAGATGCGCGGCGAGAAGATGTCGCCCGAGCGCGCAATGTACTCCCCCCACGAACGGCTGTCCTGGTCAAACCCCTTGTCGTAGAGGGTGAGCTTGCCCTCGATGAGCATGTCGTCGAACGTTGCCATCTTGCCCGCACCTACGACGGTGAGCCGCCGCTCCTTGTGCGGGTCGAGCCAGGAAAGGTGAAGATGGGCGACGACGCCTGACGGGAACCGCAGGTAGCAGAAGACGACATCCTGCACGCCATGCCGCACATAGGAGGCTCCGTGAGCCACGCATTCCACAGGCTCCTCGCCGATCAGGTGGAGCACCACCGAGACGTCATGCGCGCCCAGGCTCCACAGCGCATTCTCGTCGGCTCTCAGCTTGCCCAGGTTCTGGCGGTTGCCGTAGACGTAGTACACAGAGCCGAGCTCGCCGCCGTCGATCAGCTCCTTCAGCCGGAGGACTGCAGGGTGGTACTCGAGGAGGTGTCCTACCATCAGGACCCTGTCCGCGCGGGCGGCCGCATCGACGGCGCGCTCGGCGTCGGCGGTGCAGGTTGCGAGGGGCTTCTCCACGAAGCAGTGCTTTCCCGCCTCCACAACGCGGACTGCCAGGTCAGCATGGCTCGGCACCGGCGTTGCCAGCACCACCGCATCGAGGTCAGCGTCCTCGAGCAGATCGTCCAGATCTTCCGTGGTGCGGGCGCTTGGGAACGTCTGGTCCAGCCCGTCGCGGGCCTCAGCGGAGGCATCGCACAGCCAGGTCAGCTCGCAGCCTGGGAGTGCGGCGAAGTTCCGCGCCAAATTCGGGCCCCAGTATCCGAGCCCTGCGACGCCTACGCGGATCGGGAGCGCGGTCTCGGTGCTCATGGCGCGAGTTCGTGCAGCAGGGTCGACGGGGCTACGAGGGGAGCCGGTTTGTCGCCGGCGAGTCTGCCGATCGCCCGCACACAGCGCTCGGCGGCACGGCCATCGCCATAGAGGTTCGGCCGCTCCGCTGGAGGCTGCCGCTCAAGCGCGGCGTGTGCGGCGGCTGCGTCTAGGTCGACGAGGGCGTTCCACCCCGCATGTACGGTCTCCACCCACTCGGTGCTCGATCGCAGGGTCACGCACCGCACCCCTGCGAGGTACGCCTCCTTCTGGACTCCGCCGGAGTCCGTCAGCACGGCTCGCGCCTGACGGAGCAGCGCGCTGAACTCGACATATCCCATCGGCTCCACCACGTGCATGTCCTCTAGCGCGAACAGCTTTGACAGCAGACCCGCGTCCTGCAGGCGGTCACGCGTGCGTGGGTGCAGGGGCAACACGACCGGACGCGGCAGCCCGGTCACAAGGTCTACGAGCGCGCGCAAGCGTTCGGGGTCATCGACGTTGCCCGCCCGGTGGGCTGTGACGAGCAGATATCCACCGGCCCGTACCCCGTACTTGCGCGGCGTCTCCTTGTCAGCCCACGCGGCCGGCTGGTATCGAAGCGCCACGTCCACCATTACGTCCCCGACCACCTCGACGCATCCGACTACCGCCTCGGCGCGCAGGTTGGCGGCCGAGTCTTCGGATGAGCACAACAGTAGATCGCTGAGATGGTCGACGAGCACGCGGTTGAGCTCCTCGGGCATCGAGCGGTCGAAGGATCGCATCCCCGCCTCGACGTGCACGACTGGGACGCGAGCCTGTGCTGCAGCGAGCCCACCCGCCAATGTCGAGTTGGTGTCGCCGTACACGAGCACTGCGGCGGGCTGCAGATCGGCGAGAAGCGGCTCCAGCGCGCTGAGCATGCGCGCCGTCTGAGCGGTGTTCGAACCGCCCGCGACGCTCAGCTCATGGTCAGGTCGGGCCAGGCCCAGCTCGGTGAAGAACACGCGCGAGAGCGAGTCGTCGTAGTGCTGACCGGTGTGCACGAGAACCTCCTCGTGGCGCTCGCGCAAGAGGCTTGAGACAGCGGCGGCCTTGATGAACTGGGGCCGGTTGCCGACGACAGTGACGATCCTCATGCGACGACTGGAGCCTCGATCTGCCTCACCGCTGCCACGACGGCCTCGACCTGTTCGACGCTGAGGACGGGGCTCATCGGCAGGGCGAGATGGCTTCTGGCTGCCTCTTCGGTCGCCGGCAGCTCCCTGGCTGGAGCCCATCGCTGCATCGCCGGCTGATGGTGCAGTGGGCGTCGGTAGTAGGCACGTGCCTCTACTCCGGCGGCGCCCAGAGCCTCAGCAAGGGCATCGGCGCGTGGATGGCGGACTATGTAGAGGTGCCAGGCGGGATCGGCTCCACGTGTCGGCTCAGGCAACGCCACGTGCTGGGCGAGCCCTGCATCCAGATAGGCGCGGGACGCCGCCCGTCGACCGTCACTCCAGCCGGGCAGCTCCGTCAGGAGCACTCGCAGCACCGCTGCCTGCAGCTCGTCCAGACGCGAGTTGGTGCCCACCTCCTCGAATACCTTCTTGTCACGGGACCCGTGGAAGCGCAGCATCCGCACTCGTTCATCGAGATCCGCGTCGTTTGTGGTGATCGCGCCGCCGTCGCCCAAGCACGGCAGGTTCTTGGACGGAAAGAACGAGAAGGTGGCGAGCGTCCCCAGAGAGCCCGCGGGTCGTCCGTCGACCACCGTGCCCGCCGCCTGGGCGGCATCCTCGACCACCGGCAGTCCCAGGGCCAGGATGTCCGCGATAGGTGCCGGATTGCCGAACAGGTCTACGGCGACGATGGCACGTGTGCGGGGCGTGAGCGCTGCCTTGACCGTTTCGGCAGTCACGCAGTAGGTGTCTAGGTCGATGTCGCAAAACACCGGCGTGGCTCCTATGTAGGCGATGGCCTCGGCGCTTGCGTAGAACGTGAAAGACGGCACGACAACCTCGTCTCCGTGTCTTACCCCCAGCGCGCGCAGTGCGATTGCGAGAGCATCGGTGCCGTTCGCCACGCCGATCGCATGCGCGACGCCGGTGGCATGAGCGAACTCGTGCTCGAAGGCGTGGACCTCTGGGCCGAGTATGTACGCGCCGTTGTCGACCGCGGCAAGCAGTCGCTCTCGAACACGGTCGATCACCGCGTCCAGGGGCGTCCGCGTATCGAATAGAGGAATTGTCATGACTAATCGTGAGGACTACGTGGCGTGCAGCTCTGACCGGTGCAAGCTGCCCACTGGTTCAACGTGAGCCTCACGTTCAATCTTTCAGAAGGCGCCTCCCAGTACGCGCTGATCCCCGGCCCACACGAAGTCTCATCTCTGCCCGAAAGAACATCGCCAGCGCCCACGTTCTTCTGCATGTCTATGTCGCGTACCCAATGTCCCCGATCGCTCTCAAGAGGCTGCGCGCACCATGGGCGTTACTTCACGCGGTTGCGTGCTGGTCGAAACTCCGATGGGGTCGATTGTCCTGCCTGTGCGCTCTTCATGCCGGGCCGAATTGGTCAGCTGAGCAGAACGGACCGGTGATGGACGCAGAGCGGACAAGCGGAGGGCTTGAGCGGATTCTGAGCGTCCTCCGACGTCGCATGCAGTGGATCGTGCTGTGCTGTGTGCTGGTCGCAACAGCAGCGTACGGCTTCTCCGAGCACCAAACCAAGAAGTACACAGCCACGGCGTCCCTGGTCTTCAGCAACAACCAGCTCAGCCAGCAGGTCGCAGGGCTGCAAGCGGTCGACAGCACCAACCCGCAGGCCCAACAGAACACCAACGTCAGGCTCGTCCAGCTCGGCGACATGGCGGCGAAGACTGCCACGCTGCTCCGTCATGGTCTGACTAAGGAAGCGGTGATCGCCAACCTCAGCGTCAGCGCGGAGGGAGAATCGAACATCGTCGATCTTGCGGCCACCGCTGGCACGCCCACGCTCGCAGCAGAAATCGCAAACACCTACACCAAGCAATTCGTCAGCGAGCAGCAGAACAGCAACCACGCCTACTACGCGTCGGCGCTGGCGCTCGTCAACAAGCAGCTGGCTTCGCTGTCTCCCAAGGAACGCGCGGGCACAGCAGGGCTCGCCCTCCAGGACCGCGCCCAGTCGCTTGGGGTCCTCGCCGAACTGCGAAACGGCAATGTCGAGATCGCCCAGGCCGCCGCCGTGCCAACGTCGCCGTCCTCGCCGAAGGTCTCCCGGAATGCCGTCCTCGGCGCCGTGCTGGGGCTGCTGCTCGGGCTGGGCGTCGCATTCCTGCTCGAGCGCCTGGACAGGCGGATCAGGGAGCCGAAGGACCTGGAGGCGATCTACGGCCTGCCGCTGCTTGGCGTCGTCCCCGAGAGCGCCGCGCTGTCCGGGTCCGCCAACAGCCCGAAGGACGGTAAGCGCGCTCTGCCCGCGAGCGAGGCGGAGGCCTTCCAGCTGATCCGCGCGCATCTGCGCTACTTCAACGTCGATCGCCAGCTGCATACGCTGCTCGTCGCCTCCGCCGCCCCCGGCGATGGCAAGACGACGATCGCTCGCCATCTCGCCGCCGCGGCAGCGCGGATGGGCTCGCGGGTGCTGCTTCTCGAGGCCGACCTTCGCCGTCCCACGCTCGCGCAGCAGCTCGAGATCCAGCCCGGACCGGGCCTGTCGGACGTGCTGATCGGCGCCGCGTCGCTGCGCGAGGCGACGCAGGCGATCGACCTGGTCCATTCCTCGGTCGGCGCATCCGGGCCGCGCACGCTCGACGTGCTGGTCGCCGGCGCTGTGCTGCCACCCAACCCGGGCGAGCTGATCGAGAGCCACGCGATGGAGGCCCTGCTCGAGCAGGTCAAGCGCACATACGACCTGGTCGTGATCGACACGCCACCGCTGACCGCCGTCTCCGACGCGTTCCCATTGCTGAGCCGGGTCGACGGGGTGCTGATAGTCGGTCGCGTCGGGCGCAACCGCCGCGACATCGCCGAGCGCCTGCACGAGACCCTCACCGGCGCCGGCGCCCCGCTGCTGGGGGTCGTCGCCAATGGGTTCAAGGCCGCACGATTCGGCTCCTACG
>JBKQHH010000151.1:0-18095 GCA_052148875.1 Solirubrobacteraceae bacterium
CCTCCGAACATGCCGCCGGTGATGTGAAGGGTCTGGCCGCTGACGTAGTTGGACCAGGGTGAGCACAGGAAGAAGACGCCTCCCGCGGCCTCCTCGGGCGTGGCCGGGCGCCCGAGCGGGATCATCATCGACGCCATCTGGCGCATCTGCTCGGGGATGCCGAGCTGGATGCTCTCGCCGTCCTTCTCCATCTTGTTCTCGTCGACCTTGGCCTGGGTCAGGCGAGTGTCGATGAAGCCGAACGCGACGGCGTTGACGTTGATTTTGAACTGGCCCCACTCCTTGGCCAGCGTTTTGGTGAGGCCGACCACGCCGGCCTTGCCCGATGAGTAGTTGGCCTGGCCGGCGTTGCCGAAGGTGCCCGAGGTGGAGGAGACGTTGACGATCTTGCGGAACACCTCGACGCCTTCCTCGCGCTCCTTCTTGGCCGGCTCGCGCAGGTGGGGCGCCGCCGCGCGCAGCACGCGGAAGGGCACGACCGTGTGGATGTCGAGCATCGCTTGGAAGTGCTCGTCGGACATCTTGTGGACGGGCGCGTCGAGCGTGTAGCCGGCGTTGTTGACGATGATGTCGATCTTGCCGAACGAGTCCACCGCCTTGGCCACCAGCTGGTCGGGGACGCCCGGCTTGGTGAGGTCGCCTGCGACCACGGCGGTCTCGCCCGCGATCTCCGAGGACGCCTGCTCGGCGATGTCGCCGTCGAGGTCGTTGATGAGCACCTGCGCGCCCTGCGCGACGAGCAGCTCCGCGGTGGCGCGTCCGATCCCGCGCGCCGAGCCCGTGACGATCGCCGACTTGCCGTCGAGTACTCCCATAGCCGTTAGGTCTCCTTGTAGTGGTGGGGACCGGGAGTTATATACGGCCGGCGTGAATCGTACGGCCGGCGTGAATCGCCGCTCGCGCGGCTCGCGCCGCCGGCGGCTCAGCGGATGATGACGCCGAAGTCCTGCGTGTAGATGGCGCCGGCCTGGCCGTGGGCGAGCGAGGCGGGCGGATGCGGCGAGACGCCGATCCCGGTTTCGCGGTAGCGGCGGTCGAGGATGTTCGCGCGGTGCGCGGGCGAGGCCATCCACGCGGCGACGATCGCGCGCGGCGTCGCCAGGCCGAGCGTGCCCCAGGCGATGTTCTCGCCGACTTCGTAGCCGAAGCGCGAGCTGGAGATGTAGCCGACGGCGCGCATGCGGGCGAGCGGCGTGCCGCCACCGGGCCCGCCCCCGCCGACGTGTTCGAAGTAGTCGCCGAACGCCATGCTCTGGGTGTGCGCCTGGGCGGCGCGCCGCAGGCGCGCGTTCGGTCGCAGGGGGGGCTCGCCGCGGTCGACGCGTTCGCGGTTGATCAGGCACAGGGTGGCGCCGCGGATCAGGCTGAGGTTCCTCTTGGTGGGCCTCAGCCCGGTGTTCTGGCAGGTGCGCGGAGCCGCGGCGCTGTGACCGCGGCGGTGTGCGGCGAGCGCGGATGAGCTGCCGGCGCACGCGAACGCGGCGGCGAGGGCGGCGAGCGCAGCCAGACGTGGGGGACGTGGGGAGGCCACGTCGGACGCATCGGGCCCTCAGGCCACGACCCTGAGCGCTGCAAGAAAGTTTTGGACGGGTGTTCGATCGCCCGCGCTGCAGCCGCTGCGCCCGGGCGCTGCGGGCCGGCCCTACAGGCCGAGCACGCGCCCGAGGATTTCGCGCATGATCTCGTCGCTGCCGCCGCCGATCGGGCCGAGGCGGGCGTCGCGGGCGGCGCGCTCGATGAAGTACTCGCGCATGTAGCCGGCGCCGCCGTGGATCTGCAGGCAGTCGTCCATCAGCTGGAAGCAGGCGCGCTGGGTGAGCAGCTTGGCCATGGTGACCTCCTTGAGCGGCTCCTCGCCGGCGACGAAGCGGCGCAGCGCGTCGTAGGTGACGCAGCGGCAGGTGTACACGGACGTGGCGAGGTCGGCGAGCTTGTGGCGGATCGCCTGGTGGCCCGAGAGCGGGCGCCCGAACGTGTGGCGCTGGCGGGCGAACTCGGCGGTGCGCTCCCACGCGAGCGCCATCGCGCCGACCGCGCCGAGCGCCATCGCCAGGCGCTCCCACTGGAAGTTGGCCATGATCAGCTTGAAGCCGTCGTTGAGCTCCCCGAGCAGGTTCTCCTCGGGCACGAACACGTCCTGGAAGCTGATGGTGGCGGTGTCGGAGGCGTGCCAGCCGAGCTTGTGCAGCGCGGAGGAGCTGACGCCCTCGCCGCGGTCGACGATCAGGAACGAGATGTCGTGGTGGCGGGCGGGCGGGGTCGTTTTCCTGGTCTTGACGGCGGTGACGATGAAGTGCGCGCGCACGCCGTTGGTGATGTACGTCTTCTCGCCGTTGAGCACCCAGCCGCCGTCGACGCGCTCGGCGCTGGTGGCGATCGCGGCGACGTCCGAGCCGGCGCCGGGCTCGGTGATGCCGAGCGCGCCGATCTTCTCGCCGCGGATGGCGGGCACGAGATAGCGCTGCTTCTGCTCCTCCGTGCCGAACTTCCAAATCGGCGGCGTGGCGATGTTGATGTGCGCGCCCAGCCCCGCGGCCGTTCCCCCGGAGCCGGTGCGCGCCATCTCCTCGCACAGGACCGCCTCGTGCAGGTAGTCGCCGCCCTGGCCGCCGTAGGACTCGGGGTACTTCAGCCCGAGCAGGCCCTGCGCGGCGAGCTTGGCGAAGCACTCGTCGGGAAACCAGCGGTCCTCCTCCCACTGCTGCGCGTACGGCGCGAGCTCGCGCTCGATGAGGCCGCGGATGGATGCCCGCAGCTCTTCGTGCTCCTCGGTGAAGGGCGGCGTCGACGCCAAGGATCAGAGGCCGTAGGAGCGGCCGATGACCTCGAGCATGATCTCGTCGGTGCCCGCGCCGATGCGGTTCAGGCGGGCGTCGCGCCACGCGCGCTCGACGTTGTACTCCTTCATGTAGCCGGCGCCGCCGTGGATCTGGATGCACTCGTCGGCGACTTCCACCGCCACGCGCGAGGCGAACAGCTTGGCCATCGAGATCTCGCGCACGGGGTACTCGCCGTTGGCGAAGCGCCACGCGGTCACGTACACGAGCTGGCGGGCGGCCTCGATCTTCGTCGCCATCTCGGCGAACTTGTGGCGGATCACCTGGAAGTGGCCGATAGCTTTGCCGAACGCTTCGCGCTCCTTGGCGTACGCGAGCGTGCGGTCGAAGCAGCGCTGCGCGCCCGCGAGGCTGCCGGCGGCGCCGATCATGCGCTCGCCCTGGAGCTCCCACATGATGTGGTAGAAGCCCTTGCCCTCCTGTCCGAGCATCGCCGAAGCCGGCACGCGCACGTCCTGGAAGGCCAGCAGCGCGGTGTCGGACGCGTGCATGCCCAGCTTCTGGAGCTTCTTCTCGCGGATCACGCCGGGCGCGTCCATCGGCACGAGGAACAGGCTGAAGCCGTCGTAGCCGGCGTCGGGGTCGGTCTTCGTGACGAGCACGATCACGTGCGCGCGATGGCCGTTGGTGATGTACGTCTTCGAGCCGTTGATGACGAAGTCGTCGCCGTCGCGCACGGCGCGCGTCTTGATCCCTTTCACGTCCGAGCCGGCGTCCGGCTCGGTGATGCCAAGGCACAGGATCTTCTCGCCCTTGATCGCCGGCACGACCCATTCCCGCTTCTGCTCCTCGGTCCCGAACGCGAGGATCGGCGGCATCGCCATGTCGGTCTGCACCGCCACGCCCATCGCCAGGCCGCCGCAGTTGGCGTGCGCGATCGCCTCGCCGAGCACCATCGCCGAGAAGTAGTCGCCGCCCTGCCCGCCGTACTCCTCGGGCTTGTCGAGGCCGAGGAAGCCGAGCTCGCCCATGCGCGTGAACACCGAGTCGGGGAACGTCGTCTCCTCCCACTCGTCCGCGTGGGGCGCGAGCTCCTTGGTCGCGAACTTGGTGATCGACTCGCGCAGCTGTTCGTGCTCGTCGGTGAAGATGAAGTGCTTGCGCGCGGTCTTGAAGTCGGGCTTCACGACGCTCTCGGCGGTGGCGGCCATGGGGGCGATCTCCTTGCTGAATGTCGTGGCCGGTCGGTCGGTCGGGACGCCGCCGGCGCGGTGGACCCGAGACGCTAACGCAGGGCCGTCGAAAAGTAAACAGTAGAGCTGCTTACTTTTCGCAGGGAGGTGGACGCGTGCCGCGGTCGCGGCGTGCGCCCGAGCGTCGGCGCCGGCGTCGCGACACGCCGTCCCGGCAGCCGAGAATGCCGTATGCCAGAATGCGCCGCGGCCAGGTCCGCGACGGCGACTGCGAAGGGGTGAGGGGCATGGGAGGCGTGTGGAGGCTGGTCGGATCGAAGGGGAGAGGGGCTGCTCTGCTCGCACTGACGGCGGCGCTCCTGTCCGCGGCGACCCCTGCTCGCGCGGCGGCGCCGCTGCCGCCCGACCTGGTGGCGCTCGAGCAGCAGATGGCGCAGCTGCAGGCCAACTCCGAGCGGTTCTCCTTTCAGGAGGAAGTCGCGTTCGGCGGCCTGTTCGGTCAGGGCATTCCGCTCGTGCTGATCGTGGCGGGGGAGGGCGAAGCCAGCGACTCGCCGCCCGAGAGCACGGCGACCGGCGGCTTGCTCGGTCTGCCCGAGGAGAAGATACGAACGATCGGGGATACCGTCTACAGCTATCGGCGTCAGGCGGCGGAAATCGACGGCGGGCGTCCTTGGGTTCGCAGCCAACGACCGGCCAAGGAAGCAACCGGTCTCGACCCGGGCGGCCTGCTCGAAAGCGATCAAGCCGGTCAGCAGGGCACGTTCAGCAAGCTCATCGAAGAGCTCAACGGCGCGCTGTCCATCGAGGAGTCGGGCCCTGTGACCGTCGACGATCAACGGGTCGTCGAGTTCGACGCCACGCTCGATCCCGCGCCGTTTCTGGCGCAGTTGAAATCGCAATCGAAAGAGCCCGAACATCCGCTGAGCTCGCCGCTGGAAGCCTCGCCCGTCAGCGGCCCGAAGACTCCCGCCAAGCCGGCCCCTCCGCCGACGCTCGAGTTGGAAGTCTTCATCGCGCCCAACGGCCTGCCCGTGCGAGCGAGATTCACCTTCGGCGACGAAGGCGCGACCATCGCCGTGAGGGTGGACACGCTCGCGATCAACATCCCCGTGAACGTCACACCGCCGCCGGCGAAGCAGACGATCGACGAAGCGCAGCTCAAACAGATCGAACGGCGGCGCGCCGCGCGCGAACTCGAGCACGCTCTGCGCGCGTGCCGTCGCCTGCACGGCAAGCGCGCGACCGAGTGCCGCGCGGTCGCTCACGTGAGGAGCCGCGTCCCCAGCTCGGAAGCCTCGCCGCTGTGACGCTCAGGCTGCTCGCTGCGACGGGCGCGATCGCGCTGAGCGCGAGCCCATTCGTGTTCCCACGGTGTCCACCCGTTTCCGTTCGCGGGTGGTAGGTTCGTGCCGATGGGCCCGGCGACGGGCCGGGCCGTGAGGGAAGGGGGTCGGCATGGCCGACCGAATGCTGTTCATCGGCTGGGGCACGCCCGTTCGTGGACGTGAGGAGCGTGGCCTCGAGGTGTTCAACGAGGCGATCGGCCTCTACGGGCGAATGCAGCAGGAGGGTCGCATCGAGAAGTTCGACGTCGTCCTGCTCGGTCCCAACGCGGACCTCAGCGGCTACATCGAGCTTTACGGCTCGGCCGAGCAGCTCGCCGCCGTACGCGAAAGCGAGGACTATCGACGGACCCTCGCGGATGCGGGCCTCGTCGTCGACGCACTGCGCCAGATCGACGGCTACGCCAACGAGGCGATCGCGGCGCAGATGGCGCTCTACCAGGAAAGCGTCGCGCGGGTTCCGCAGACCGCGTGACGCCCGACCGGTTTCGCCGGCGCCTCACCACAGGTTGGCGAGGCGCCGCGGGCCCGGCTCTCATGCCCGGGTGCTTCCCGGTCGATGCAGGTGCATGGGGCCGCATCCGGGCGATCCGGAGATCGCCGCACACATCGAGTCGGTCTCGACCCGAGCCGAGCCCGATACAGATCGGCTGGTTTCCGCCATGCTCAGCCGCTGCTGGCCGGGCGGCACGGGCGACCGCACGGAGTCCGTGGCACTCGAGTGGGTACGCCGCTGGGGCCCACGACGCGCCGGTCCGATCGCGTCCGCATGCCAGTGCGCGGTCGGACGCTGCCGGGTCTGCAACTGAAAAGTAAACAGTAGAACTGCTTACTTCCCACGCACCGGCCCATGCGGTTAGGATGCGTGCGTGACCGCCGCGCTGACCACCGACAAGGTCCTCTATGACGTCGCCGACGGCATCGCGACGATCACGCTGAACGACCCGGGCACGCGCAACGCGCTGTCGCCGGAGCTGCTCGGCGGCCTGATCGCGGCGTTCGAGCGCGCGCGCGACGACGCCGACGTGCGCTGCGTGGTGCTCGCGTCCTCGCACGAGAAGACGTTCTCCTCGGGCGCCAGCCTGGGCGGCTTCGCGGGCGAGACCTCGCTCGTGGAGAAGCACTTCGGCTCGGAGCGCTTCGTCGGCCTGTTCAAGCTGATCGGCGCGCTCGGCAAGCCGACCGTGTGCGCGGCGCGCGGCCACGTGCTCGCCGGCGCGCTCGGGATCGCGCTGGCGTGCGACCTGATCGTCGCCACCGAGGGAGCGACGTTCGGCACGCCGGAGATCAACGTGGGCACGTTCCCGTTCATGATCATGGCGCTGATCTACCGCAACGTCCCGCGCAAGAAGGCCAACGAGCTGCTGCTGCTGGGCGAGCGCTGGAGCGCGCGGGAGGCGCTCGCGGCGGGCATCGTCAACCGCGTGGTCGCCGAGGACGAGCTGGACGGGGCGGTCGCCGAGTGGGCGGGCAAGCTCGCGGGCAAGTCTCCGGTGATCATGCGCCTGGGCAAGGAGGCGATGCGCCGTCAGCTGGACATGCCGCTCGACGACGCCCTCGACTACCTGCGCGCGCAGCTGAGCCTGGCGCTGTCCACGGAGGACATCGTCGAGGGCGTCACCGCGTTCTTCGAGAAGCGCGAGCCGCAGTGGAAGGGCCGCTGATGGCCGCCCGCAAGACGCCGACGAAAGCCCCCGCCGAGACCGCGGGCGCGACGAAGGGCGCGCCCGCGGCGAAGAGCGCGCCCGCGGCGGAGGGCGCCCCGTCCCTGCTGCGGCCGCTCGTCGAGGACCTGCAGGCCCGCCGCGCGCGCATCCGCCTCGGCGGCGGCGAGGAGAAGATCGCCGAGCAGCACGCGCGCGAGAAGCTGACCGCGCGCGAGCGGATCGCGCTGCTCATCGATGACGGCACGTTCGTGGAGCTGGGCATCCACGGCACGCCGCACTCCTCCCAGCGGGCGATGGACGGCGTGGATGCGCCGGCGGACGGCGTGATCACCGGCTACGGCAAGGTCGACGGCCGCCTGACGGCGGTGTGCGCGTACGACTTCACGGTGATGGCCGGCTCGATGGGGATGACGGGCGAGTTCAAGGTCACGCGCCTGCGCGAGCTGGCGCTGACCAAGCGGATGCCGTTCGTGTGGCTGCTGGACTCGGCGGGCGCGCGCGTGCAGGAGGCCGCCGGCGCGATGTTCGCCGGCTCGGGGCACCTGTTCCGCGAGGAGGTCGTGATGAGCGGCGTGATCCCCCAGATCGCCGCCCTGATGGGCCCGTGCGCGGCCGGCACCGCGTACATCCCCGGCCTGGCCGACTTCGTGCCGATGGTCAAGGGCCGCGGCTCGATGGCGCTCGCCGGACCGCACCTCGTGCGCGCGGCGGTCGGCGAGGACGTCACCCAGGAGGAGCTGGGCGGCTCGCGCGTGCACTGCCGCAAGTCGGGCGTCGGCGACATGGAGGTGGCCGACGACGAGCAGTGCATCGAGCGCATCAAGCAGTACCTGTCGTACATGCCGCAGAACTGCGAAGAGCGCCCGCCGGTGCGTCCGGTGGGCGATCCGATCGACAGGCGCGAGGAGGAGCTGCTGGACGTGCTGCCGGAGTCCAACCGCAAGCCGTACGACATGTACGAGGTGATCCGCAGGATCGTCGACGACGGCGAGTACTTCGACATGAAGGGCCAGTGGGCGAAGACGATCATCACGTGCTTCGCGCGCTTCGGCGGGCGCCCTGTGGGGGTCGTGGCCAACCAGCCCAAGCAGCTCGGCGGCATCCTCGACAACGACTCGGCCGACAAGGCCGCGCGCTTTGTCAACCTGTGCAACGCGTTCGCGATCCCGCTCGTGTTCATCCAGGACGTGCCGGGCTTCATGGTCGGCACGAAGGTCGAGGCCGAAGGGATCATCCGCCACGGCGCCAAGATGCTGTATGCGGTCGCCAACGCGACCGTGCCGAAGATCACGGTGATCACCCGCAAGGCCTACGGCGCGGGCTACTACGTGATGAACGGCCGCGCGTACGAGCCGGACCTGATCGTCGCATGGCCGAGCGCGGAGATCAGCGTGATGGGCGCCGAGGGCGTCGTCGAGATCGCCTTCCGCAAACAGGTCGAGGCGGCGGAGGACCCGGCGGCGAAGAAGGCGGAGCTGATCGAGGGCTTCCGCAAGATCTTCGACGTGTACGTCGCCGCCGGCAACGACGTGATCGACGACGTGATCGACCCGCGCGAGACGCGCGAGACGATCTGCAGGGCGCTGGAGATGTCCGAGAACAAGAAAATCGAGCGGCCGTGGAAGCGGCAGGGGGTTGTCCCCGTATGACCTTTTCCGTCGACCGTCTAACCATGGCTATACACCTCTCGTCGTCGCAGACAAAGGAGCCGGGATGAGCCTCGAAAAGGAGCCGGGATGAGCCTCGAAAAGGAGCACCGATGAGCCTCGACGATCCGGTCGTGATCACGTGCTCGATCTCGGGCGCGATCGCCAACCGCGAGCAGTGCCCGGCGATCCCGTACACCCCCGCGGAGTACGCGGCGGAGGCGCGGCGGATCGTGGACGAGGGCGGCGTGATGATCCACATCCACGCGCGCAAACCGGACGGCACGCCGAGCTACGAGATCGAGGACTTCCAGGCGATCACCGACGCGATCCGAACCGAGGTCGGCGACGCGGTGATCGTCAACTTCTCGACGGGCACGATCGGCGTGCCGGTGGCGAAGCGGATCGAGTACCTGCGCGCGTGTCGCCCGGAGGTGGCGGCGCTGAACATGGGCTCGATGAACTACGCCAAGTACTCGAAGTCGAGAAAGCAGTTCGTGTTCAAGATGGTCTTCGAGAACCCGTTCGAGGAGATCGTGGAGCTGCTGGAGGCGATGAACGAGCTGGGCATCAAACCGGAGCACGAGTGCTTCGACGTCGGCCACGTGGGCAGCCTCGCGCCGCTGATCGACATGGGCGTGCTGAAGACCCCGCTGCACGTCGACTGCGTGATGGGCGTAGTCGGCGGCATCCCGCCGACGGCGCGCAACCTGGCGGCGATGGTCGAGAACATCCCGGACACCGCGGCGGGCGGCGGCACGGCATCCCACTGGGGGGTCATCGGGATCTCGCGCGACCAGTGGATGCTGATCTCGGCGGCGCTGACGCTCGGCGGCTCGATCCGCGTGGGCCTGGAGGACAACCTGTACCTGCCGAACGGCGAGATGGCGCGCTCGAACGGCGAGCTGATCGCGAAGGCGCGGCAGATGACCGAGGACATGGGCCGCCGGCCGGCGACGGTGCGGGAGGCCCGCGCGATGCTGGCGATCCCCCAGCGCGAGGCGAGCGTCGCATGACGCTGCCGCTCGCGGGCATACGAGTTCTCGACCTGTCGCGCCTGCTGCCGGGCGGCTTCTGCTCGCTGCTGCTGGCGGACTTCGGCGCGGACGTGTTGAAGGTGGAGGACACGGGCATGGGCGACTACATCCGCTGGTCGCCGCCCTTTTACGAGGGCGCCCACAAGACCGCCGCGTCGGCTCTGTTCCTGTCGCTGAACCGCAACAAGCGCTCGATTCGCCTCGACCTCAAGAGCGAGGGCGGCCGCGAGGCGCTGCTGAGGCTCGTGCGCGAATACGACGTGGTGCTGGAGTCGTTCCGCCCGGGCGTGCTCGACCGTCTGGGCGTGGGCTACGAGCGGATGCGCGAGGAGAACCCCGGCATCGTGTACTGCGCCATCAGCGGCTACGGTCAGAACGGCCCCAAGCGCGACGCCTCCGGCCACGACATGAACTACCTCGGCCTGATCGGCCTGCTCGGCCTGACCGGCGAGCATCGTGGAGAGCCCATTCAATCCGCCGGGCAGATCGCCGATCTGGGGGGCGGCGCGCTGATGGCGGCCTTCGGGATCCTGGCGGCGCTGCGCGAGCGCGACGGCGGGGGACCGGCGGGCACGCGGCGGGCGGGCGGGACCGGATCGGGCGAAGGCCAGCTCGTCGACGTGTCGATGACCGACGGAGCGCTCTCGTGGCTGGCGATGGTGGCGGCGGCTTACTTCGCCGAGGACATGGTTCCGCGCCGCGGCGATCTTCCGCTCGCCGGCTCGCTCATCTGCTACCGGCCGTACGAGTGCGCCGACGGCTGGGTGTCGCTGGGTGCGCTGGAGCCGAAGTTCTGGCAGGCGTGGTGCCGCGGCGTGGGCCACGAGCAGCTGATCCCCGCACAGTTCGAACACCCTGGCTCGGCGGCCCACCAGCAGGTGCAGGCGATCTTCAAGACGCGCACGCGCGCCGAATGGGAGGCGTTCGCGCGCGAGCACGACTGCTGCCTGGAGCCGGTGCTGGAGCTCGACGAGGCGCTGTCATCCGAGCTCGTGCGCGCGCGGGAGATGGTGGTCGAGATCGAGCAGCCGGGGGCCGAGCGGCCCGTGCGTCAGCTGGGCGTGCCCGTCAAGCTGACCCGCACTCCGGCAGCGCACGCGCGGCTGCCGGGGCCGGCGCTGGGCGAGCACACCGAGGAGGTGCTGCTGGCGGCCGGCTACTCGGACGAGCAGGTCGCCGAGCTGCTGGCGTCGGGGGCGGCGGCGGGCGCGGCCGAGGCGACCGAGGGGGCGGGTGGGGATTCAATAACCACGACGTTCCGAGCGTGAACAGCCATCGAGAGCTGCTGAAGATGAGCGAGCTCGCCGAGCGCTCGGGTGTGAGCGCCGGCACGATCCGCTACTACCTGCGCGAGGGCATGCTCGGCGGCGGCGAGGACGTCGTGAGGACGAGCCGCAACATGGCCTACTACCCGCCCGAGTACGTGCAGCGGATCGCTTTGATCAAGCGGCTGCAGGAGGAGCGCTTCATGCCGCTCCGTGTGATCCGCAGCGCGCTGCAGGAGGATCCCGATCGCGTGCGCGCCCTGATCGAGCTCGAGGACCGCATCCTCGAGCGCGCGGCGATCAGCGCCGACGACGGCAGTCGCGTGTCGCGCAAGCTCGTGCAGGAGCGCTACGGCGTCCCGCGCAACGTGCTCGCGCGCCTGGCCGACATCGGCGTGCTGACGCCCAACCAGCAGGGCTACGACCGCGACGACGTGAAGATCATCGAGGCGATCGCGAGCTTCCGCGCGGGCGGCTACGACGAGACGCTGGGGTTCACCGTGTACGACACGCTGCGCTACCGCAAGGCGCTCGAGCCGCTGGTGGAGGAGGAGGTGCGGGCGCTGCTGGACCGTCTGGCGGGCGAGGTGGAGGTCGAGCGGGCGATGCAGATCGTGGCCGCCGGCGCGGAACCGCTGCGCGAGCTGATCGGAGCGATGCACTCCAAGCTGCTGCTGGCGGAGCTGCGCCGCCAGCGCGGGCGCGGCGCGGATTGAGCGGGGCGCGGCGCGGGCGCGGCGACGCGGCAGCGGAGCGGGGGCGCGTGGCGGTTGACATCCCGCCACGCCGGCTGGCCGTTATGCTCTGAGATGTTGACTGACCAGTCAATCTGTTCTGTTGCAAAGCCCTCAGGGGAACTGCGGGCGCAGCGTCCGCGGGAGGGAACGCGCTTGTGAGGGTCGCGGCAGTCCAGCTCAACTCCACCGCCGATCTCATCGCCAACATGGCGCATGCGGACCGCCTCACGCGCGCGGCGGCGGCCGACGGCGCGAAGCTGATCGTGCTGCCGGAGAAGTGGACGGCGATGGGCTCGGAGGAGGACCTGCGCGCGGGCGCGGAGACGCTCGACGGCGCGGCGGTCGGGTGGGCGCGCGCGATCGCGCGCGAGCTCGGCGTCGATCTCGTCGCGGGCTCGATCCTCGAGCGCGTTCCCGGGCAGGCGAAGCTGGCGAACACGTCCGTTCACGTCGACCCGCGCGGCGAGGTGATGGCGACCTACCGCAAGGTGCACATGTTCGACGTCGAGGTCGGCGGGCGCTCGTACCGCGAGTCCGAGCTGGAGGAGCCGGGCGAGGAGATCGTGACGACGCAGACGGCCGGAGGCGTCGAGCTGGGGCTGTCGATCTGCTACGACCTGCGCTTCCCCGAGCTCTACCGGATACTCGCCGTGCGCGGCGCGCGCATCGTCGCGCTGCCGGCGGCGTTCACGCTGGCGACGACGCGCGATCACTGGGAGGTGCTCGTGCGCGCGCGGGCGATCGAGAACCAGGTGTTCGTGATCGCCGCAAACCAGGTCGGCGAGCATCCCGCCGGCCAGCACTCGGGTGGGCGCTCGATGATCGTGGACCCGTGGGGCGTGGTGCTGGCGCAGGCCCCCGACCGCGAGGGCTACATCGTCGCCGAGCTGGACCTCGCGCGCCAGCTCGAGATCCGCGCGCGCCTGCCCTCGCTCGCCAACCGCCGCCCCGAGGCCTACCGCTGGCCGGTCGCGGAGACCGTATGAGCGCCAGCCGCGCATCCGCCTCCGGCGCGAAGGCGCCGGACAAGCGCCGACTGATCCTCGACGCGGCGGTGCGCGTGTTCGCCCGCCAGGGATTCCATGCGTGCCGCGTGTCGGACATAGCCGACGAGGCGGGCGTCGCGTATGGCCTGGTCTACCACTACTTCGCCTCCAAGGACGAGGTGCTCGACACGCTGTTCGTCGAGCGCTGGAGCGTGATGCTCGAGCTGATCCGCGACGTCGATGCCGAGGCGATCCCGGTGAGGGACAAGCTCGGGGCGATCGCGTCGTTCATCGTCGACAGCTATCGGCACGACCCCGATCTGATGAAGGTGATCATCGTCGAGGTCACGCGCGCGGCGAACTCGTTCGGGAACACCCACATCGCGATGATCCGCGATGCCTACGACCTGATCGGCGGGATGATCGCCAAGGCGCAGGCGGAGGGCGTGTTCAACGCGGAGATCGACGCGCGGTTCGCCGCGATGGCCTTCTACGGCGCGATCGAGCAGCTGCTCACCGGCTGGATCTTCGGGCTGCTGCCGCAGGACGAGGAGTACTTCGAACGGGCCAAGTGGCTGGTGGTCGAGACTGTCTGCGGCGGGCTGGAGCAATAGACTGGCGCGATCGTGCAGAACGAGATGGTCAAGCGGTTGATGTGGCAGGGCCTGCTGGCGGGCGTGGGCGCGCTCGCGAGCATCCTCGCGACCCGCGTCGCCGCGACCGTGTGGAGGCGCGTGTTCGACGAGGAGCCGCCGGAGTGAACGGCGCCCAACCACCGCCGGCGGGCGATCGATCGGCGACCGGCGAGAGCAGGGGCGAGGCGCAGAACATCGCGACGGCGATAGCGGAGGTGTCCGAGCGCGCCACGCTGCTGGTGCGCGAGGAGATCGAGCTGGCCAAGGCGGAGATGAGCGAAAAGGCGACGAAGCTCGTCAAGGGCGCCGTCGTCGGGGCCGCCGCGGGAGTGTTCTTCTTCACGGCGCTCGTGTTCGCGCTGGTCGGGTGCGCGTGGCTGCTGTACTACTACCTGCCGATCGGCAACCAGTTCACCTACTTCTGGGGCTTCTTCGCGATGTCCGTGATCCTGGTGGTGCTCGGCCTGTTCGCCGGGCTGATCGCCGCGAAGGCGGTCAAAAAAGGCTCGCCGCCGGTGCCGAGCATGGCGATCGAGGAGGCCCGCAGGATCCGCGAGAGCGTCGGCCCCGGAGCGGCGCCCGGCGCAGGCCCCGGCGCGGCGCCCGCCCAGGGCGGCGAGGGCAGCGTCCCCTACCCGGCCGCCGCCGCGGGAGGCGAGAGCTGATGGCTCAGCGCTCGCCGGCTGAGATCCGCAGCTCGATCGAGGCCAACCGCATGGAGCTCGCGGTGTCGGTGCAGAAGCTGCGCGGCGAGGTCACGCGCCTGACCGACTGGCGCGGACACGTCGAGCGCCACCGCACCGAAATCACGGTCGGCGCGGCGGTCGTCGGGCTGATGATCGGCGTACGCGTGCTGCGCCGCCGCCGCCGCCGCCGCTGATCAGGTCAGCAGCGCGCGGGGGATCGCGCCGACGCCGATCAGGCCGGGGCCGGTGTAGGTGCCGATGACGGGCCCGACCTCTGAGGTGAACACCGGCTCGGAGTCGAATATCTCGCGGCAGCGGTCGATCAGGCGCTGGGCCTGGTCGGGCGCCTGGATGTGCTGCACGACCCAGCCGTCGGAGCCGCTGTCGTGGAGCTCCTGCGCATAGGCGACCATGCGCTCGAACGCGCGCCCGGCGGTGCGCACGCGCTCGACGGGCACGATCTCGTACTCGAGCGAGAGGATCGGCTTGATCTTCAGCGTGCCGCCCAGCCACGCCTGCGCCTTGCCGACGCGCCCGCCCCGGCGCAGGTACTCGAGCGTGTCCAGGCAGAACCAGATCCGCAGCGCCCTGCGCGCCTCGCGCACGCGCGCGACGACGGCGTCCAGGTCGGCGCCCCCGCGCGCGGCGGCGCACGCGGCGAGCACGAGCAGACCGGTTCCGCCGCAGGCGGTTTCGCCGTCGATCACCGCGACGCGCTCGCCGAGGCCGCGCTCGGCGAGCAGCTCGTGCGCCTGGCGCGCCGCCTCGCAGGTGCCGGAGATGCCGCCCGCTAGATGGATCGACACGACGTCGCGGCCCGCGTCGATCAGCGGCTCCCACACGGCGAGGAAGTCCCCGATCGACGGCTGCGAGGTGCTGGGCAGCTCGGGATCGTCGTGCAGGCGCTTGTAGAACGCGTCGAAGCCGTCCATCCGCAGCTCGCGCTCGGGCTGGCCTTGCCAGCCCACGTACAGGCTGACCTGATGCACGCCCTGCTCGTCCGCGAGCGCGCGGGGAAGGTAGTTGGTGCTGTCGGTTGCGACCGCTACTGCAGGCATGCGGCGCGGGACGCTACAGCAACGCCTGCGCGAGCTCTCCCGACTCGAACATCTCGATGACGATGTCGCAGCCCCCGACCAGCTCCCCGTCGACGAACAGCTGCGGGATCGTAGGCCAGTCCGACAGGGCCGAGAGCTCCTGGCGGATACGCGGATCGGGCAGCACGTCGACCGCGGCGAACGGCGCGTCGAGCGCCTGCAGGGCGGCGACTGTGCGCGCGGAGAAGCCGCACGCGGGCGCGTCGGGCGTCCCCTTCATGAACAGGATCACCTTGTGCTCGTTGATCGCCTCGGCGATCGCGTCGCGGATCGGGTTGGTCTGCGCGCTCGGCGCGGATGCTGGTGTGGGCTCGCCGCTGGACATCGGCAGTGGCTCGAACTGGCTGCTGGGCATGGAGTGCTCCTGGCTCTCAGTTGGTCTGGACCTTCGACGGGGTGCCGGTCTTCAGCGCGAGGGCGTGGATCGCTCCGCCGATCTCCGCCCCGAAGACCGCGTACACGAGACGATGCTGCTGGATGCGGCTGAGGCCGTCGAACGCCGGCGCCGTGACGCTCGCGCGGAAGTGGTCGCCGCCGCCGGTGTAGTCCTCGACGTCGGCGTGCGCCCCCGGAATCCCGGCCTCGATGCGCTGCTTTATGTCCTCTGCGGAGGGCATCCGCATCAAGAGTAGAAGGTCTGCGGGCACGCGCGGGCCGCCGTTACGGCACCGCTATACTTTGGAAAGTCTTGCAGCCGTCGACAGGAGCGAAGCGATGATCGAGATCACCGACAAGGGCGCCGAGAAGGTGCACGAGTTCCTGGCCTCCCAGCAGGCCGACGTGAGCGTCGCCGGGCTGCGCGTGGGCGTGCGCGGCGGAGGCTGCTCGGGCTTCCAGTACCAGCTGGCGTTCGACGAGCAGCGCGAGAACGACGTCGTGTTCGAGAGCCACGGCCTGAAGCTGCTCGTGGACGGCGAGAGCCTGCAGTTCGTGCGGGGCTCGACGATCGACTACGAGGAGAGCCTGCAGGGCGCGGGCTTCAAGGTCAACAACCCCAACGTCGTGGCCGCCTGCGGCTGCGGATCCTCGTTCCGCGTCGCCGAGGAGGAGCAGGTCTCGGCGGTCTGAGCAGCCGCGCGCCCCGGAAGCCCTCCGCTGGGTGCGCGCCCATAGGCTGTCCCGGCCGTGGCGATCCTGCCCCAAGCGCTTCGCAGCCTGACGCCCGCCCACCTGCGCGATGACGTGCGCCTGCGCGCGCTGGCGCTCGGCCTCGGCCTGATCCCGCCGCGCACGATGCACTCGCCGGCTGACGCGCGCGTGCTGCTCGACGCGGCTCGCGATGCCCGGCGCGTGGTCGAGATCGGCGTCTACGAGGGCGCCTCCGCGATCGCGCTGTGCGACGTGCTCACGAAGGGAGCCGAGCTGCACCTGATCGACCCCTTCGGCTCGCATCCGCAGGCGCTGCCCGGTGGATGGGGGGCGAGCGCGTGGGCCACGCGGCGAGCGGTCGACCGCGCCGTGCGCCGGCGCGCCGGCGAGGCTCCGAGCGTGCACTGGCATCTGGCGCTCTCGCACGAGGTCGCCGCTCGCTGGCGCGGGGAGGTGGACCTCCTGTTCATCGACGGCGACCACTCGGAGGCGGGGTGCGAGCTCGATTGGACCAGCTGGCGGCCATTCGTCGCGTCCCGCGGGCGTGTCGTCTTCCACGACGCCCGCGCCGAAGAGGCGGGCGGACGCGGGCTGCCCGGCCCGACCGCGGTGGTATCGCGCCACTTCCGATCGCGCCACTTCCGCGGTGGCGCGGCCTCGGGCTGGGAGATCCTCGCCGAGGCGGACCGCACGGTCGCCGTCCGGCGCACGGAATGATCGCGCAGCGGGGGGTTGACGGCTGAGCGGCCTCTGTGGTACGGTCGCCGCGACATGATGTCAAGTGTCTCAAGGGGTGCGGAGCGCCCAGACCTCCGGCAATGCTCAGATTTCCGCTGGGGGCGGGTTGCCGTGCCCAGACGTTGTTGTGGCCTTGACCTTGACTCAGGAGATGTTTTCTGCCAAGGTCACGTCTACAGCGTTGTCTGCTGGATACAGCCGACAACAACAACTGGCTTCGGGGGCATCTGAGTCCTGAAGAGGGGATTCCGGGGTCAGTCGATTAATTCCTAGAGGGAAAAGGAGTAGTGGACAGATGAAACGCATCGGTATCGTAGGGCTGTGCCTCGCGGCCATGTTCGCGCTCAGCGCGATGGGCGCGTCGTCGGCATTCGCCGGCGAATACGGCGTCTGTGCGAAGGCGGCGAAGTCCGGTAAAAAGTACACCGGCAAATACCTCGACAAGAACTGCACAAAAGCAGCTACTGAAGGCGAAATCGCCGAAGGCAAGAAGAACAAGTACGAATGGGACCCCTACCCGGGCCCGGCTGGCACGAAATGGACCTACACGTCCAAGAGCAAGACGGCCATCCTTGAAGGTGCGGCTGGCGACATCACCTGCAAGGCCAGCACGGACGCCGGTGAAGTGACTGGTGTCAAATCGGACGTGGACACGACCACGTTCACGGGCTGCATCCTGTCCGTCACCAAAGAATCGTGCCAGAACACCGCCACCGCAGGCACAATCGTCACGACGCACAACGTGACGACGCTGATCGACCACGGTGAAACAGGTGACAGCGGCAAGGAACCAAAAGAAGGCGAAGTCTGGACCCAGTACACGGGCGAAGGCACGACAGGTCCCGAAGGCACCCTGGCCTCATGGGAATGCTCGGGCATCCCGTTCACCACGAACGGCTCGCTCTCCGGTGTCACCACCGAGGACGTGAACGTCATGTCCACCAAGAGCAAGACCACGTTCAACAAAGAAGTGGGTGAACAGGACCTCCTCACGACGTTCTTCAACCCGTTCACGAGCAAAATCGAAACCGGCCCGGCCGTCGAGAACGTCACGGGCGAAGCCAAGAACGCTGGAAAGATCGAGATCAAAGCGTAGACAGCCTTGATCTAGGGGTTTGGGTGAGGGTCGCCAGATCCTCACCCCGGTCCCAATAGCAGTCGCAGTCGAGGCGTGTGTGGGACATCGGGTCCCACAC
>JBKQHH010000152.1:0-3351 GCA_052148875.1 Solirubrobacteraceae bacterium
TGGCCCCGCGAAGGGACCAGATCTCGGAGCGGAGCCTTTCCCGGATCCGTCTCTGGGACGCGTTACTCGGCCGGATCAGCAGCTTGCTGTGATACCGGCGGACGTTGAATCCCAGGAAGTCAAAGCCCTCATCGAGGGTGACGACACGCGTCTTGTCCTCGTTGAAGGAAAGTCCCCTGGGCGCCAGCCAGTCAGCAAGCCTTGCCTTGACCTTGAGCGCCTCGTTCCTTGAGTGGCACAAGGCGACTAGATCATCGGCGTACCTGATCAGCACCGGGGAGCCCGTTACCGTCCAGACGGCGTTGCTGCCGGTCGTCTGGTAACGAACCCCAGCGGCCTGCTCCATCCCGTGCAGGGCAACGTTCAACAGCACCGGGCTGATGACTGCTCCCACGCAATCGCAAACTTCGAGTTTGAGCGGTCGATTCAGCGCCGGGTGGGAAGGAGTCGGTCGTGAGGCGTGGTATTCAAGTGGCTGATGGCCAGTCGCCGAGCGTATGCGGACGAGTACGCGGTTCGGGTGAATCGCGCGGTCGAGTTGCTGGCCGGCGTGTCGCCGGCGGACGCGGTCCGCGCGCTGCGCGCCGAGCACGGTCTCTCGGAGCGTCAGGCGCGCCGGTACGTGAACGCGGCACGGGCGACGCCCGATGGCTTGGTGGTGCCGGAGCGCACGGTGTTGTTCACGGTGCGGTTGGCGCCGTCGTTGATCGCCGGGTTGCGCCGTCACGCGGACGCTCGTGGGCTGACGCTCAGCGCGACGCTCGCGGAGGCCGCGAGGCTCAGATCTCCGGTAGTTGAGGTCGGTTTCTGTGTTGAGCTGGGGTTTTTCTTGGCTTACAGCTTGCAAAAGTATGGCAGGTTGGTAGCATTGTGGGGTGAGCGACGGACAGGCAGGAGAGGCCGGGAATGACGGTCAGCTAGCGGGGATGCCGGCGCCGTTCGAGTTGCGCCTGGAGGCGGTGGGTGACAGCGTGGTGGTGTCCTATGGCGGGCGGGCGCTGGCGTGCTATGAGCAGCGTGATCGCGGGATGCGCAACCTTGCGATCGTGTCGTTGACGCGGGCTGGGGTGAGTTGCGTGGAGGTGGGGCGTTTGTTCGGGATGCGTCCTGAGCATGTCAGCCGGCTTCGCCGGCAGGTGGCTGAGGGCGGGTCGCGGGCGTTGTTGCCAGCGATGGGACGCCCGCGCAAGCTTGAGCGTGTCGAGGTAGCGCGGGCGTATGAGCTGTCTGATCGGGGTGTGGCGGGCGCTGAGATCGCTGCGCAGCTAGGTGTTTCAGGGGCGACGATCTCGCGGCTTCTGGCTCGCCGGCCAGCGGGTGTGGTCGTTCGCTTGCCGCTGAGCGAGTCGGTCGCCGCTGACGCTGGTGGGTGCGCCGCGAACGGTGAGGCTGCGGAGAGCTCGCAGCCGGCGCAGCGAGACGGCTTGAGCGGGGAGGGGCAGGTCGCTGACGGCTGGCGGGTGAGTGAGCTGGTCGATCCGGTTGATCGGAGCGATGCGAGTGACTGGGTCAGTGAGGATGCTGCGCCGGCGGCGCGGCGGATCGGTGAGGGTGGCGGGCGGTCGGTGTACGCGGGCGCGATGCTGCTGCACCCGTTCCTGGAGAAGGTCGGCGCGGGCGAGGTGTTTTCCGTCTTGAGCTCCGGTCCGGCAAGGTGCTATGACACGAGCGCGGTGGCGCTTGCTAGCACGTTCGCGTTCGCGCTTGGCAGCTCCTCGCTGGAGGGCTCAAAGCATCTGCTGCTGGCTGACGCGGGGCTGCTGGTCGGCTCCGAGCGCTTCCCGCATCTGCGCACGCTGCGTCCGCGGCTGGCGGTGTTGGCTGACGCGGTCGACCCGCTCGCGGTGCAGGTCGCGCTCGCCAAGGCGATGCTTGACGCCGACTCAGAGCCGCCGAGCGTGTTCTTCGTGGATGAGCACTTCGTTGCGTATACCGGCTCGCAGCCGGTCGCGAAGGGCTGGAACACACGCCGGCGCCATGCCGAGCCCGGACGCCACGAGACGGTCGTGGTCGATGACCGCTGGCGCGCGGTGTGCTTCTCCTCCGGGCCCCCACGGGGCCTAGCGACGGGCATGCTCGGCCCGCTGGAGCAGCTGCGGGCGATCTGCGGTGATCGGCCGCTGATGATCGGCTTTGACCGCGGCGGGTCCTACCCGAAGGCGTTCAGCGAGCTGCGCGACCGCGGCCTTGACTGGGTGACCTATCGCCGCGCGCCGCTCGCGACCGCGACTGTCAAGCCGCGAGCGTCGTGGGTCACCCTCGACGGGCGCCGGCACTACTTGCGCGTCGCTGGCGAGATCGTCGAGCTCGAGGCCTACGGCCCGGCGCGGCAAATCACGCTGTATGAGCACGGGCGTGTCGCGCTGCAGATCCTGACCAGCGACCTCACCACCCCTGCGGCGCGCCTGGCGCACGTGCTGCGCTGCCGCTGGTGCATCGAGAACACCTTCAAGTACCTCGAGGAGCACCACGGCCTGCACTGGCTCGCCGACTACCACATGGAGATCGCGCCCGACACCGCGCTCGTGCGAAACCCCGAGCGCAGCAAAGCCCTCGCGCTGCTCAGGAACCACGAAGCGACCGTGGCGGAGCTTGAACGCAAGATCGGCGCGCACACCACCACCACCACCGCGAGCGACACCGAAACCGACCAGACACTCAGCGAACTACGAGAGAACCTCGACAGCACACGCAACCAAGCCCAAGCAGCACGCGCCACGCTCAAACCGATCCCCGCCAAGCTCCCCGCGAACACGATCGACCCAGACGCGCAGCGCGCCACCCCACGCGTCAACCGCCGCGCTCTCCAAACCGTTTGCCGGCTGCTTGCCTACAACGCCGAGCTCGACCTCGCCCGCGCGCTAAACACCTACCTGACCGACCCCGACGAATACCGCGCGATCACCCGCAACCTACTCCACCAACCAGGACACATCCAGTACACCCCAACCAGCATCACCGTCACCATCGACAAACCCCACGCACCCCGCATCGCGCGCGCCCTCAACCTCCTCATCGACCAGCTCAACACCAACCCGCCCAAACTAGCCGGCGACACCCGCAAGATCACCTACACCACGACCACGCCTTGACATTCAAATCTGCCCTACTACCGGAGATCTGAGGCTGAGCTCGATGGGCAGGTGGCGACCGTCGCCACCGAGGAGACGACGCCTGGGGTGGTTTGGTTGTTGGGCAGGGTGATGCTCACCTTGTTCCCGACCGCCACACTCGTCTGTTGCGAGGCGTCCAGCGCAACCTGCACCTCGCGAGTGCTTGACGTGCCCTGCAGCACCGTCTCGCCGGTCTGAGCGCTGCCTCCTGGCTGGGCTGACACGCTCGTCACCCGCA
>JBKQHH010000153.1:0-4183 GCA_052148875.1 Solirubrobacteraceae bacterium
TGTGATCGTCGACCGCCGCCGCGACCGCATTATGCGCGCCACAGCTCTGCGTGCAGAAGTTTTCGACCTGTTCCCAGTTCGCATACGCCGGCGCCGCCGCCACCAGCAGCACGAAAACGAGCACGCCGCCAGCCGACACCCCCAGCACAACAGCCGCCCGCAGCGACACCCCACCACGGGCGATCTCCTCACAACTCACAAACTCCACCTCCGCCGCCACCAGCAAACCCACAGCAGCAACAAGCAACCCACCCAGCCCCGCCGGTACCCCACCACACGCCCACCGCACCCCGCCCAGACGACGCCCACGACTCACACACGGCCCACCACCCAGCACTCCCACAAGCGACACTCGACTCGGCACTCCCACACAGTCGACAACACAACACAAACACGACAAACGGCCACCACCAGCCAGCGACGCCCGCCCCCGGAGCCGGCACGTACCCACAGCGATACACGCCGGATGATCACAGCGCAACCCACAACCGTCCAGGCATGTTTTTGACTACACTGACCCCAACACGGGCGCTTTCCACCGCCCCCCAGGCGACACAGTCGCCGTCCGCGAACGCAAAACCTGCACCCCACGCTCCTAGCGCGTGATGCGGGGCCCCCGGATAAGCCCGGCGGTCCCGCACCGCACAACCCATCACCGCGTGACCGTCACGACACACCAGCCCCAACAGTCACACGACACCCATCTACCTGCTATTTGGCTTCGAACGCCCCACCACCCTTCATTAACACAAAGTCATCCGACACAAGTGTGGCTTCTTTGCCGCCGAGTTTCAGTTTGTTGTTGACACCGCCTTTTTCGAGTTCTATCGTCCGGTTCGCGTTGTTCACTAACCCGACCGCCTCGCCTTCCACGGTGTAGTTGGCTTCCTCGGAACAGGTCCTTATCGGGATTAACGTAAAGACGCTCCCGGATGGGTCAGGTGTGAATAAGGCGTACGGTTTCCCGCTGAGCGTGCCCAGATCGAGCTTTGCTGTACTTAGGATTAATTCGTGGAGTACGGTGCAACCCGTCGGTTTTTCCGCTTTGCATTCTTTGTAGTCCACAGTGACTAACCCTAGCCCTAACACGGGCGACCCACCGTTTTCGATCGTCCCCGAGGTTTCGAGTTCCGTGCAGACAACTTCTGCTTCAACCCCGGCGATTTTACCCTTCAGGGTAGAGTTCCCTAACTGTTTGGCTTCAATTTCTAATACTCCGCTTAGTAAGACTCCGTTGACATACCATTGTAACGCCGACGCCGACGCCGACGCGACAGCACTGACCGCCAACACGGCGAACAGGCCCATGATGATCAACATCAAACGCGACATAAGCAAAACCTCCTTCTCCGCCCCAACATCACTCAAGGCGACTCGTTGAACTTCTAGCGACCAACCGCGCCCCGCTCAGCCCACCAGCACCGAGCGGCCATACGGAAGGTGGGCATTGAGCATGCGTGACCGCGAACCGGAAGTCAAGCCGTGCGCCCGAGCATACGAGCCGCCCAACCTAGGCCTCGGCCGCCCAACCTCTGCAGACCCCCACCAGAGACGGTTTTTCCACATTTGGAAAAGCGGGAGCCCGACAGCGGGAAAAAGTCAGAGACAGTCGCGACAGTGAACCGCCCCGGGGCGGTTCACCCACGCGCTCTGGAAGAACCCGGAGAACCTCACCGGCCGCCAGCAGTCAAAGCTCGCTGAGATCCAGCAGATCAACCGTCGTCTCTACCGCGCCTACCTGCTCAAGGAGCAGCTACGCCAGATCTACCAGCTGCCAGCGAACGCGGCAATCGCGCTACTGGACCATTGGATCGCGTGGGCCAGGCAACTCACCGTAGGACGCGATCGCAAAGCGCGGACTGCGCCCCAGGATGCACGGGCCTGCCCGTACCGTCCAGCGGCAGACCGTCCAATAGTCTTCTCCATGTCACCCTCCCTGTGATCGCCGAACGAGGCACGGCAAGGTACCACATGTCGGAACCTGAGGGCAACCGGTCGACACCGCGCGTGCAACGCTGCTTGCCGCGCATTTGTCTCCAAGTGTCTGCTTCCTCCGCTACTGCGGATCGACGTCCACGCTGAAGTTCACCCCGGCGTGCGCGCGCGTGCCGGCCACCTCTTGCACCGCCTCGCCGACGGCCCGCACCGCTGGGCGGCGCTCGGGGGCCTTCACCATCACGACCGAGCGCTCACGTCCGCGCAGGCGAAACAGCGTGGCGGGACCGAGCACGGCGGGTTCCTCGCCGACGGGGCTCCCCTGCCCGGCGCTTGTCGTGGCGCCGGTGAACTGCTCCGTGAGCGATTCGCGCACGGCGACCGCGGCGGCGCGCGCCTTCTCTGAAACCTCCGCCGAGCAAACGATCCGGATCAGATGCGAGAACGGCGGGTAGCACAGCGCGCGGCGGCGTTCGAGCTCGCCGGCGATAAAGCCGTCGCTGTCGTGAGCGGCCGCGTGCACGATCGAGCGCGCTTCGGGCGCAATCGTCTGCACGAGCACGCGTCCGTGCCCGCCGCGCCCTGCGCGCCCGG
This sequence comes from Solirubrobacteraceae bacterium, assembly GCA_052148875.1. Taxonomy (GTDB): domain Bacteria; phylum Actinomycetota; class Thermoleophilia; order Solirubrobacterales; family Solirubrobacteraceae; genus Palsa-744. The sequence goes on from JBKQHH010000153.1 coordinate 2,530, forward strand.
CGAGCTGGGCGATCAGCGCGAACGTCCGCTCCTCCGCGCGGAAGTCGGGGAAGCGCAGGGTCGCGTCCGCGTCGAGCACCACCCCCAGGCTCACGTCGGGGAAGTCGTGCCCCTTGGCGACCATCTGGGTTCCGATCAGCACGCCGCACTCGGCCGCCTCGAAGCGGCGCAGGATCGCGCCGACGCCGCTCTCCCGGCTGTCGGCGACCACGTCGGCGTCGAGGCGAAAGACCGGGAAGCGGCCGTCGTCGAAGACGTGTGTCAGATCGTGCTGCAGGCGCTCGGTGCCCGCGCCGTGCCGGGCGACGGACGTCGAGGAGCAGTCACAGCAGCGCGCGGGCGCCCGCTCGCGGTGGCCGCAGTGGTGGCAGGCGAGGTATCCGCCGGCGCGGTGCAGCACGAGCGCCACGTCGCAGTCCGGGCAGCTCCACACGCGTCCGCACGAGCGGCACGAGAGGAAGTTCGACCAGCCGCGGCGGTTGAGCAGCACGATCGCCTTGCCGCGCTCGGCGCGCACGTCGGCGAGCGCCTGCGCGGTGAGCGGATGCAGCCCCTGGGTCTCTCCGCGCATGTCCAGCACCTGCACGGCGGGCAGAGGGCGCCCGTCGACCCGTCGCGGCAGCACGCTGATGGGCAGGCGCTGCACGCTCTCCGGGCGCGGCGTGGCGCTGCCCAGCAGCAGCACCGCGCCGCAGCGCTCGGCGCGCTCGGCGGCCACGTCGCGAGCGTCGTAGCGGGGGTCGCCCTCGTGCTTGTAGGAGGCGTCGTGCTCCTCGTCGACGACGATCAGGCCGAGTCCCTCGATCGGCGCGAACACGGCCGAGCGCGGTCCCACGCACACCCTCGCCTCCCCCTCGCGCAGGCGCCGCCACTCGGCGTAGCGCTGACCGGGCGTCAGGCGCGAGTGCAGCACGGCGACGGTGTCGCCGAAGCGATCGACGAAGCGCCCGACGATCTGCGGGGTGAGCGCGATCTCCGGCACCAGCACGATCGCCCCGCGCCCCTGCTCGAGCGCGGCTTGGGCGGCGCGCAGGTAGACCTCGGTCTTGCCCGACCCGGTCACGCCGTGCAGCAGTCGCTGCTCGGCGCGGCGCTCGCGCAGCGCGGCGGTCACCGGCGCAAGCACGGCCTGCTGTTCGAGCGTGAGCGCCGGCGCGCGCGGGCTGCGCACCCCCACCGGCAGGTGGGTCGGGCGGGCCACCGCGCGCCGCTTGCGCCCGCTCAGCCTGCGCGCGGCCCCCGGCGGCAGCACCAGGCCGAGCGCGCGGGCGATCGTCGAGCAGTACTCGGCGGCGATCCATTCGGCCAGCGCCACCAGGTCCATGGGCAGGGCGGGCGGGCCATCATCCAGCGCCCGCAGGGGGGCCAGGAGCTTCTCCTCCGCGACCTCGCTGCTGTCGGCCAGGCCGACGACCACCCCGAGCACCTGGCGGCGCCCGAACGGCACGACGAGCATCGAGCCGATGTCGACATCGCCTCTGAGAGCCTCCGGCAAGCGGTAGTCGAACGGCCCGCGCAGGGCACGGGCCGTCGTCATCGGCTCCACTCGGGCGATCGTCGACGTCGAGTCGGTCTCGGCTACCCGATCGTCAAGCTGGGCGATGTCCCCCATCGCCTGACCCTAGAGCCAGCGGCGGTCAGAGGCCGGCGGCGG
>JBKQHH010000154.1:0-3581 GCA_052148875.1 Solirubrobacteraceae bacterium
CCTTCCTTCATTTTGTATAGTGAGGGGTAAGCGACCAAGGAGACCCACGATGGCAGGCACTCTCACGCAGATCACAGACACCAACTTCGACGCCGAGGTGCTCGAAGCCGAGGGGCCCGTGCTCGTCGACTTCTGGGCGCCGTGGTGCGGTCCGTGCCGCGTCGTCGCGCCGGTCCTCGAGGAGATCGCCTCCGAGCGTCCGGAGCTGCGGATCGTCAAGCTCGACATCGACGAGAACCCGCAGACCGCCGCCCGCTTTCAGGTGCTCTCGATCCCGACCATGATCCTCTTCAAGGCCGGCCAGCCGGTCAAGACCGTCATCGGCGCATACCCCAAGAAGAAGCTCGAGGCGGAGCTCGAGCCGGCGCTGACCGCCGCCTGACCTGAGGGCCGATGGCCGGCGCGTAGCTGCGTCCTCGATCGTTCGTGTGCTGAGCACACTTCGCTCACTGCGTCCTTGCTCCGCTTGACCCTCGACCCTCAGGAAGCGTTTTGGCGCGCGCGGCACAGGCTGATCGTCAGCGGCAGGCCGTCGATGTCTGTCTGCTCTGAGTAGTCCATCGACGGCGTCAGCTGGGCGGCGGCCTCGCCGAGGTGGAGCTCCAGCGCGAGCGTCTCTCCGGCGAGGTAGTCGCGGTGGGCCTTCGCCGCGTCGACCAGAGCCGGGTCTCCGTCGACGGCCAGCTCGATGCGGTCCTCGACCTGCAGTCCGGCGCTCTTGCGCGCGTTCTGGACCGCGTGGACGATCTCGCGCGCGCGGCCGTCGCGGCGCAGATCCTCGTCGATCGCCAGATCCAGCGCCACCGCGTGCGCGCCCTCGCGCTCGACGCTGTAGCCGTCGGGGGCGTGCATCGTCAGGAGCAGGTCATCGGCTGAGAGCGTGTGCTCGCGGCCGTCCACCGCGACCCCGATCTCGCCGCCGTCGCGCAATGCCGCCGCGACGTGTGACGGGTCGAGCGCCGCGATCGCCGCCGCCGCCAGCGGCATGTCGCTGCCGAACAGAGGACCGAGGGTGCGGTAGTTGGGCTTGACCTCGTAGCTGCCCAGCTCATCGGCCGCCGCCACGAAGCGCACCGCGCGCACGTTCAGCTCCTCGCGCACCACGTCCGTCAGGCGTTCGATCGCCTCGCGCTCGCGCCCGTCCGCGACCACCACCGCCTCGCCCAGCGGTTGGCGCACCTTGATCTTCGCCTGCCCACGTGCGCCCAGGCCAAGGCGCACCGTCTCGCGCGCCAGCGCCATCGCCTGCTCGAGCTCCTCGTCGCGCGCGCCCACCTCCGCGCCCGTCGGGAAGTCGCACAGGTGCACGCTCGCCAGCTCGCCGTCGAGGTTGTCGTAGATCTCGTCCGCCACGAACGGGCAGAACGGGGCAAGCAGCTTCGCCACAGTCAGCAGGCACGTGCGCAGCGTCTGAAACGCCGAGGAATCGCCATCCCAGAAGCGCCTGCGCGAGCGGCGCACGTACCAGTTGGACAGCTCGTCCACCAGGCCCGCGATCGCCCTCCCCGCCGACGTCGTGTCGTACGCGTCCAGGCGCTCGCCCACCAGCTCCGCCGTCGCCGCCGCGCGCGACAGCGCCCAGCGATCGAGGTCCGCGTCCGCGCCGCTCGCCGCCGCGCCGTTCAAGTCGGCTGCCGTCGGCGGCGCCTCGCCGGCCTCGCCACCGGCGCCGGCGGCGCCCGCCCCGCCTGTCGTCGCCGCGCGCAGCTCGTCCGCGGATGCGTGCGCGTACAGGACGTAGAAGTAATACGTCGACCACAGCTGCTTGAGGAACAGGCGCACGCCCTCGCCGATCGTCTCCGCCGAGAAGCGGTAGCCGTCCCATGGCTGCTTCGACGTGAAGAAGTACCAGCGGAACGCGTCCGCGCCGTACGTGTCCAGCACCTGCCACGGCTCCACCGTGTTGCCCCTCGACTTCGACATCTTCTGGCCCTCCTCGTCGAGGATCAGGCCCAGGCACACCACGTTGCGGTACGGCGCCGGACTCGGCGTGTCGCCTCCCAGCGGGGTGGTCAAAGCGGCCACCGCCAGCAGCGAGTAGAACCAGCCGCGTGTCTGGTCCTGCGCCTCGCAGATGAAGTCCGCCGGGAAGCCCGCCTCGAACAGCGCCTCGTGCTCGAACGGGAAGTGGTGCTGCGCGAACGGCATCGCGCCCGAGTCGAACCACACGTCGATCACCTCCGGCACGCGCGTCATCGGTGCGCCGCACTCGCGGTGGGGACATGGGAACTCGATCTCGTCCACGTACGGGCGGTGGTGGTCCTCGAGCGCCGCGCCCGAGCGCTCCGCGAGCTCCGCAAACGAGCCCACCACGTGCACGTGCCCGTGCGCGCAGCGCCACACCGGCAGCGGCGTGCCCCAGTAGCGCTCGCGCGACAGCGCCCAGTCGACGTTGTTCTTCAGCCAGTCGCCGAAGCGCCCGTGCTTGACGTGCGGCGGGAACCAGTTGACCGTCTCGTTCGCCGCCAGCAGCTCGTCGCGCAGCTTCGACGTCGCGATGTACCACGACGGTTTCGCGTAGTACAGCAGTGGCGTGCCGCAGCGCCAGCAGTGCGGGTAGGAGTGCTCGTAGTCCTCCACCCGCAGCAGCAGGCCGCGTGCGCGCAGATCCTCGATCAGCTCCTGCGTCAGCTCCGGGTCCTTCACGAAGCGGCCCTCGTACGAACCGCCGTCGCGGCTGCGAACGCGCGCGTCGTAAGTGCCGTCCGGTCGCACCGGGTTGTACAGCGTGCCCGCCCGCGTCGGGTCGAATGCCACCAGCGGCGACGCCGCCGCCACGCGGTAGTCGTCCTCGCCGAACGCCGGCGCCAGGTGCACGATGCCCGTGCCGTCCTCCGTCGTCACGAACTCGTCCGCCACGATCGGCAGGCCGCCGGGCTCCCGGTCCTCCGCCGCGAAGATCGGCCCCTCATAGGAGCCGTAGCGCTGCACCAGCTGCTCGCCGGTGAACTCGTCCACGACCTCGATGTCCCCGCCCAGCACGCTCTCCGCACGCGCACGGGCCACCACATAAAAATCCTCCCCAGCCCGCACCTTCGCGTACGTGGCCGTCGGCGACACCGCCACCGCCACGTTTCCCGGCAGCGTCCACGGCGTCGTCGTCCACACCAGCAGTCGCTCCTCGCCGGGTGGGTGGGCTCCTGTTACCGGCAGCTTCAGGAAGACGCTCTCGTCGACCACGTCGCGGTAGCCGAGCGCGACCTCGTGCGAGGACAGCGTCGTCTCGCAGCGCGGGCAGTAAGGCACCACCTTGCGGCCCTCGTACAAGAGGCCGCGCGCGTCGATCCGCGACAGCGCCCACCACACCGACTCGATGTACGTCTCATCCAGCGTGCGGTACGCGTGCTCGAGATCGATCCAAAAGCCGATCCGCTCGGTCAGCCGGTTCCACTCCTCCAGGAACGTGAACACCGACTCGTGCACTTCGCATTGAACCGCGCGATCCCGTACTCCTCGATCTCCGACTTGTGATGGATGCCCAGCTGCTGTTCCACCGCGATCTCCACCGGCAGCCCGTGGCAGTCCCAGCCGCCCTTGCGCTCGACCCGGTAGCCGCGCATCGTCTGAAAGCGCGGGTAGAT
>JBKQHH010000155.1:0-28072 GCA_052148875.1 Solirubrobacteraceae bacterium
AGATGGCGGGCCTCCGGGTCCGCCATCGGTCGTTAACCACATGGCCGGCTGACGCCGGCCCGAGCGGGCCTGGCCATGACGCCCGGTCCGGGAAGGGAGTGGCTGCAATGCCCTCGAACGCATTTCCGCAAACCACGGCCGATCCAGTGGCGGCCGTCGATGAATTCCTCCACTGGCTCCTGTCGACGAGCGTCCATTGCGCCGTCGGCGTCGTGCTTGGGTCGCTCGCCGCGCGACTGATGCGCAGCAGGCACCTGCACTGGAGCTGGGCGGCCGGCGCGCTGGCGCTCGTGGCTCTCGCGCGGCCGAGCCTCGGCGGATCGGCGTCGACGTTTGCGATCGCGGCGCTGCTCGCCACCGTGCGCGGCCGGCGCTGGCACCGCGAAGACGTCGAAGCCGGCGCGGACCTGGCCGAGCTCGCGGCTGGCCGGAGCCGCCCGCTGGACCTCGTGTGCCAGCGCGCGGCAGCGACGGCCCTGCGAGTCCGCACGAGGCTGGGCGCCGAGCGATGGCTCCGTGGGCGGGAGCTGGCTGTGGGGCTCGACGAGAACGGACGCGCGGTGTCGATCCCGTTCGGCGCGGACGGCGAGGGAACGCACACGCTCGTCGTCGGCGCCACCGGTTCGGGCAAGACCGTCACCCAGACGTGGATCGCATCGCGTGCGATCGCGCACGGGATGGGCGCGATCGTCGTCGACCCCAAGGGCGATGGAGGCATGCGCGAAGAGCTGCGCCGGGCTGCGCTGGCCGCGGGAAGGCCATATATCGAATGGACGCCCGACGGCGACACCGTCTACAACCCGTACGCGCGGGGCGGGGCGAGCGAGATCGCCGACAAGGCCCTCGCCGGCGAGCGCTTCACCGAGCCGCACTACCTGCGCCAGGCTCAGCGCTACCTCGGTCACGTCGTGAGGGCGCTGCGCCAGACCGGAGCGGAGGTCAGCCTGCGCGCGATCGTCGAACAGCTAGACCCCGCTCGGCTGGAGGCGCTCGCGCGCGATCTGCCGGAGGTCGATGCTCGCGCCACGTTCGCCTACCTGGACTCGCTGTCCGCCCGCCAGCAGAGCGAGCTGGCTGGGGTGCGCGATCGACTGGCGATCCTGGCCGAGTCCGACGTCGGGCCATGGCTGGATCCCGGTACGGCCGGAGCCGACCGGTTCGACCTGCTCACCGCGGTGCGCAGGCGGGCGGTCGTGTACTTCAGTCTCGAGTCCGACAGCCGGCCGCTGCTGAGCGAGATGCTCGGCGCGGCGATCGTGCTGGACCTGCAAACGACCGTGGCGTCCCTGCAGATGGCGCCTGTACCGACGCTGGTCGTGATCGACGAGTTCTCCGCGATCGCCTCCGAGCAGGTGGTGAGGCTGTTCGGCCGCGCCCGCTCGGCCGGGTTCAACCTGCTGTTGGGCACGCAGGAGCTCTCCGATCTGCGGCCGCCCGGAGGGGAGCGGCTGCTCGAGCGAGTGATGGGCAACCTGTCCGCGCTGATCGCTCACCGCCAAGTGGTTCCCAGCTCCGCCGAGCTGATCGCGAGCGTGGCGGGCACGCGGGGCGCGTGGAAGGTCTCGCGCCACAGCGAGGGCAGGACCACGCGCGTGAGAAGCAGCGCGCCGGTGCTCGATCCAGGCCGGGTGATGAGCCTCGGGCGCGGCTGGGCGGCGGTGCTGGTGCTCGGCGACGGAGGCAGCGCGCGCGTGGCGCGCATGTTCTCGCCGTCGCGCGGGCGCTGATCTCGCCGCTGTGCCCGACCCGAGCTGCGCGGGCCGGCTCCTCGCCGGGCGGCCGGCCCGCGCGATTGACGCCCTTCAACCACGAAGACAACGACAGGAAGGAGGACCAGATGGTCCGACCAGGCAACACACATTCACCCGAGCGGCTGGCGATCCTGCGCTGGACGGTGCGTCTCGGCGCCGTCACGGCCGAGGCCCTCGCGCAACATGGAGGCTGGACGCTCGCGTCGGCGCGCGCCCGCCTGCTCGCCGCCGAGCGCGCCGGTCTGCTCTGCAGCCGGCGAGTGCTCGCCGGAGGGCCGGCGCTGTACACGGCTACGCGCGCCGGTCTGCGTGCCTCCGGCCTGCGTGGATTCGAGCCGTGCCGTGTCAGCGTCGCCAATGCCCCGCACGCGATCGAGTGCGCTCGCGTCGCGGCGGCCCTGGAGCGCGCCTACCCCGACCACCGGGTGATGGGCGAGCGCGAGCTGCGCCGCGACGAGCGCGAATCCGGCACCGCACTGGCGAGCGCATGCCTCGGCCACGGGCCCGGCGGCGCCGCGCTGCTGCACCGGCCCGACGTCGTGCTCTGGCCGCAGAACCCGTCCGAGCGGCTGCCGGTGGCGGTCGAGGTCGAGCTGACGGTCAAGGCGCCGCGCCGGCTGCTCGAGATCTGCCGAGCGTGGGCTCGCTGTCGCTGCGTGGCGGGCACGCTCTACCTCGCCCCCGACGACGTGCAGCGCCCCCTGGCGCGGGCGATCGAGCGGGCACAGGCCGGCGAGCGGATCGCGCTCGTCGGGCTCGACTCGCTCGTCGGCTGGGATGAGCCCGCGGGGACCGCGGCCGCGAGTACCGTCCCCGGCGATGCGTAGCTTGCCGGTGGGGGGTCAACCATCTAGCAATGGAGACCACGAATGTCCTACTTCACGATCAACCGCGTCGTTCTCGTCGGGCGTCTCACCCGTGACCCCGAGCTGCGTGCCCTGCCCTCCGGGACGAGCGTCTGCGGCATGCGCATCGCGTGCAACTCGAGTCACAGGGACGCCGATGGAGAGCTGGTCGAGCGGCCCAATTTCTTCGACGTGAGCGTCTACGGCGCGCCGGGCGAGAGTGTGAGTCGCTACATGCACCGCGGCAGCCGTGTGGCGATCGACGGCCGGCTGGAGTGGCGCGAGTGGGAGACCGCCGAGCAGGAGCGCCGTCAGGCCGTGAGCATCGTCGCCGACACCGTCCAGTTCCTGGACAGTCCCGGTGAGCGCTCGCACCTCGACGCCGGCGACGAGCAGGAGCGCGCGGGCGCTGGCGAGACGACGGCGGGAGGCGAGGACGGCCGTGAGCTGGTCGGCGTGGGCGCCGGCGCCGACGAGGACGATCTCGTCTTCTAGTGGCACGACTCGCGGCCGATCCGGCTCGACTGGATCAGCGCCCCGGGGAGGACCGACGGTGGGACGCTCGACGCGTCGCTCCCACCGTTGGCCCCCGGGGCTCTTTTTGTGTTTAACGGTCCAGCGGCGCGTCCCGTCCCGGGCGTGGAGGCATCCCCGGCGCGCTGCGCGTAAACTCGCGCGCCGCAGTTCAGCCCCAGACGAGCCCCGCCCGCAAGGAGCGCTTCTCCGATGCCAGTCAACACGAAAGCGATCGGCAAGACCTACGAGCCCGTGGTGTACGCAGTGGGACGCGAGAAGATCAAGGAGTACGCCCGAGCGGTGGGCGAGACCAACCCGGTGCACCTCGACGTCGAGGCGGCCCGCGCGGCGGGCTACGCCGACGTCGTGGCGCCGCCGATGTTCGCCGTCGTGTACAGCGCACCGTCGGTCGGGCCGCCGATCTTCGATCCCGAGATCGAGCTCAACTTCGCGATGATGGTCCACGGCGGGCAGGAGTTCGTGTGGGGCCCGCCGGTCGTGGCCGGCGATGAGATCACGACGACGGCGAGCGTGAAGGACATCTCAGAACGCGACGGCCGCGGTTACTACGTGTTCGAGTCGATCTCCACCAACCAGCGCGGCGAGCAGGTCTGCCGCGGCACGTGGACGAACATCGTGAGAGGAGTGTGATCGGGATGGCAGAGCTCCACGCAGGCGAGCAGATCCCCGAGGTGCGCGTCACGCCCGACAAGTACCTGACGGTCCGCTACGCGGGCGCGTCGGGCGACTTCAACCCGATCCACATCGACGAGGAGTTCGCCCGCGCGGTAGGGCTGCCGGGGCGGATCCTGCACGGGCTGTGGACGATGGCCCAGGTGGCCCGCGCGCAGACCGAGGCGGCGGGCGGTCCGGAGCACCTCAAGCGCCTGTCCGTCCAGTTCCGCGGAATGGGCGTGCCCGAGCAGGAGGTGACCGTCAGCGGCACCGTGCGCGAGCTGGCCGACGGGCGCGCGCTCGTCGACACGGTCGCCGAGCAGGCGGGCAAGCAGATCATCCGCAACGCGGAGGCCGAGCTCGAGCTGTAGGACGGTAGCTGGCGGAGCGCTCGATGCAGGCGCCAACACGCCGCCTACAATCAAATCCATGCTGAGCCCGCGCCAGGAGCGCATTCTGTGCAAGGTGGTCGACGACTACCTGCGGACCGGGCAGCCGGTCGCGTCGCGCTCGATCGCCGCCGATGGCGATCTCGACTGCGGACCGTCCACCGTGCGCAACGAACTCGCCCAGCTCGAGGAGCAGGGCCTGCTCGCCCATCCGCACGTGTCGGCCGGTCGCGTGCCCACCGATGCCGGTCACCGCTACGTCGTCGATCGCCTGCTCAGCTCCGGTCAGCCGCTGCCGGCGCCGTCGCGGCGGCTGGAGCTGTCGCTGATCCGCCGCGAGGTGGAGGAGGCGATGCGCACGACGACCGAGACGCTCTCGCAGATGACCAACCTGCTCGCGGTCGTCTCGGCGCCGTCGATGAACGCGGCGACCGTCCGCCACGTCGAGGTGCTGGCGCTGCAGCCACAGGTCGTGCTGGTCGTGATCATCACCTCCGCGGGGAACGTCTCGAAGCTGTTCGCGACGTTCGATCGCGCGGTCGACCCGGGCCTGGTGGCGTGGGCGGGGGAGTACCTGAACGAGCGGCTGGTGGGCCTGGGCCTGGGCGCGCGCATGCTCCAGCAGCGCCTGGTCGAGCCGAGCCTCTCCGCGACGGAGCTCGCGTTCCTCGCGCGCTTCGCGCCGGCGTTCGGCGAGCTCGCGTGCGAGGGGGAGGACTCGCTGTTCGTGGAGGGAACCGCGCGGCTGTTCCAGGCCGGGCAGATCGAAGACACGACGCGCGTGAACGACCTGATCGAGCTGCTCGAGCGGCGCGTGGCGCTGCTGCGAGTGCTGCGCGCGGCGCTGGCCGAGCCCGGCGTGTACGTGCGCATCGGCCACGAGAACGAGCTCCCGGCGATGCACTCGCTGGCGCTGGTCGCGACCGGTTACGGCATGGCGCAGCGCAAGCTGGGGACGGTGTCGCTGATCGGGCCCGTGCGCATGGACTACGCCGGCGCGATCGCGACGGTGCGCGAGGCGGCGCACCAGCTGTCGCGCTTCGTCGAAGACGCCTACGCCGAGAACTGACCGGAGAGCATGCCCCGCGACCCGTATGAGGTGCTGGGCGTCGGACGCGACGCCTCCGCGCAGGACATCAAGAAGGCCTTTCGCCAGCTCGCCATGGAGCTGCACCCCGACGTCAACGCGCACGACCCCGACGCCGAGGAGAAGTTCAAGGAGGCGGCGGAGGCGAACGAGATCCTGTCGGACCCAGAGCGGCGGGCGACCTACGATCGCTACGGCCACGACGGGCTGCGATCGGGGGGCTACGCGCCCAACTTCGAGGGCTTCGGGTCGATCGGCGACCTGTTCAACGCGTTCTTCGGCGGCGGGCCGTCCGGTCGCGGCGGCCCGGCCCAAGGCGGCGACATCGCGGTCGCGATCGAGCTCGACCTGCTGGAAGCGGCCAACGGCGCCAAGGTGGAGGTCTCCTACGAGGCGGTCGACCGCTGCGAGCACTGTCACGGCAATGGCGCCGAGCCCGGCACGCCGATCGAGACGTGCGAGCGCTGCGGCGGCGCCGGCCAGCTGCAGGCGGTGACGCGCACGATGCTCGGGCAGATGGTGCGCACGATGGTCTGCGACGCGTGCCACGGCGATGGGCGCGTGCCCAAGCAGCCCTGCGGCGAGTGTCGCGGCCGGGGCCATGTGACGAGCAGGCGCACGCTCGAGGTGGACGTCCCCGCGGGCATCTCCGAGGGGCAGCGCATCCGCCTCAGCGGTCGCGGCCACGCCGGAGAGGCGGGAGCGCCGGCCGGCGACCTGTACGTGGTCGTGCGCGTGCGTGCGGACGAGCGCTTCGTGCGGGAGGGCGACGACCTGATCACCGCGCTCGACGTCGCCGCGCCGCTGGCCGCGCTGGGCGGCACGCTGGAGGTGCCCACGCTCGAGGGTGAGACGTCGATCGAGCTGCCCGCCGGCACGCAGCCCGGCGAGGTGCTCACGGTGCGTGGGCAGGGGATGCCATCCCTGAGGCGGGGTCGCCGCGGGGACCTGCGGGTGGTCGTCAACGTCGTGGTCCCGCGCCGTCTGAGCCCTGAGCAGCGCGAGCTGATGGAGCGTCTGAACGACAGCCTGAGCGAGGAGAACCTGCGCTCCCAGGAGTCGGTGTTCGCGAAGCTGCGTCGCGCGCTCGGCAGCCAGGCCGCGTGATCAGGCTCGCCGTTCGCGTCGCGGGGGAGCAGGCCGAGCTTGTGCTTGCAGAGCTGCTGGAGCTCGCGCCCGCCGGAGTGGAGGAGGTGCGCAGCGAGGCGGGGACGGTCGAGTACGCCGTGTACGGCGCGCCCGGGGAGCTGCCGGCGCTGCCCGACGTGCGCGCGGTCGTGGGCGACGCGCTCGTCGAGATCTCCACCAGCGAGATTCCCGACGACTGGCACGAGCGCTGGAAGCAGTTCCATCGCCCGGTGCTGATTCAGGCGCCGCATCAGCCGGGCGGCGAGCGCCCGCCGATTCCCTCCCTGCGCGTGCGCCCGCCGTGGGAGGCGCCGAGCGAGCCCGGCCAGGAAGCGGTGCGGGAGATCGTGATCGATCCGGGACAGGCGTTTGGCACGGGTGCTCACGCGAGCACGCGCCTGTGCCTGGAGCTGCTCCTTGCGCTGGCGGCGAGCGAGCGCCCGAGCGGAGCGCTGCTGGACGTGGGCACGGGCTCGGGCGTACTCGCGATCGCTGCCGCGGGACTCGGCTTTGGACCCGTGCTCGGGCTGGACCACGAGCAGGAGAGCGTCGATGCGGCCCGCGAGAACGCCGCAGTCAACGGCGCCGAGATAGAGGTTCGTCGCTTCGACCTGCGCCGCGAGGCGCTGCCACGCATGAACTGCACAGAACCGGCCGGTGGCCGGCCGGTGGTGCTCGCCAACCTGCTGCGGCCGCTGCTCCTGGAGCTCGCCGCATCGATGCCCGCGGCGCCCGCGCAGCTGCTCGCCGGCGGATTGCTCAGGGGCGAGGTCGACGAGGTCGCACACGCGTTCGCCGCGCGGCTCGGCCTGCGTGAGCGAGCGCGGCGCGAGAGCGGCGAGTGGGGGGCCGTGTGGCTCAGCGCCACCTGACACCCTCCTGATCAGGCTGGGTCGGGGATCTCCGTGGCCGCGCGCACGATCGAGCGGTAGACGAGATCGATCGCCGGGCGCACCCCGTCCTCGTCGTCCAGCAGCGTGTTGGCGGCGTTCAGCGCCGCGCCGATCGTCTCCAGCGCCTCGCCCACCGTGCCCGGTTCGGGGTCGCGGCAGGCGGCGATCGCCATGTCGAGCATCGCTCGCGCTTGTTCGATCGCGCCGCTGAACAGAGCCGGTCCGACGAGGCTCGCGTACCCGTACACGCGGGCCAGGCGCCCCGACAGCTCGATCGAGGGGCCGCGTCGCACGGGGCCGACGGGCGGCAGGCCGTGACCGTCGAGCAGCGCGGCCATCGTGCCGCCGAGCACCGCCCTCGTGGCCGTCTCGTCGAGGCCCGCCTGCCACGCCACCCGCAGCGCCATGTACAGCGTGGTCGCAGGCAGTCCGTACGGCGGATCGGAGGCGAACACGATCCGCTCGGCGGGCACGCGCGCGAACAGCTCGATCACGTCGAGCGGGAAGAAGCACGACATGTCGTACAGCACCCCCGGATGCTCGCCCAGGCGCGTGGTGAGGATGCCCTGGTCGCAGATCGCCCCGTGCGCCAGGATCAGAACGGCGCCCGGATGGCGCAGGGCGAGGTCCACGAGCCCGTCGGCGAGCGGCGGCAGACCGCGGCCGGCGTGAATCAGGATCGGCACGGCGGCCGCTTCGGCGAGCTTGAAGACCTCGTCCATGTCGCCGCCGTCGAAGACGAAGTCCTGCGCCCGCGGGTGCAGCTTGATTCCGCGCGCGCCGGCCGCCAGGCAGCGTTCGGCCTCGGCGAGCGGCGCTTCGGCCGGGTCAAGCCGCGCGAATGGGACGAGCCTGCCCTCGCTCTCGGCCGCCCACGCGAGCACGCGGTCGTTGGGCACGCTGTAGGAGGGCTTGCGCTCGGGATCGTGCAGCGGGAACACGCACGCGCGGCGGGCGTCGGCGCGGTCGAGCTGGGAGAGCAGCTGCGCCAGCGTCAGCGAACGCCCATCCTCATCGAGCCCGAGGTGGGTGTGGGCGTCGATCACTTCCGCCTGCGCCGGGCGCAGGCGCTGGGCTTCCGCGAGGAACGGGGCGAGGGCGCTGGCGTAGAGCGCGTCGTTCACGGCGTGCACCCTATTGTGTCCATGTGGTGTGGCAGGTCGTGATCGCGGGCGGCGGGTTCGGGGGCTTCTACGCGGCCCGTGCCCTCGAGCGTCTGCTGCCTGCCCAGAGCGCGCGCGTGACGCTCGTCAACGACGCCAACTTCATGCTCTACACGCCGCTGCTCCCGGGCGCCGCCGGAGCCACCCTGGACCCGCGCCACGTGGTGGTGGCGCTGCGCTCGCAGCTGCGGCGGACCGACCTCGTGATCGGGCGGGTGACCGGCGCCGATCCGGCCGCACGCACGCTGGGGGTGCGGCGCATCGACGGCCAGCAGCTCGAGCTCGTCTACGACCAGCTGATCGTCGCCCTCGGCTCGGTATCGCGCACGCTCCCGATCCCCGGCCTGGCCGAGCACGCGATCGGATTCAAGTCCCTCTCGGACGCGACCGCGCTGCGCAACCAGGTGCTGAGCTGCCTGGACATCGCGGAGTCGCTCGAGGACCACGCGCTGCGAGCCGAGTACCTGGGGTTCGTGTTCGTCGGCGCGGGCTACGCGGGAGTCGAGGGACTGGCCGAGCTGCAGGACTTCGCCGCGCAGGCGATCGAGCTGTATCCGCGCTGCGCCGCGCAGGGCATGCGCTGGGTCCTGGCGGAGGCCAGGGGGCGGATCATGCAGGAGGTCCCCGAGAGCCTGTCCGAGTTCGCCGAACGCGAGCTGCGCGGCCGCGGGATCGAGGTGCGCACGGCGACGACCCTGCTCGAGCTCACCGCGCGGACGGCGACTCTCTCCGACGGCGAGACGATCGCGACACGAACGGTGGTGTGGACCGCCGGGGTGAAGCCCAGCCCGGTGATCGCGCGGCTCGGTCTGCCGCTCGACGGGGACGGGCGGGTGGTGGTCGACCGGACGCTGCGCGTGGACGAGCGCTCGCTGCCGGCGCCGCGCGCGGATGCCGGCGCCGGCCGCGCCGCGCAGGTGTGGGCGATCGGCGACTGCGCCGCGGTCCCCGACGCCTCCAGGCCGGGCCAGCCGTGCCCGCCGACGGCCCAGCACGCGATTCGCCAGGGGCGGCTGGTGGCGCGCAATGTCGCGTCGACGCTGGCCGGCGGCGGTGCGCGGCCGTTCCGCTATCGCACCAAAGGCGTGGTGGCCGAGCTTGGCAGCAGGCAGGCGGTCGCGATCACGCTGGGCATTCGCTGGCGCGGCATGCCCGCGTGGCTGATCGCGCGCACCTACCACCTGCTGCTGATGCCCGGGCTCGGGCGTAGGCTGCGCCTGCTGGTGGACTGGAACGTCGCGCTCGTGTTCGGGCGCGACGCTTCCTCGCCGGGGCGTCTGGGCAGCCCGACCCCGCTGGAGCGCGATCAAGCGCCGTGAATTGCCCGCGCGATCGCCATACCGGCGTATCCTGATCTGCAGATGGCGATACTCGAGCAGATCAAGGCCGACGTGCAGGGCGCGATGCGCGCTGGCGAGAAGGATCGCGTCGGCGCGCTGAGGCTCGTGCTGTCCGAGCTGCAGAAGGCCGCCAAGGAGGGCTCGGACGACGAGCTGGCGGTGCTGCGGCGCGAGCGCAAGCGCCGGCTGGAGTCGGCGAAGGCCTTTCGCGACGGCGGGCGCGAGGATCTCGCGGGCGGCGAGGAGTCCGAGGCGGCGCTGATCGGCTCCTATCTTCCGGCGGAGCTCTCACAGGCGGAGCTTGCGGGGATCGTCGAGCAGGCCGTGCGTGAGAGCGGCGCCTCGTCGGCCAAGGACATGGGCATGGCGATGAAGCATGCGATGGCGGCTGTCGACGGTCGGGCCGACGGGAAGCGAGTGTCCGAGCTCGTGCGAGCGGCGCTTCAGGGATGAGGACGCAGATCGAGCTCTCGAACGTCGTGGCGGCCGAGCTGGCGGGCAGCCAGGACGTGGTGCTGCGGGCGCTGGAGGCGCATCTCGACTGCAAGGTCTTCCTGCGCGGCAACCTGCTGACGTTCGACGGGGAGGAGAGCGAGACGCACGTGGGCGAGCGCGTGGTGCGCGAGCTGGCGGAGCTGATCGCGCGCGGCCATGAGATCGGACCCGGCACGATCACCGCGGTGACGGGCGCGCTCGACGCGCACGAATCGCCGGCGCGGGTGCTCGAGGACGTCGTTTGGCGCCACCGCGGGCTGCGGGTCGCGCCGAACACGGTCAACCAGAAGCGCTACGTGGACTCGGTGCGCGAGAACACCATCACCTTCGGCGTCGGGCCGGCGGGCACCGGCAAGACGTTCCTGGCGGTGGCGATGGCGGCGGCGGCGCTCTCGCGGCACGAGGTCAACCGCATCATCCTCACCCGCCCCGCGGTCGAGGCGGGCGAGCGCCTGGGCTTCCTGCCGGGCGATCTGATGGCGAAGGTCGACCCGTACCTGCGTCCGCTGTTCGACGCCCTGCACGACATGCTCGACCCCGAGAAGGTCTCGCAGCACATCGAGCGGGGCGTGATCGAGATCGCGCCGCTGGCGTTCATGCGCGGACGCACCCTCAACGACTCGTTCGTGATCCTCGACGAGGCGCAGAACACGACCCCCGAGCAGATGAAGATGTTCCTCACGCGCCTCGGCTTCGGCTCGAGGATGGTGGTCACGGGGGACGTGACGCAGGTGGATCTGCCGCGCGAGCAGCAGTCGGGCCTGATCGCGGTGGGGGACGTCCTGGACGCGGTCGAGGGGATCGAGTTCATTCGCTTCGGAGCTGAGGACGTGGTGCGTCACAAGCTCGTCCAGCGGATCGTCGAGGCCTACGACGTTCACTCCCAGCGCGATGCCCCCGTGCGAGCGGAGATCGGGGCGCGGGCTGCGGTCCGCAGCGCCTGATCTTCGATGATCGAGGTCGAGGTGTTCGGCGCGAGCCTCGCTCCTGGGGCGCCGCCGCCACAGGAGGTGCGGCGCCTGTGCACGACGGTCGCCGCCCGCATGGGAATCGAGCAGGCGCATGTGGCGATCGAATTCGTCGACGCCCAGCGGATCGCCGAGCTGAACGGCGCGCACCGCGACAAACCCGTCCCAACGGATGTGCTGTCCTTCCCGATCGACGGCGTGGAGCCTGTTGCAGGCGCGCCGCTCGCCGCTGCGCGTCGCCCGTCTTCCGCGCTCGGGCGCGCGCTGACGTCGGGCGTCCCGCGCGAGCTCGGCGACGTGGTCATCTGCCCGGAGCACACGGCCGACGTACGCGAGGCGATCGTGCACGGGATGCTGCACCTCCTGGGCATGGACCACGAGACCGACGACGGCCAGATGCTGGCATTGCAGCGCGAGCTGCTCGCTGGAGCTGGTGGGTGACGCGCAGCGGCTTCGTCGCGCTGGCCGGCCGGCCGAACGTCGGCAAGTCGACGTTCGTGAACGCGGTTGTCGGCGAGAAGGTGGCGATCGTCTCCGACCGCCCGCAGACCACCAGGCGCGCGATCCGGGGGGTGCACGAGAGCGGAGACTGCCAGATCGTCCTGGTCGACCTGCCTGGCGTGCAGCGCCCGCGCGACGCGCTGACCGCGCGCATGGCGCGGCGCGTGCAGCAGGAGCTCGACGGCGCGGACGCGACGCTGCTGATGCTCAACGCACAGCAGGGCGTGGGACCTGGCGATCGCTTCATCGCCAGAACGCTGGTGGGCGCGCAGAAACCGGTGACGATCGCGCTCAACAAGGTCGACCGGCTCTCGCGGGCGTCGCTGATGGGCGCCCTCCAGGAGGCGGCCGAGCTGGAGCCGCGCGCCGAGGTGTTTCCGATCTCCGCCCGCACTGGCGCGGGGGTCACTGAGCTGGTCGAGCACCTGGCGGCGCTGATGCCGGAGGGGCCGTTCATGTTCGCCGCGGGCGCGCGCAGCGACCAGTCCCGCGAGCTGCTGCTGGCGGAGCTGATCCGCGAGGCGGTCATCAGGCGCACGTTCCAGGAGCTGCCCCATGCGGTCGAGGTGGTGGTCGAGGAGGTCGAGGAGACCCCCGCGGGGCTGATGCGGGTGCGGGCGCTGATCTGGGTGGAGAGCGACTCCCAGAAGGGCATCCTGATCGGCGCTCGCGGACGGATGGTCAAGGCGATCGGCACGGCCGCCCGGCGTGAGCTGCAGCGGGCGCTGGGCACCCAGGTGCACCTCGAGCTCTCGGTGCGCGTCCGGCGCGACTGGCGCGCCGACGAGGGGCTGCTCGATCGCCTCGGTCTCACGTAGAGGATTCCGACAATTGCAAGCTGTCGGCTCCCGGAGAGTTCTAGCGGATCTGATTCATCCCACCGTTGGTATGCGTGCCGCCGCCGTTTGGGATACCTTCTGCATTCACGTAGGTTCGCGAGGAGGGTCCGAATTGTCGGCGAAGCACGCGGTGTTGGGCCTCGTGATCGAGCGCCCCGGTTACGGATACCAGCTGGCACAACGTCTGGAGGAGCGTTTCGGCGCCTCCGGCTTCGCGCCGTCGGGTGTCTACTCGGCGCTCGACCAACTGAGCCGCGACGAATTCGTCCGCGCCGCCGGCGAGATGGGGCCCGGTCCCGCCAGGCGCGCCGCGCCGAGGATGATCTACGAGGCGACCGAGGAGGGCATCGACCACTTCGAAGCCTGGATGCTCGGCTCTTCCCCCGCGCCGCCGCTGCGCGACGAGCTGCACATGAAGATCGCTCTCTGCCGCCCCCGCGACCTGCCGCGGCTGATCGACATGGTCTACGGCCAGGAACTGGCGTGCATCGGCCGGCTGCGCGATCTCAAACAG
This sequence comes from Solirubrobacteraceae bacterium, assembly GCA_052148875.1. Classification (GTDB taxonomy): domain Bacteria; phylum Actinomycetota; class Thermoleophilia; order Solirubrobacterales; family Solirubrobacteraceae; genus Palsa-744. Next base: position 13,105 of record JBKQHH010000155.1, read on the forward strand.
CTTTCCGAGCGGGAAGGCGCGGGTGACAGGCAAGAATGGTCGAGGCTGATGCGGGTCCTATCCAGAGACGCCGAGGTCGCGTCCTGGAAGGCGCGGATCGAATGGCTGCAGAGCGCCCGCGAGCTGCTCGAGCGACTGCTCGAGGACTCCGAGTCCTCCCACCACGAGGGGGCCGTCGCTGCGAGCGATCGAAGATCGACCGATCAGAGACCGGCCAGCGGGCGGATGGGCCGGCTGCGAGCGCTCTGATGGCAGGCGCGCTGCTCACGCTCGACGCGGTGAGCAAGAGCTACTGGCGCGGACCGCACGAGCTGCGGGTGCTTACGGATGTCTCGCTTGACGTCTACGCGGGCGAGTTCATCGTCGTGTGGGGCAGGCGCGGCGCGGGTAAGACGACCCTGTTGAAGATCGCAGCCGGTCTGGAGTCCTGCGATCGCGGCAGCGTGCGCTTCGAGAACGAGGATCTGGCGTGCATGTCAGAGACAGAGCACGCGAGACTCATGCGCGAGCGGATCGGCTGGGTTCGGCGCAGCGGACCGCGCAGCGAGCTGCGGATGCTCGACTACGTCGCGCTGCCGCTGCTCGCCTCGCACGGGCACCGCAGCGCGTACACGCGGGCGCGGGAGGCGCTCGCCCGCGTGGGTGTCGGCGAGTGCGCCGCGCAGGCCTGGGAGAGCCTGTCCGACGGCGAGCGCGCTCTCGTTGGGATCGCCCGGGGGATCGCGCGGGAGCCGAGCCTGCTGCTGGTCGACGATCCCAGCGCCAACCTCGGCGTGCGCGAGCGCGAGGAGCTGATCGCGCTGCTGCGCCATCTGGCCGAGGAGGCGGGCATCGGCGTGCTGATGGCCGTGCCCGACATGCCCGAGGCGATGGGCGCGCACCGGATTTGGGGACTCAGCGGCGGCCGGATCCTCGTGCCGCCCGACCCACCCGAGCGGTCGGGCAACGTGATCGACTTTCCGGGCACGGAGCGCTCGGCGTAGGTGCTCGAGCTACGCGACCTCGTCAAGCGCTATCCGGTCGGCGACGGCGAGCCCGTGCGCGCGGTCGACGGCGTCTCGCTCGCGGTCGGTCCGGGCGAGCTCGTGGCGCTGTACGGACCGAGCGGCTCGGGCAAGACGACGTTGCTGATGATGATCGCCGCGCTGCTGCGCCCGGACAGCGGCACGGTGAGGATGGACGGGCGGGACGTGTCCAGGCTCAGCGAACGCGAGGCCGCCCGCTTCAGGCGCTCGGAGCTCGGCTTCGTGCGCCAGTCTCTGCACCTGCTGGAGAGCGCAAGCGCGCTCGACAACGCCGCGCTGAAGCTGATGGGAACCGATCTTGGCGTGGGCGCGGCGCAGCGCCGGGTGCTGCCGCTGCTCGAGCGGTTGGGTCTCGGGGCCCGAATTGAGCATCGCGCCGAGCGGCTGTCGATGGGCGAGCGCCAGCGTGTGATGATCGCGCGCGCTCTCTCCACCGAACCCAAGCTCGTGCTCGCGGACGAGCCCACGAGCAACCTGGACAGCGCCCGCGGAGAGGAGGTGCTGCGCCTGCTGACCGACGTCTGCCGCGAGCGCCGCACAGCGGTGTTGCTGGTCACGCACGATCCGAGGGCGGCCGCGCACGCCGACCGCGTGCACACGCTGCGCGACGGGAGGCTCGTCGAGTACGAGCCGGACCGGCTGGCCGTCGCCGTCACCGCCGAGTAGGCGCGACCCCGGCGCATGAGGCTGTCGAACGTCGTTCGGCTCTACCGCGTGCGGCTGCGCAGCCGGCTCGTCCAGGAGGCGTTCGCGCTGTCGGGAATCGCGGTGGGCGTCGCGCTGCTGTTCGCCTCCCAGGTCGCCAGCACGAGCCTCAACGGCTCGATTCAGCAGATCACCGAGGGGATCGTGGGGAACATGCGCTTTCAGCTCGCCGCGCGCGCTCCCGAGGGGTTCGACCAGCGGCTGCTGGGCCAGGTCAAAGCTCTGCCGGGCGTGAGCGCCGCGTTGCCCGTGCTCGAGATCAGGGTCAACATGGTCGGGCCGGCCGGAGCGCGGGCGGTGGACCTGCTGGGCGCCGAACCGCAGCTGGCCGAACAGGCGGGTCCGCTGGTGCGCCAGTTCAGCTATGCGCGGCTCGCGAGTCTGCAGGCGCTCGGGGTTCCCGCGCCGGTCGCCCAGGCCGTCGGCGTGGCCTCGCTCGGCAAGGTCACGCTGCAGATCGGCAACCTGGCGCCGACGGCGTTCGTCGGGGCCACGTTGACCGCGCAGAACATCGGGGCGCTGGCGGACAGCCCGATCGCGCTCGGCCCGCTGCGCTACGTCCAGCGGTTGACGGGCATGGCCGGGCGCGTGACGAGCATCTTCGTCAGCCCCCGTCCGGGGGACGAGCGCGAGGTCAGGGCCGGTCTCGCCAGCCTTGCCGCGACCGACGCGCTGAACCTGCGCCCCGCTGACTTCGAGGCGAAACTGTTCAGCCAGGCCGCCGGCCCGACCAACCAGTCGACGCTGCTGTTCTCCGCGATCAGCGCGCTCGTCGGGTTCCTGTTCGCCTTCAACGCGATTCTGCTGACGGTCCCGCAGCGGCGCAACCTGGTTGAGGATCTGCGCCTGGACGGGTACTCCGCGGGAATGATCGTCAGGATCCTGTTGTTCGACGCGCTCGTGCTCGGCGTGCTCGCCTCGCTCGCCGGACTGGCGCTCGGCGAGCTGCTGTCGCTGGAGCTGTTCAGCGCCAACCCCGGCTACCTGTCGCTGGGCTTTCCGGTTGGCTCCCAGCGGATCGTCACCTGGCAGAGCGTCGCGATCGCGCTCGGCGGGGGCACGCTGGCGGCCGTCGTGGGTGTGCTCGCGCCGCTGCGACGGGAGATTTACGCGCCGCTGTCCAGCGCGCTTGTGCCCTCCGAGCGCTCGGGGGGCAGCGTGCTCGGGGCGCTGGTGGTCGGCGTCGCCTGCCTGGCTGGGACGACCGCGATCCTGCTCGCGGATCCGCAGGCTGCGATCGTGGGCATCGTCTGCCTGATCGCCGCGCTGCTGCTGCTGCTGCCGGTGGCGCTCACGGGCGTCGTCGCGGTGCTCGCCAGGCTGCGACGGTTCTTCTCCGGGGTCTCCCCGTACCTCGCGGTCATCGAGCTGCGCTCGCGCGCCAACCGCGCTCGCGCGCTCGCGATCGGCGCCACCGGGGCGATCGCGGTGTTCGGCAGCGTCGCCATCCAGGGGGCGCACAGCAACCTCCAGCAGGGACTCGATCGGCTGGTCCATCAGCTGAACACGAACGCGCAGCTGTGGGTCGTCCCGCCCGGCGAAGGGAACCTGCTCGCCACCGCTCCCTTCCCGGCGCCCAACGTCTCGGCGCTGAGGAGCACGCCGGGCGTCAGCGCGGTGGAACCAGTGCTCGGTGGGCTGCTGGACTACGAAGACCGCCGGGTGTGGGTGCTCGGTGCTCCGCCCGGTGCAACCGAGCCGATTCCTCCGAGCCAGCTCCTCAGCGGCGAGCTCGCGACGGCCGTGGCGAGGATCCGGGCGGGCGGATGGGCCGTCGTCTCGCAGGCCCTGGCCCAGGAACACCATCTCCACATCGGGCAGTGGTTCGAGTTGCCCTCGCCGCGACCGGCGAGGTTGCGCGTGGCGGCCCTGATCACGAACCTCGGCTGGCCGCCCGGCGCGATCATCCTGAGCTCGGCCGACTACGCTCGCGCATGGGCCAGCGCCGATCCGAGCGCGTACTACGTCAAGCTGGCCCCAGGGGTCTCGGTAACGCGGGCGCGGGCCCAGCTCAGGCGGGCGCTGGCTTCGAGCCCAGGACTGGGGGTCGAAACGTCCCGCCAGCGCGAACTTCGCCAGCGTGCGGCCAGCCGCCAGGGTCTGGCGCGGCTGACCCAGATCTCGCTGCTCGTGCTGATCGCCGCCGTCCTGGCCATGGGCGCCGCCATGGGCTCGATGGTCTGGCAGCGGCGCAGGCTGCTGGCGGATCTGAAGGTCGACGGCTTCAGGCGGGCTGAACTGTGGCGCTCGTTGCTGCTGGAGAGCGTGTTGCTGCTGGGGACCGGCTGCTCGATCGGCGCGGTCTTCGGGATCTACGGTCAGCTTCTGCTGAGCCATGCGCTCGCCACCGTCACCGGCTTCCCTGTGGTCTTCTCGGCCGAGGTGTCGATCGCGCTGTTCAGCTTTCTCGCCGTCACGGCGGTGGCGGTGGCGATCGTGGCCGTGCCCGGCCATGTGGCTGCGCGGGAGCGCCCCGCGATCAGCCTGCACGAGTAAGACGACGGGCGTTCCGTCTATCTGAAGGCGTCCATCCAGTGTCCAAAGGCGTCCAAAGTACGGCGTTGTACTAACTACTCTGTGGACAAGTTCCGATCTTTGGTGGGATGTCCGATCCCCTACCGCTGTCGCGCGGGCAGCTTCGGGCGCTGACGGCTGCCACCATGCATGAGCTGAGCTGGGGCTTGAGGGCGGTCTCGCGCGAGATGCGCGGGTGGCGCCGCCGCGCGCGCCTGATCCCCGATGGGCCGATTCGCGAAGACGCGCTGCAGACGCTCGAGCGCAAGCGCACGCACATCGTCGGCGCCGGCCTGTTCTCGATTCTGCCCGGGCGCCGCGACCGCCGCCTGCTGCGCGTGCTCGTCGCCTACGAGATCATCCTCGAGTTCCTCGACAACGCGCACGAGCGCGCCGCCCACCAGCTCAACGGTCGCCAGCTTCACCGTGCGCTCGTCGAGGCGCTCGACCCGTCGGCGCCGATCTCCGACTACTACCTGCACCATCCGTGGAAAGACGACGGCGGTTACCTGTGCGCGTTGGTGGAAGCCTGCCGCGAGGGTTGCGTGTCGCTGCCGTTCTACGAGGACGTGCGCCGCCTGCTGCTGCAGGGGGCCAGCAGGTGCGGGGGCGTCCAGAGCCTCAACCACGAAACCGACTCGGCCCGCCGTGGCGCCGCGCTGCGCAGCTGGTCGGAAAGCCAGTTTCCGGGCGAGCGCGACGCGAGCTGGTGGGAGCTGACGGCCGCGGCGAGCAGCTCGCTGGGAGTCCACGCGCTGCTCGCCGTCGCGGCCTGCAACCGTCACGACTGGGCGAGGGTGAACGAGGCGTACGTTCCCTGGATCTGCGCCGTGAGCACCCTGCTCGACAGCTACGTCGACGAGGTCGGGGACACGTTTGACGGCGAGCACAGCTACATCGCCTACTACCCCAGCCGCGAGATCGCCGTCCGGCGCCTGTCCGAGCTGATCCGGCGTTCGGCGCACGAGGCTCGCAGCCTGCCTGGCGGCCATCGGCATGCGGTGATCGCCGCGTGCATGGTCGCCATGTACCTGTCCAACGGCCGCGTGCGCGAGCCGGCGATGCGCGCGAGCACCGATCGCCTCGCGGCGGCGGGCGGGTCGCTGACGCGGGTGCTGCTGCCGATCCTGCGGCTGTGGCGTGCCGCATATGCTCAGCGCTTCGCGTAGTCAGAACTGAATATTCAGCGCCGCCTTTGCGGGCGACCGGTTCGCCGGCATGATGCTCTGCACGCGATGAAGGATGAGAACACGACTGGGGTCCTGCCCGCAGGGACAGAGAACGGACGCCTCGCCGGGCGCCCGAAGTCGGGCGGTCCCAGTTCATCCAGAGCCGCGTCGTCTCGCCAGTGGCAGCGGGCCGGGCGTCCTCGACGGCGTCCGGCCCGTTCGAATGGGTCGGCGGGCCTGGAGACGATCACCATCGAGCTCTCCAAGGCCCAGGTGGACCAGATCGTTCGTGCGGCCGGACAGGGCGGGACGATGTCGGTCCTGCTCTCTGCCCTGAAAGACCCGAATTGGACGCTGGCGCTCGACTCCGAGGAGTGGGCCTACCCCGCGCAGATGGAGGACAGGCGCCTGTCGCGCTCGCTGCTGTCCGGTCTGCTGGTGCTCTCCTGCTTTCCGGCGGACGGGGGTTATCTGGGGATCGCGGAGCTGGCGCGCACTCTGGGCATGAACACGAGCACCACGCACCGCTACGTGACGACGCTGCTGGCCGTCGGCCTGCTCGAGCGGGACCCGGCCACGCGCCGCTACCGGCTCGCCGCGCCCTGATCGAGCGCTCACAGGTTGCGCTCGAGTCGCGTGGCGATCCCCGTCAACGCCGCCAGGTCCAGCCGCGCGCCCCACACATAAGGCACGCCCACGACGTCGAAGCTGCGGCGACGTAGACGCGCGAGCTGGTTGTGCTGGAAGCGCGACCGATCGTGAACGGCCCTGGCCGCGCGCACGGCGGAGTCGATGACGGCCTGGCGCTCGCCCGGCGCACCGTCGCTCAGCGACTCGATGCGGCGCAGCTCGGCCGCCGTGAAGCGTCGCGGCAGCAGCGCGTTCACGACGACCGCCGCCAGGCCGCGGCCGAGCCGCGTGCGCAGGCCGTCCTGCAGCTCGAGCGCCTCGGTGACCGCCATCTCCGTACCGAGCGCCACCGCCAGGTAGGACGAGCGCGAGGGGCTCTCCAGCAGCTCCTGCACCTGGCGCGTCTGTCCCGCGATCGGGCCCACGCGGGCGATCGCGCCGAAGGTCCGCGGTGAGCCGAGCATGCCCAGCGCGTGACCGGTCGCCGGGGCGTCGAGCACGACGAGGTCATAGCCGCCTGGGCGGGAGCGCTGGCCCGCTCCGCGGGTCAGCTGCCAGATCTTGACCATCGTGACGAGCTCCTTCGCCCCGGGCGCCGCGGCGGCGAAGTACTGGAAGGTCCCGCTGGAGGCGAGCACGCGGCCGGGGACGCGGCCTCCGAGCACCTGCAGCCACTCCACCAGCGCGCGGTCGGGGTCGATCGAGATGCTCGACAGGCGCTCCGCCAGCCGCGTCTCGACGCCCGCGCGCGGCGGCGCGATCCCGAACAGGCCGGGTAGCCGGCTCTCCTCGCCCACCTCGACGACGATCGCGCGCCGGCCGCCGCGCGCGGCCAGCAGGCCGAGCGCCGCGGCGATCGTCGTCTTGCCCACGCCACCCTTGCCGGTGACCACGAGCAGCTTGCGGTCGAGCACCGATTGCATCGTCGTGGCAGTGTGTCTGAAACCGGACACCCCGCGACGGGACCTACAATCGTGCGGATGAGCACACCTGGCGCCGATCCGATCGACGAGCTGCTCGAATACGACGGCGATGGCCTGGTGCCGTGCGTGGTGCAGGACTGGGGCACCGGCGAGGTGCTCACGCTGGCGTACATGAACGAGCTGGCGCTGGAGCGCACGCGCGAGACCGGCGAGCTGCATCTGTGGAGCCGCTCTCGTGGCGAGCAGTGGCACAAGGGCGCCACCAGTGGCAACGTGCAAACGGTGCGCGCGCTGCGCCTGGACTGCGACGGGGACGCGCTGCTCGCGCTCGTGGAGCCGGCGGGCCCGGCCTGCCACACGGGCGAGCGCACGTGCTTTCACCGGGGCGAGCTCGAGCCCGGAGCGCCGTACGAGACGCTGCCGGCGCTCGAGCGCACCGTGGTCGAGCGCGCGCGCGAGCGCCCGCGCGGCTCCTACACGGTGGAGCTGCTCGACGACCCCGCCAGGATCGGCGAGAAGGTGATGGAGGAGGCGGAGGAGGTGGCGCGCGCCGCGCGCGAGGAGTCGGATGAGCGCGTGGACGAAGAGGCGGCCGACGTCCTCTACCACCTGGTGGTGCTCGTGCACAGCCGGGGACGCTCGCTCACGGACGCTGAGCGAGTGCTCGATGGCCGTCGCTCCTAGCGCCCCCGGGGCGACCGCCGCGACGGTCTCCCCGAGCTTGCAGGAGGCGCGCGTGCTCGCGCGCGCCCACAACCTGATTCCGTTGAGCTACAGCTTCATCGAGGACTGCGAGACGCCGGTGTCGGCGTTCCTGAAGCTGCGCGCGCTGGCGCCGGGAGAGCCGGCGTTCCTGCTGGAGTCCGCCGACCAGGGACAGCGGGTCGGGCGCTGGTCGTTCATCGGGTTCCGTCCCCGTGAGGTGCTGCGCTGGTCGCTGGCCGACGGGGGCGACCCGTACGCGCTGGCCGCCGAGCGCGTCGCCCGCTTCGACCAGGCGCCGATGGACGGCGCTGGAGCGGGAGCGGGTGTGCCTCCATTCATAGGCGGAGCGGTCGGCTTCTTCGGCTACGACCTCGTGCGCACGGTCGAGCCGCTGGGCGATCCCCCGGGCGCGGATCCGCTGGGGCTGCCGGACATGGCGCTGATGCTCTCCGACGCGCTGGTCGTCTTCGACCACCTCAAGCACACCGTCACGATCATCGCCAACGCCGACCTGCAGGCCGAGCCCGACATCGAGAGCGCATACGAGCACGCCGCGCGCACGATCGGCGAGGTGCGCTGCGTGCTCGCCGGGCCGGTCCCGCGCGGCGAGCCGGCGAGCGGACCCCACCCGCCCGCGCGCGAGCTGCCCGTGTTCGAGTCGAACATGCCGCGCGAGCGCTTCGAAGCGATGGTGGCGCGCATCGTCGAGTACATCTACGCCGGCGACGCCTTCCAGGTCGTGCCCTCGCAGCGCTGGTCGGCGCCGGTGCCCGTCGAGGCATTCTCGATCTACCGCGGCCTGCGGGCGGTCAACCCCAGCCCCTACATGTACTTCCTGGACTTCGGGGACTTCCAGGTCGCCGGCGCCAGCCCCGAGCCGCTGCTGACGGTCAGCGGCCGTCACGTCAGCACCAAGCCGATCGCCGGCACCCGCCCGCGCGGCGCCAGCCCGGAGGATGACCGGCGGATCGCTCAGGAGCTACTGGCCGACGAGAAGGAGCGCGCCGAGCACGTGATGCTCGTCGATCTCGGTCGCAACGACCTCGGCCGCGTCTGCGAGTACGGAAGCGTTCAGGTGGACGAGCTGATGGAGATCGAGTCCTACAGCCACGTCATGCACATCGTCTCCTCGGTGTCGGGGACGCTGCGAGCGGACGTCGGTGCGATGGACGCGCTGCGCTCGGTGTTGCCGGCGGGGACGCTCTCGGGTGCGCCGAAGGTGAGGGCGATGCAGATCATCGACGAGCTGGAGCCCGTGAAGCGGGGCGGCTACGGTGGCGCGATCGGCTACCTCAGCTACGCGGGAGATCTCGACACGGCGATCCACATTCGCACGGTCGTCGTCAAGGACGGCGTCGCCCACGTGCAGGCGGGCGGCGGCACGGTCGCCGACGCCAAGCCCGAGTACGAGTACGAGGAGTCGGTCGCCAAGTCCAGAGCGGTGATGCGCGCCGTCGAGCTCGCATGTGAACAACCCGACTGGTCATGAGAGTCCTCGTCGTAGACAACTACGACTCGTTCACCTACAACCTCGTCCAGTACCTGGGCGAGCTGGGGGCGGAGGTGCACGCCGTCCGCAACGACCGCGCGACCGTGGACGAGCTGCTTGCGGACGGCTATGAGCGCTGCGTGGTCTCGCCCGGGCCATGCACGCCCGAGCAGGCCGGCATCACGCTCGAGGTCGTCCGGCGGATGCCCGAAGCGGGGATCCCGACGCTGGGAGTGTGCCTCGGCCACCAGGCGCTCGCGCAGGCGTTCGGCGGGCGCTGGAGGCTGCACGCGCCGGTGCATGGCAAGGCGACGCGGATCGAGCACGACGGGCGCACGATCTTCAGCGGCCTCTCCTCGCCGCTCACCGTCGGGCGCTACCACTCGCTGGTTGTCGACGCCGATCTGCCCGACTGCCTGGAGGAGTCCGCGCACGGCGACGGCGTGGTGATGGGCGTGCGCCACCGCGAGCTGCCCGCCGAGGGCGTCCAGTTCCACCCCGAGTCCGTGCTCACCGAGCAGGGCCGAGAGCTGCTGCGCAACTTCCTGGAGAGCTGATGCCCAACGCGATCCTGACCCGCGCGATCGACGCGCTCGCGTCGCGGCGGAACCTGAGCGCCGACGAGACCGCTGAGGTGCTCGCGGAGATCATGCACGGGGAGGTCTCAGAGACGCAGATCGCCGGCTTCCTGATCGCCCTGAGGACGAAGGGAGAGACGGTCGATGAGCTCGCCGGCCTGGCGCGCACGATGCGCGCGCTCGCGGCGCACGTGCCGAGCGGGCGCGAGGATCTGCTCGACACCGCCGGCACGGGCGGCGGGCGCAGCAGCTTCAACGTCTCCACCACCGCCGCGCTGATCGCGGCGGGAGCGGGCTGCGCGGTGGCCAAGCACGGCAACCGCTCGGCCACCAGCCGCTCGGGGTCGGCCGATCTGCTGGAGGCGCTGGGCGCCCGCATCGACCTCTGCCCGGCGGCGGTGGCGGCGTGCATCGACGAGGCCGGCTTCGGGTTCATGTTCGCGCCCGCCCACCACCAGGCCACGCGCTTCGTCGTTCCGGTCCGCCGCGACCTGGCCGTGCGCACGATCTTCAACCTGCTCGGGCCGCTGACGAACCCCGCCGGGGCGCCCCGCCAGCTGATCGGCGTCTCCGACGCGGCCTTCCTGGAGACGATGGCGGGCGCGCTGGCGAAGCTGGGCGTCGATCGCGCCCTGGTCGTCGCCGGCGAGGACGGTCTCGACGAGGTCTCCGCGGACGCGCCCACGAAAGTCGCCGAGGTCAACGGCGAGGAGATCACGCACTACGTGCTGACCCCGCAGCAGGCTGGCATATCGCCGGCCTCCGGCTCGGAGTCGGCGCGAGGCCCGGCCGGCGGCACGCCCGCCGAGAACGCACAGGTCACCCGGGCGATCCTGCAGGCGGGCGCGGGCGAGGCCAACAGGCCGCCGGGCGAGGCGCTCGCGCTGATCAACGCCGGCGCGGCGATCTACGCGGCCGGCCGCGCCGACTCGATCGCCGAGGGCGTGGAGGCGGCTCGCGCGGCGCTCGCCGAGGGAGGCGCGGCGAGCGCGCTCGAACGCTACGTGCAGGCCAGTAGGAGACACGCACCGGAGCGCCCCGCCCCATGAGCGAGCGCGCGACGACCGTGCTCGAGCGCATCCTGGCGCAGACGCGCGAGGAGGTGGAGCGTCGCAAGCGCGATCGCCCGCTGGACGCGGCGTCGCTCGCAGACTCGCGGCGGGCGCACGGCGTGCGCAGCTTCCGCGACGCCCTGAACGGCGAGGGCGTCGGCGTGATCGCCGAGTTCAAGCGCCGCTCGCCCTCGGCGGGGACGCTGCGCGAGAGCCCGGACCTGGCTGAGATCGTAGGCGCGTACGAGCGCGGCGGGGCGGTCGCCGTCTCGATTCTCACCGAGGGCCCGAACTTCGGAGGCGCGCTCGAGGATCTGCGGACGGCACGGGCGGCCTGCGATCTGCCGCTGCTGCGCAAGGACTTCATCGTGGACGCCTACCAGCTGCATGAGGCGGTTGTGGCGGGCGCCGACGCGGTGCTCCTGATCGTGGCGGCGCTGACGGCGGCGGAGCTCGCGTCGCTGCATGCCGCGGCGCGGGCGATCGGGCTGGACGCGCTCGTCGAGGTCCATGACCGGGAGGAGCTGCGGGCCGCGCTCGAGGTCGGGGCCGAGATCGTGGGGATCAACAACCGCGACCTGCGGGACTTCAGCGTCGAGGTGGAGCGCACGGAGGCGTTGATGGACCATGTCCCGGCCGGGGTGACGGTCGTCTCGGAGTCGGGAATAGCCGCCGCGGAGCAGGTGTGGCGGTTGCGCGAGCGCGGCGTGCAGGCGGTGCTCGTGGGGGAGTCGCTGATGCGCTCGGCGGACCCCGCGGCGGCCCTGCGAGCACTGAGATCACAGCGCCCCGACATGGACGTCGCCGCGCCTTGACATGATTTAGGCACGCGAGCGGCCGGCTTTAGATGGCATTGATCGCGGCCGTTCATGCTCTCTTGCGATGAAGCGAATGTTCGTCATCCCGTTCGTGTCCGCCCTGGTCGGGGGCGGCGTCGTCGTGGCGGTGATCGCCGCGGCCGGAGGGCTCGGCGAAAAGACGAAGACGCTCATCACGACCGTCGAAGCCGCGGCGCCGGCTCCGTCGAACGCGTCGGAGCGCAGCGGCGGGATGACGCCGCACGAAGCCTACGTACGCGACGCGCCGGGAGTGGCGTTCGTGACCTCGACCGTCGTGCAGAAGTCCGAATCCTCGCCGTTCAACCTGTTCGGCGAAGAAACACAGCGCCAGGGCACGGCGACCGGCTCGGGCATCGTGATCGACGCCAACGGCACGATCCTGACCAACTACCACGTGATCGAGAACGCCATCAAGGTCACGGTCAGCTTCGAAAAAGGGCAGTCGGTCGAAGCCAAGGTCGTCGGCAAGGACCCCTCCAACGACCTCGCCATCCTGCGCATCTCGACCGACGGCCTGACGCTGCACCCGCTGCGGCTCGGCGATTCGAGCGCCGTCCAGGTGGGCGATCCCGTTTATGCGATCGGCAACCCGTTCGACCTCGAACGCACGCTCACGACCGGCGTGATCTCGGCGCTGCAGCGCGAAATCACGGCCCCCAACGGCTTCGCGATCGACCACGTGCTGCAGACCGACGCGCCGATCAACCCCGGCAACTCCGGTGGGCCCCTGCTCAACGTCGAGGGCGAAGTGATCGGCATCAACTCGCAGATCGAGACGGGCGGCAGCGGCGACGGCAGCGTCGGGATCGGCTTCTCGATCCCGATCAACACCGCGAAGTCGGAGATCGCCCAGCTCGAGAAGGGCGGGACGGTGCGCGGCGCCTACCTCGGTCTGACGTCGCTCACGGTCGACGGCTCGCTGTCGGCGCTCAACCTGCCGGTGAAAGCCGGAGCGCTGGTGCAGAGCGTCGAGCCGGGCACGGCCGCGGCGAAGGCTGGCATCCGCGGCGGATCGGTCAACACGACCACCGAAGACGGGCAGGTGGCGGTCGGCGGCGACATCATCGTCAAGGTCGACGGAAAGGCAGTGGCCAGCTCCGAAGACCTGGCGAATGACATCGAGGAAAAGAAGCCGGGCGACACGGTCTCGATCGAACTCTGGCGCGCTGCGGGCAATGGCAAGTACGAACGCAAAACGGTGAGCGCCACGCTAGGCGAACGGCCGAACTCGGTGCCCAACCCGCGTACGCCCGAAGGCTGAGTCGGCCAGACTCCGACCCCGAGCGCGACCGGACCCCGGATCGCGCTCCCGCTACCGTTGGGGCCATGCCGGACGCGCCCAGAGTGAAGATCTGCGGGATCACCAACCTCGCCGACGCCGAGCTGGCGGTTGAGCTGGGAGCGTGGGCGCTCGGGATGATCTTCTACGCGGGCTCTCCACGCCGCTGCTCTCCGGCCGAGGCGCAGGTGATCGCCGCGGCGCTGCGCCGCCGCGTGGAGCTCTGCGGGGTGTTCGTGAACGCGCCGCTGCAGGAGATCGTGCGCGACAGCGAGCATCTCGATCTGAGCCTGATCCAGCTGCATGGTGACGAGGGGCCGTCTTTCTGCGCGGAGGTGGCGCGCAGGACGGGCGCGCGCGTGATCAAGGCGGCTCAGGTGTCCGGATCGGGCGACGTGCAGGACCTCGAGCGCTTCCACGTCGACTTTCATCTGCTCGATGCCCGCGCGAAGGCGGTCGCTCGGCGGGGCATGCGCGGCGGCACGGGGGAGACGTTCGACTGGGCGCTGGTGGGCGCGCGGCGATCGAAGGTGCCGCTGATCCTCAGCGGCGGGCTGAGCGCGGAGAACGTCGCCGATGCGATCGCCGCCGTGCACCCGTACGCGGTGGACAGCGCGAGCGGCACCGAGGCGGCGCCGGGGCACAAGGATCCGGAGCAGCTGCGGGCGTTCTTCCAGGCCGTCGCGGGCGCACGCGCCGAGCCGGCGACGATCGGTCAGACAGCGTGAGCGCACCCTCTGGAGCACACGCGGGCGCGGACGAGCGCCCCCTGGAGCATCGCTTCGGGCCCTACGGCGGGCAGTTCGTGCCCGAGACGCTGATGCCTGCGCTGGCGGAGCTGGAGCAGGCGTGGAAGGCGGCGCGGGCGGACCCGGAGTACCTCGCGCAGCTGAACGGGCTGCTGCGCGACTTCGCCGGGCGCCCGACGCCGCTGTACCGCGCGCACAGGCTCTCAGAGCGGGTCGGGCGCCCGGTGTACCTGAAGCGCGAGGACCTCAACCACACCGGCTCGCACAAGCTCAACAACGCGCTCGGCCAGGTGCTGCTGGCCAAGCGCATGGGCAAGCGGCGGATCATCGCCGAGACCGGCGCGGGCCAGCACGGTGTGGCGACGGCGACCGTGTGCGCCCTGCTGGACATCGAATGCGTGGTGTACATGGGCGTCGAGGACACGCGCAGGCAGCAGCCGAACGTGCAGCGGATGCAGCTGCTGGGGGCGCGCGTGGAGCCGGTGGACGCGGGGGCGAGGACGCTCAAGGAGGCGACCTCGGCGGCGATCCGCGACTGGGTGACCAACGTGCAGAGCACCCATTACGTGATCGGCTCGGCGGTCGGCCCGGCGCCATATCCGGCGATGGTGCGCGACCTGCAGCGGGTGATCGGCGACGAGGCGCGTATGCAGCTGCTCGAGCGCGAGGGCCGGCTGCCGGCGCGCGTGGTGGCGTGCGTGGGCGGTGGCTCGAACGCGATGGGGATCTTCGCCGCGTACATCCCGGACGCGCAGGTCGAGCTCGTCGGCGTCGAGGCCGGCGGCGAGGGCATCGAGACCAGCCGGCACGGGGCGCCGCTGACCGTCGGCGGACGCCCCGGCATCCTGCATGGCTCGCGCTCGGCGGTGATGCAGGACGAGGAGGGCCAGATCGTGCAGGCGCACTCGGTCTCGGCCGGCCTGGACTACCCGGGCGCCGGTCCCCAGCACGCGCACCTCAGGGACACCGGTCGCGCGCGCTACGTCGCCGTGCCCGACGCGCAGGCGCTCGAGGCCTTCAAGCAGGTGGCGCGCCTGGAGGGCATCATCCCGGCGCTCGAGACCGCGCACGCGCTGGCGTGGGTGCTCGCGCAGGAGGACGGCGAGCTGGATCTCGTGTGCCTGTCCGGTCGCGGCGACAAGGACCTAGCCGAGGTGTTGGGCTCCACCCCCGCCACCCCCGCCGCCCCCGCCGAGGATGCCGCGTGAGACGACCTCTGCCAGCCCGGGATGCCCGGTGAGCACGGTCGAGGCCACCGGGATCGAGCGCATCGCGCACGCGTTCGCCGGCACGACCAAGCGCGCGGCGCTG
>JBKQHH010000156.1:0-3086 GCA_052148875.1 Solirubrobacteraceae bacterium
CAGTCCTACCGGGGCGCGCAGATCTTCGAGGCGGTGGGCCTGGAGAAGGAGCTGATCGACAAGCACTTCACGTACACGGCCTCGCGCATCGGCGGCGTCGGCGTGGACGTGCTGGCGACGGAGGCGCTCGAGCGCCACGCGCGCGCCTACCCGGCCCCGCCGGACCGGCTGCTGCCGGTGGGCGGCGTGTACGCGTGGCGGCGCGACGGCGAGCACCACATGTGGAACCCGGAGACGATCGCGCTCGTCCAGCACGCGGTGCGCTCGGCCAACGGCAACGTCGGCGCGGCGCTGAAGGGCGACCGCGCGGCGCACGAGGAGGTGCGCGCGAGCCCTGCGTTCGCGAAGTACCGCGAATACGCGCGCCAGGTCAACGACGACGCGGCCCGCAAGGCGACGCTGCGCGGCCTGCTGCAGATCGGCGGCGCCTCCGGCCCCTCGAAGGCGCAGGCGATCGCGCTCGAGGAGGTCGAGCCGGCGAGCGAGATCGTCAAGCGCTTCTGCACCGGGGCGATGAGCCTCGGCTCGATCTCCCGCGAGGCGCACGAGACGCTCGCGATCGCCATGAACCGCCTCGGCGGGCGCTCGAACACGGGCGAGGGCGGGGAGGACCCCTCGCGCTTCACTCCAGACGCCAACGGGGACAGGCGCCGCTCGGCGATCAAGCAGGTGGCCTCCGGTCGCTTCGGCGTGACGATCCACTACCTGGTCAACGCCGACGAGCTGCAGATCAAGATGGCCCAGGGCGCCAAGCCAGGCGAGGGCGGGCAGCTGCCGGGACACAAGGTCGACGCCTACATCGGCTCGATCCGCCACACGATGCCCGGCGTCGGCCTGATCTCGCCGCCGCCGCACCACGACATCTACTCGATCGAGGATCTCAAGCAGCTGATCTACGACCTGCGCTGCTCCAACCCGAGCGCGCAGGTGTCGGTCAAGCTCGTCTCCGAGGTCGGCGTCGGGACGGTGGCCGCGGGCGTGTCCAAGGCGAACGCCGACCGCGTGCTGATCGCCGGCCACGACGGCGGCACCGGCGCCTCGCCGCTGTCCTCGATCCAGGCGGCGGGCGTGCCGTGGGAGATCGGCCTCGCCGAGACGCAGCAGACGCTGCTGCTCAACAACCTGCGCTCGCGGATCGTCGTGCAGACCGACGGCCAGCTGAAGACCGGGCGCGACGTGGTGATCGCGGCGATGCTGGGCGCGGATGAGATGGGCTTCTCGACCGCGCCGCTGATCGCAACCGGCTGCATCATGATGCGCGCCTGCCACCTGAACACGTGCCCCGTGGGGATCGCCACCCAGGACCCGGAGCTGCGCAAGCGCTTCAAGGGCACCCCCGAGCACGTCGTCAACTTCTTCTTCTTCGTCGCCGAGGAGGTGCGCGAGATCCTCGCCTCGCTGGGCCTGCGCTCGCTGGACGAGGCGATCGGCCGGGTCGACCTGCTGGGCGCGCGCGACGCGATCGAGCACTGGAAGGCGCGCGGCGTCGACCTCACGCACATCCTCACCCACATCGAGCTGTCCGACGGCGCCCCGCGCAGGCGCGTGGAACCGCCGCCGGAGGTGCTCGAGGACGCGCTCGACTGGGAGCTCGTCGAGCGCTCGCAGGCGGCGCTCAGGGAGCGCACGGGGCCGTCGGTGACCGGTGGCCGTGTCAAGCTCGAGCTGCCGATCCGCAACCGCAACCGCTGCGTCGGCGGCATCCTCTCCAGTCACATCGCCCAGCGCCATGGCGCCGAGGGGCTGCCCGAGGACTCGATCGTCGTCGACTTCGAGGGCTCGGCGGGACAGAGCTTCGCCGGCTGGCTCGCGCCGGGGGTCACGTTCACGCTGCACGGCGACGCGCAGGACTACGCCGGCAAGGGGCTTTCCGGCGGAGTCTTCGCGATTCGACCGCGCGAGGGCATGGGCGAGCACTTCAAGGCGGAGGAGAACGTGGTCGTCGGCAACACCGTGCTGTACGGCGCCACCGCCGGCAGGGCGTTCTTCCGCGGTCTCGCCGGCGAGCGCTTCGCCGTGCGCAACTCGGGGGCATGGACGGTCGTCGAGGGCGTCGGCGACCACGGCTGCGAGTACATGACGGGCGGACGCGTGGTGGTGCTCGGGCCGACGGGACGCAACTTCGCGGCGGGCATGAGCGGCGGCGTGGCGTACGTGCTGGACGAGGACGGAGCGTTCCACAAGCGCTGCAACATGGGCATGGTCGGCTTCGACGCGCTGTCGGAGGCCGACGCGATCGAGCTGCGCACGATGGTCGAAGAGCACCTGCGGCGGACCGACTCGCCGGTGGCGGCGCGCGTGCTGGAGCAGTGGAGCGGACTGCTCGAGCGGGGCGCGTTCGTGAAGGTGATGCCGCACGACTACAAGCGCGTGCTGCGCGAGCTCGAGGAGGAGGCGCTCGCGGCGCGCGCGGCGGGCAACGGCCGCCCGTCGGCGCTGCGATCGCTGGACGCGGTGGGCGAGAAGGGCGCCTGATGGGCAAGCTCGGGGCCTTCCTGCAGATCGAGCGACGCGGCGTCCCCCAGCGGGACCCGCTGCAGCGCACGCGCGACTTCCACGAGTTCCTGCTGCCGCGACCGGTCGACGAGCTGCGCGAGCAGGGCGCCCGCTGCATGGACTGCGGCGTGCCGTTCTGCCACAACGGCTGTCCGCTGGGCAACCTGATCCCGGACTGGAACGACCTCGTCTACCGCGATCGCTTCGCCGACGCGATCGCACAGCTGCACGCCACCAACAACTTCCCCGAGTTCACCGGGCGCCTGTGCCCGGCGCCGTGCGAGGCGGCGTGCGTCCTGGAGATCCGCGAGGGCGACGCGGTGACGATCAAACAGATCGAGAACTCGATCATCAACCGTGCGTGGGAGGAGGGCTGGGTCGTCCCGCAGCCACCGCATCCGCGGCGCGAAACCGGGCAGGCGGTCGCGGTCGTCGGCTCCGGCCCAGCGGGCATGGCCGCCGCGCAGCAACTGCGCAGGGCCGGGCACCGCGTGACGCTGTTCGAGCGCGACGAGGCGGCCGGTGGTCTCGTGCGCTTCGGCGTGCCGGACTTCAAGATCGAAAAGCACATCGTCCAGCGCCGCGTCGAG
>JBKQHH010000157.1:0-6066 GCA_052148875.1 Solirubrobacteraceae bacterium
AGCTCGCGCCGCTGGCGGGCGCCGGCCTGCCGGAGATCCCAGCCGGCTCAGGCGAAGGCGCAGCCGCCGGCGCGCGCGCGCCCCAGCGCGTGGGCGATCTGTCCTCTTCGCCATCCTCGGCGGCGGGCGGGGCGGGAGCTCCACAGGCGCCCACGCGCTCGTCGTCCAGCTCGCGACTGGGCGGCGCGGTGCTGCTGGCGGTGATCGCCGCAGCCGTGATCGTCGCCATCGTCCTGCTCACCGGCGGCGGCTCGAGCAAGAAATCGAGCACCGGCGCGAGCAGCACCGCGGGCACCACCACCAGCGCCACCAAGACCGGGCCGACGATCGATGACCAGATCACGCTGCGCTCGCCCAACCCCAAGAGCGCGAGTGTGGGAGTCGCTTATGCGATCTCCGAAAACGGTAAGCACGCGTTCTTCATCGAGGCCGAGAACCTCCCCCCGGCCAAGGGGTTCTACTACGCGGTCTGGCTGTACAACTCGCGCACCAGCTTCCTGCCGCTCACCAAGAGCTCTGCGGTCGGCTCGAACCATCGCCTGGAAGGCATCTCGCCACTCCCCAGCAACGCCGGTAAATTCCACGAAGTGCTGCTGACAAAGGAGACCAAGCCGACGCCGACGCATCCGGGCCACGTCGTCCTGCGCGGCCCGTTCAGCCTGCACTGAGCTGCAGCAGCTTGCCGGGGTTCATGATCCCCGCCGGGTCCAGCTCGCGCTTCAGCGCCCGCAGCGCCGCCACGCCCCCGTCGCCGACCTCCCGGGGCATCCAGTGCGCGTGGTCGCGCCCGACGCCGTGGTGGTGGGTGATCGTGCCGCCGCCGGCCAGGATCGCCTCGCCGGCGGCCTGCTTGACCGCGCGCCACTGCCCGATCTCATCGCCCTCGCGCTGACGCGCGATCAGCGTGAAGTACAGCGACGCGCCGGTCTCGTACACGTGCGAGACGTGGCACATCACCAGGCCGGGCGTCCCGCCCGCGCGCAGCGCGCCGGCGATCGCCTCGCCGACGGCGCGGTGCAGGCGCGGCAGGCCCGACCACTGCACGGCCGTCTCGAGCGTCTCGACCATCACCCCGTGCGTGAGCAGCTCGTCGCGCATGTACGGCGCCGTGAAGCGGCCCGCCCGCCAGGCCTCTCCCGGCGAGCGCCCGACCGCGAGCCCCCCGAAGCCGCGCACCAGCGCGAGCGCCCGCCGGCGCCTGCACGCGAGCTCCTCGCCGGCGCCCTCGAAGCCGAGGATCGCCAGACAGCCCTCGCGGTAGCCGCGCAGCTGCAGGTACGCCCGTCCCATGCGGCCCTTGACGCCGCCGGCGCCCGCCAGCGCGAGCGACATGCGCGTCTCCTGCTCGTCGGACAGGCGCGCCACGTCCGGCAGCGCGTGCTCGCGCGCGAGCGCCCGCAGCGCCTGGCAGCCGGCGGCGAAGCCCTCGAAGAACACGCCCTCGTAGATGCGCTCGCGCGGCGCCGGGCGCACCCGCAGCGCGAGCTCGCTGATCACCCCGAGCGCCCCCTCCGAGCCGACCAGCAGCTGGCGCAACCCCGGTCCGGCGGCGCTGGCGGGCACCGCCGGCAGCGCGATCTCCGCCGTGGGCGCGGCGAAGCGCAGGCCCAGCACCATCTTCTCGATCGCGCCGTAGCCGGTGGACGCCTGCCCGGCCGAGCGCGTGGCCGCGCAGCCGCCCAGCGAGACGTACTCGAACGACTGCGGGAAGTGGCCGAGCGTGAGCCCCCGCGCGGCCAGCTGACGCTCGAGCGCCGGCCCCCGGATGCCGGCCTGCACGGTCACCGTCGCCGACTCCTCGTCGAGCTCCAGCACGCCGGCCATGCGGCTCATGTCGAGCGCCAGCACGCCACCGTGCTCGCCCCGCAGCGGCGCCACGCCGCCGACCACGCTCGTGCCGCCGCCGAACGGCACGACCGCCAGCGAATGGCGCGCGCACAGCTCCAGGAGCGCGCGCAGCTGCTCGTGCGAGGCGGGGTAGAGCACCGCGTCGGGCGCTCCCTCCGGCTCGCCCGCGCGCAGGCGCACGAGATCGGGATAGCCCTTGCCGGCGGCGTGCAGCACCCGCTCCGCGTGGCCGTCGCGGACGTGCTCGGCGCCCACGATCTCGCGCAGCGCGCCCAGCGCCTGCCGCCCCACCGTCGCCGCCTCCAGGCGCACCCGCCCGAGCGCGACCGGGGGGCGCGGACGCGCGGCGAGCCCGACCGTCTCGCGCAGCCAGTCGAGCGCGTGCGCCGGCAGCACCGGCGGGTGGGCCGGGTCCCCCCAGCCCCACCAGCGCATCGCCGCCGGAGGGGACGGGTCAGCCACTGATCCGCTCGAGGCCGTCGAGCGCCTGCTCGAGCGTCGCCACCGCCGCGCGACGCACCAGCGGGCCGCCGAAGCGCGGGGCGAGGCTCAGGAACGGGCTGTGGCGCCCAGAGCCGCCGGCCATCTCCTGGCGCAGCTCGATCGCCACCTCGGTCGCCGGCGCACCCCCGGCGGCGGGCGTCAGCCGAAATTCCGTCTCGGCGGACTTCAGCACGGTCGCGAACGGCGTGCCCTGCACCCGCTGCACCCACGTGAGCGTGCGCTCGGCCTCGTCGCCGACGATCACGTTGAAGTCGGCGCGCACGAGTTTGCCCTTGCGCGTCTTCATGACCTCCGTGAACGCGTCCGCCTCGCCTGTACCCGTAAGGGTGACGTCCTCCACGCGCGTCACGCGCGGCCACCAGCGCGGCAGGTGATGTGGATCGCGCACCAGATCCCACAGCTCCTGCGCGGGTGCGGCGATCGTGCGGCTGCGACGCGCGGTGGGCACGACCGCGAAGCCTAGGACTCGTAGGTGAGCAGCGCGTGCACGTCGCGCCCCGACAGCCGCTCGCGCCCGTTCAGGAACGCGAGCTCGATCAGGAAGCCGCAGCCGACGACCTCGCCGCCGAGCTGCTCGACCAGCTCGCACAGCGTCGCCGCCGTCCCGCCGGTCGCCAGCAGGTCGTCGTGCACGAGCACCCGCCGCCCGCGCGCGACGGCGTCGGTGTGCAGCTCCAGCTTGCTGGCGCCGTACTCGAGCAGGTACTCGGCGCTGATCGTCTCGTACGGGAGCTTGCCGGGCTTGCGCGCGAGCGCGAAGCCCGCGCCGAGCTCCAGGGCGAGGGCGGGCCCCAGCAGGAAGCCGCGCGCCTCGGCGGCCACGACGCAGTCGACCGCGAGCGGACGCGCATACTCGGCGAGTCCCGCCACCGCGCCCGCGAGCGCGCCGGCGTCGGCCATCAGCGGCGTGATGTCCTTGAAGCCGATCCCCGCCTGCGGGAAGTCGGGTATCTCACGGATCAGCGCGCGCAGAGATGCGCAGGTCATCGGAGACAGCGCTCTGACGCCCGAGGATCAAGCAGATCAAGGACGCAGGGAGCGTGGCGTGCTGTGCACGCGAGCGACCGAGGACGCAGAGATGCGCAGGTCATCGGGCGTCAGCGGACGATCTTGCGCAGGTCGCGGATCAACAGCAGGTGCTTGAGGTGGGTGGCGACCGCGGCGAGGTTCTCGAGCGCGTCGACCGCCTCCTTGCGGCGCTCGGGGTTGCGCGAGCGCAGGGCCGGAGCGAGGATCTGCTGGAGCAGGTTGGCCTCGCGGTCGGCGGAGGAGCGGAAGACGCGCAGGTTGCGCCCGCCGACGCCGTAGCGGGCGAGCTCGGCGACCGCCGCGATGATCTCGCGCTCGGTCTCGTCGAAGTAGCGCACGCCGCCGCGCATCTCGCCCTTGACGACGCCGTACTCTTCGAGCTCGCGCACGAGCTTGGCCTCGGCCTTCGTCTCCTCGAGCACGTCGTCCATCGAGTACAGCGCGCCCGTCGCCTGGCGCACGCTCACGCTCGGGCGCCACGTGCGCCCGCCCTCGCGCCCGACGCGACCGGGTACCGGCGGCATGTCGGCCTCCGCCCCCCCCGCCCCCCCGCGGCCCGCGGCGAGCTCCTGGCGGATCACGCGCAGCGGCAGGAACTCGTCGCGCTGCATGCGCAGGATCGTGCGCAGGCGCGCCACGTCGCCCTGCGTGTACAGCCGGTACCCGCCGGGCGTGCGCCTTGGCGTGAGCAGCTTCTGATCCTCCAGATAGCGGATCTTCGAGATCGAGATGTCCGGGAACTCCTGCGCGAGCGCCTTGCACACCGCGCCGATCGTCAGCGACTTCTGGCGCTTGGCGATCTCCGCGGGCGTGCCGGGATCCTGGTCGGCGAGCTCGCCTGCCCCCGGATGGGGGAGCTCGAGCCGCTCCGCCTCGGTGGGTGTCGCGTGCGCCGCCATCAGCGTGCGTGGAAGGTCAGCTTGTACTTGCCGATCTGCACCTCATCGCCGTCGTCCAGGCGATGGGACTCGATCCGCGAGCGGTTCACGTACGTGCCGTTCAGCGATCCGCAGTCGTCCAGGTACCAGTACTCGCCGCGGTGGATCAGCAGCGCGTGGTCGCGCGAGACGGTGACGTCGTCGAGGAACACCTCGCACTCGGGGCGCCGGCCGATGCTCATCCGCTCGCCGGCGATCGGGAAGCTCTCCCCCACGCGCCCGCCGCCCGCGCGGATCACCAGCACCGGGCCGCGCGCGGTCACCTCGCCGATCTCGACGGGCACGAGCTCGCCGGTCTCGTCGATGCGATATGTCGCGGTGGTGGGATCCTCGCCCGCACCGGCGCCCGCACCGGCGCTCTCGCCGCGCGCCAGCAGCGCGCCGCAGCGCTGGCAGTAGTTGGCGCCCTCGTCGTTGAGGAAGCCGCACTCGGTGCAGTGCAGGGCCACGGCCGCCTACTGCTGGCCGGAAGTCTCAGATCGTCCGGCCAGGATGTCCGTCAGCTTCTGGACGTCCTCGCCGGTGATCGTGATCTCGCCGTCCTCGTGCTTGTGGCGCAGGCGGTTGACCAGCTCGGCGCGCAGGATGTCGATCTTGCCGTGCAGGATGCGCCGCTTGTAGGAGATCTCCGTCTCCTCCTCGGTCAGCTGGCGGATGACGTCTTTCAGTTCGACGTCCGTCAGCGAGCCAAGGTCGGGGAACGTCTCATCCATCGGGCTCTCCTCTCGCGGACTAACGCCGTCCTGCGCTGGTTGCGGATACGCCGGCGACACCGGCCACGGGCGGGAGTATAGCCCAAAAGGTCAGGCTGAGCTTGAGACTCTGGATCGGGCTCTACGGGCCGGGCTGGACGCGCAGCTGGCGGATGCCCGTGCGCGCGTACAGCGCGCTCGCGGCGAGCGCGAGCGCGAGGCCCACGTACAGCAGCGCCTCGCCGACGCCGCGCAGGCCGGCCATCGCGAAGAAGAACGACCCCATCACCGGCGCGACCGCGAGCCGCCCCGGCCAGTTGATGCGCAGCTCGACGCCGTGGGCGAGGCCGTAGCGCCCGACCGCCAGCATCGACAGCTCGCGCGCCGCCAGCACCGCGAGCGCCCACCGCGGCAGGAGCTCGAAGCGCCACGTCACCACCACGCCCGAGATCACCAGCAGGCGGTCGGTGACGGGGTCCATGAGCGCGCCCAGGCGGCTGTACTGGCCGGTGAGGCGCGCGGCGATGCCGTCGGCGTAGTCGCCCCAGCCGATCACCGCGAACAAGGTCGCCTCCGGCGCGCCGACGCCGTCGCCGCTGGACAGCGCGACGATCAGGAATGCGGGGATCAGCGCCAGGCGCGCGAAGCCGATCGCGTTGGGCAGCGTCCACGGTCGCAGCGGCTGGCCGGCCTGCGTCTGCGGCGGGGGCGGCCCGGAGCGGTCGAGTCCGAGCAGGCGGCGCGCGCTCAGGGCAGGCCGCGCCACAGCTCGTCCACCGCGCGCACGAGCGCCTGCGGCTCGCCGTCGAGCGGCAGGCCGGGCGCCGCCTCGCGCCCGCGGCGCACCTGCGCCTCGATCTCGCCGGACTCAAGCGTTCGCCGCCCGACGGTCAGCCGCAGCGGGCAGCCGAGCAGCTCGGCGTCGGCGAACTTCTCGCCCGGGCCGGCGTCGCGGTCGTCGTAGAGCACCTGCACCCCGCCGTCGACGAGCGTCCCGTACAGCCCTTCGGCGGCGTCGCGCTCGGCGCTTGCGGGCTTGCCGAGGGTGACCAGGT
>JBKQHH010000158.1:0-3338 GCA_052148875.1 Solirubrobacteraceae bacterium
AGTGCAGACCGCGCAGCACCCCGCGCGTGGAGCGCGAGTGGTTGTCCTGGATGAACAGCTCGTCTTCCGGACTGCCGACTTCGGCGTGCCACTGATGCCTGTACGTCTCGCAGAAGAAGCCCCGCTCGTCCGCGTGGACGGTCGGTTCGATGACCACGAGGCCGGGGAGGTGGACCGACAGCGCGCGCACAGGCGCAAGAGGGTAGCGCCGTGGACCGGGCGCGCGCCGAGCGCTGGGTAGATTGGGCAGGAGATGCCTGCCAGCACCGAGCACGCCTGGGCGCCAGGACCCGATAGCCCGCTGCTTGCCGACGGCGCCGTCCACGTGTGGCGAGCGGACCTGACGACAGTGGCGGAGGATCTGGGAGAGCTGCTGTGCGACGAGGAGCGCGCGCGGGCGCAGCGCATGGTGGACGAGCGCGACGGGGAGCTGTGGAGGCGCTCGCGCGGGCTGCTGCGAGCGCTGCTCGGCCGCTACCTCCAGCGGGAGCCGCGCTCGCTGCGCTTCGCCGCCGGCGAGCACGGCAAGCCGGCGCTCGTGCGGGACGCCGATGAATCGCCGGCGGCGCGGCGGCGCTCGTCCGCGGACTCTCCCAGCCCTCCCGGGCTGAGCTTCAACATGTCGCACTCGGGGCGGCTGGCGCTGTACGCGTTCAGCGAGCTTGGGGCGGTTGGCGTCGACGTGGAGGTCGCGCGCCGTCCGATCGACGAGGTGGCGATCGCCGCGCGCGCGCTCGGCGCGTCCGAGGCGCGGCGCCTGCACGCTCTCGATCCGGCGACCCGCCGGCGGGAGTTCCTGCGCGCGTGGGCTCGCCACGAGGCCGAGCTGAAGTGCCTGGGGGTGGGCATCGGCGCCGCGGACGGCGCCATCGCCGGGCGCCGGCCGTGGATCGCGCAACTCGAGCTGGGCCCCGACGCGGCGGCGGCGGTGGCGGCCGAGCGCGCGGCGCGCGAGCTGCGCCGCTGGGACTGGCGGCTGTAGGGCGCTTCGAGCTCGGCGATCAGGCTACGAGTGGTGCTTGCGCCGACGGTGCCCACCGCGTTTGGAGGCGCTCTTGTGGCCGCGCCCGCCGTTTGCGGCGTTGCCCTTGGAGCCGGGACGCGCGTGGTAGACGAGGACGCTCGTCTGGGAGACGTTGCGCTCCTTGTCGTAGGCGAGGAATGTCAGCGTGTGCCAGCCGTAGGGGATGTGCTTGGCGCCCTGCCATTCGATCGCTCCTGACAGCGTCGTGGGGAAGGCCGGGCCGTCGTAGTTGCGGATCAGTTTCCCGTCCCACTCGAGCCTGATCCGGAACACGCCCACGGAGCTCGTAGCCGACACGTCGATCGGCAGCGGACCCGAGTAGCTCGTGTGATCGGCAGGCGAGGCGACCGTGATCTTCGGCCCCGTGAACTGCCCACACGGTTCGCTCAGCTGGTCGCCGTCCTTCACGTACGTGCGCATCGCCGCGAACGAGGGCTTGTGCGAGCCGTCCGCGCGCAGCAGCCCGGACACCACCGCTCCTTCGTCCTGCAGCGGGAACCACAGCGCCACCTGCACGTACGGGTCTTCCGCCATGCAGTGGTATGCCTGCCGTAGATACGTCGCCTGCTGTTCTTCGCTGACGCCGGCGGCAGTCTGCCCGGCCCACGCCCCTTCCGAACAGGTCGCTTCCGTCGTGCGCCAGCTCAGCTCGGTCATCCAGATCGGCTTGTCGTCGCCGTTGGCGAGCATCACCGCGTGCACTTCGCGGTAGGCCAGGAACGAGTCGGGGACCATGCGGTCTTCGGGCCCGCGCAGGAATTCGTAGGGCGAGAGTTTGTTGCAGGCGGTGTCGGTGTGCACCGCCACCGCGTCGAACGAGCCCTTGGCGCCCGCGTGGTAGACGCCTTCCAGGAACTGGTAGTCGTTGCCGGTGAGCCCACCGAGCACGACCGTGGCGCTCGGATCGGCCGCCTTGACCACCGGGTAGGTGGCCTCGAGCAACTGCGCGTACGCGGTCGGGTCGGGTGCGCCGACCCACCACGCGGGAGCGTCCTCCTCGTTCCAGATCTCGTATGCCGCCACCTTCGTCCCGAACCGCTCGGCGAGCGCGCCCACGAATGCGGCGTAGTCGTTCGGGTTGGCCGGCGGCGCGTGTTCTTCGGGGGAGCCGGTCTCCCACTGCGGGGTTCCCACGACGTCGAGGATCACTTTGGTGCCGGGCGGCAGCTGCGCGAAGACCTGTTCGTAGGACGCCAGAGCGCTCGGTGCGATCGCGCCCGGCGTCGGCTGCAGTGCCCGCCAGCTGACGAACATCCGCACCCAATGTGTTCCCAGCGCCTTCATGTCGGCGATCTCGGTCGCGCTCGGATCGGAGGCGTTGACGCCCGCTTCCGCCGCGCCCGCGCGCGGGGTGCCCGCGGCTGCGATCACGGCCATCAGCAGTCCGCTGAGGAACAGCGCCGCCATCGCGCGGGCAAGTCGCCCACCGCTGGCTCTATCGATCACGTTGCGCGCGTGGCAGCCCATCACATGCCCAGCATCGCTTCTTTGGCCGGCAGGCTTGAGCGGACGGGTCGCCTCATCCACACACGACCTATGCTCAGGTTCGCCCGGGGAGGCGCGGCTACCCTTCTAGACGCATGAGCCAATACCATCTGCCACCGGTCGTCGTCGACCGGGTCAACAAGCGCTTCGAGATCCCGCGCGAACAGGTCAGCACGCTCAAGGAGCGCGCGCTGCACCCGTTCCGCCGCAACGTCACCGACACGCTGCACGCCCTGCGCGCGGTCTCCTTCGCGGTCGAGCCAGGGGAGTTCTTCGGGATCGTCGGGCGCAACGGCTCGGGCAAGTCGACGCTGCTCAAGTGCCTGGCCGGGATCTACGGCGTCGACAGCGGCAGCATCTACGTCAACGGGCGCATGTCCACCTTCATCGAGCTCGGCGTCGGCTTCAACCCGGATCTGGCCGCGTTCGACAACGTCGCGCTGAACGGAATCATGCTCGGACTGTCTCCCAAGGAGGCGCGGGCCCGCTATGAGCGTGTAATCGAATTCGCCGAGCTCGAGGAGTTCCAGGACCTCAAGCTCAAGAACTACTCCTCGGGCATGCATGTGCGTCTGGCCTTCTCGGTGGCCATCCAGGTCGATGCCGACATCCTGCTGATTGACGAGGTACTGGCCGTGGGCGACGCGTCATTCCAGCAGAAGTGCTTCGACGTGTTCAATCGGATGCGCGAGGAAGGTCGCACAATCATTTTCGTCACACACGACATGGCTGCGGTTACGCGTATCTGCCATCGGGCGATGCTGCTCGAGCGAGGTGAGATCGTGAGCATCGGCGACCCGCGCGAAGTGGCCGATCGCTACCTGGAGAT
>JBKQHH010000159.1:0-3421 GCA_052148875.1 Solirubrobacteraceae bacterium
TCTTGACGTCCCGTCAGGTTATCCACCTAACTGGACCGATGAGGCGCGCCTCAGAACAGCTGGTTCTCGCCGCCGAAGACCTCGCTGACCGAGTCATCGACGAAGATCCGCCGGATCGAGTCGGTCAGGAGCTCTGCGCAGGGGAGCACGCGGATGTTCTTGGGGCGGTCCGGGTTCACGGGGATCGTGTCGGTGACGACGATCTCCTCGAGGCCGGAGGTCCTCAGATTCTCGAATGCGTCCCCGGAGAAGACCGCATGGGTGGCGGCCGCATACACCCGCGCTGCGCCGGCTTCGGTGACCGTCCTCGCGGCCGCCTTCAGCGTGCCCGCGGTATCGATCATGTCGTCGACTATCACCGCGGTCTTGCCGCGCACGTCGCCGATCAGGTAGCCGATCTCCGCAACCTGCTGGGCCGGGCGCTCCTTGTCGAGGATCGCCAGCTCGGCTCCGATCTTCGAGGCGAACTTCTTGTTGAGCTTCACCCTGCCGACGTCGGGCGCGACGACCACGAGATCGGACAGCCCCAGGTCGCCGAAGTACTGGGTGAGCATGAACAGCGCCGTCATGTGATCGACGGGCTTCTGGAAGAAGCCCTGGATCTGGCCCGCGTGCAGGTCCATCGTCAGCACCCTGTCCGCGCCCGCCGCCTCCAGCATGCGCGCCACCAGCCGCGCCGAGATCGGCTCGCGCGGCGCCGACTTCTTGTCCTGGCGCGAGTAGCCGAACCACGGCGTCACCGCGATCACCCTGTGCGCCGACGCGCCCACCGCCGCGTCGATCATGAACAGCAGCTCCATCAGCGAGTCGTTCGCCGTCACGCCCGTCTGCGGGTTGCTGCACGTGGACTGCACGATGAACACGTCCGCGCCGCGGATCGAGTCCTCGTAGCGGCAGTACACCTCGCCGCCCGAGAACGTCTTCAGCTCCACCGGCCCCAGGTCCACGCCCAGCTTGTCCGCGATGTCGATCGCCAGCTGCGGGTTCGCGCGCCCGCTGAACAGCATCAGCCGCTTGTTGTAGTCGATCGGCAGGCTCGCCCGCGAGTATTCCGTGCGCGTGTCGATCGCACTCATCTCCCCACGGAGTGTAAACGTCCGCGTCCGATCGGTCATGTCGCCGGCGTCCCGCCCGCGCCGCCCGCCTCGCCCGCCTCGCCCGCGCTGGCCGCTTCGCGCTCCCGCCGCTCGGCGTAGCCCTCGACGTTCGTCTGGCGCTCGCGCGCGATCCCCAGCGCGCCCGCCGGCACGTCGTCGGTGATCACCGACCCCGCGCCCGTGTACGCGCCGTCGCCGACGCTCACCGGCGCCACCAGCGTCGTGTCCACGCCCGTGCGCACGCCGCTGCCGATGGTGGTGCGGTGCTTGTTGCGGCCGTCGTAGTTGGCGGTGATCGTCGCCGCGCCCAGGTTCGTCCCCTCGCCGACGTCCGCGTCGCCGATGTACGACAGGTGCGGCACCCGCGCCGCCGGGCCGACGTCCGAGTTCTTGACCTCCACGAACGTGCCCACCCGCGTGCCCGCGCGCAGGACCGTCCCCGGGCGCAGGTACCCGAACGGCCCCACGCTGACGCCGTCCTCCAGCACGCAGTCGACGAGGTACGAGTGGCGCACGATGCAATCGCGTCCGATCTTCGTGGTTCCGCGGATCGTCGTGAACGGCTCGATCAGCGTGTCCTGACCGATCTGCACGTCCACGTCGATCACCGTCGCCGCCGGGTCCACGATGCCCACGCCCGCCAGCATGTGCCGCTCGTGGATCGCCGCCTGCGCCAGCCCGCGCACGCGCGCCAGCGCCGCGCGGTCGTTCACGCCCAGCACCAGCCGCTCGTCGTCCACCACGTGCGCCGCCACCGCCGCCCCGTCCGCCCGCAGCACGTCCAGCACCTGCGGCAGGTACAGCTCCCCCTGCGCGTTGCTCGCGCTCAGCCGCGGCAGCGCCTGGCGCAGCGCGTGCTCCGCGAACACGAAGATGCCCGTGTTCACCTCGCGTATCTCGCGCTCCGCCTGCGTCGCGTCGCCGTGCTCCTTCGTCTCCACCACCCGCTCCACCGCGCCCGCCGCGTCGCGCACCACGCGCCCGTAGCCAGCCGGATCCTCGAGCATCGTCGTCGCCATCGTCGCCGCCGCGCCGCCCGCGCGATGCGCGTCGATCAGCTCGCCGATCGCCTCCGCGCTCACCAGCGGCACGTCCCCGCTCAGCACCACCACCGGAGCCGTCGCGTCCACCGCCGGCCCGTCCGTCGAGCCCAGCATCGTCATCGCCGCCGCCACCGCGCCGCCCGTGCCGTTCGAGCGCTCCTGCACCGCCAGCTCCACGCCCTCCGGCAGCACCCGCTCGAGCGCCCGCTCCGGCGAGTCCACCACCACCACCCTGCCCGCCCCCGCCTCGAGCGCCGCGCGCACCGGCCACAGCACCATCGGCAGCCCGCACACGTCGTGCAGCACCTTCGGCGTGTTCGAGCGCATGCGCGTCCCCCTGCCCGCGGCGAGGATCAGAACGGTGGGGGCGCTCACCGTTGCAATGCTATTCCAGTGGCAGCGCGCCCTCTGGCAGCGCCGCGCGGGCTCGTTCCTGCTCGTACTGGCGCAGCCACTTTCGGATGGCGTTGTCGGACACGCCGTAGCGACGGCCTGTACCGGCGTAGCCGAGCACGCCGATCTCCCTGACCAGGTGCGTATACGGCGGACGACTGACCTTGCGCCGCTCAGGCCGCGCCCGTCCATCTCCCTTGCGCCGGACGCCGCAGTACCGCGAGCAGTAGCGCTGGGACGCGTAGCCTGGCCAGAACTCGCCGCCACAGTGGAGGCAGGCGCGGGGGTTGCGCTCGAGGCGATTCTGCCGGCCGCAATGCGTATCGAGCGTCGCCGCGCAGTTGGGGCAGACGATCTGGAGATTCTCAAGACGGTTGTCGTTGGCGACCCCGTTGACGTGATCGAGGATCAACGCCATCCTTCGACCCCGCCACAGTTCGTCCTGGCCACACAGCTCGCACCTGCGCGCCTTCAAGCCCTGCTTGAACAGGCGTGCCTTGAGGTGAGCACGAGAATAGGTCGAAGCTTCGACCAGAATGCGGCTCAAGGGAATCGGATCTCGTTGAAGCGCGTCGTTGCGCGCGCGGTCTGGATCGAAGTGGTCCGTTGGGATCTTCCAGACGTGCTCGACGTACCTGCGCAGGGTTCGATGGTTGCCACCGGCCGGCCGCATTCCCAACCGCCGGAGCGCGTCCGCGTAGCAGCCCGACGCCGCTACAGCTGCCCGTGCTTCCCGCTCTGAGTATCTGGGCCCTCGTCCACGATGGCGGTAGGGACCGCCGTTGCCGGCGGCCCCCCGCACAGATCCCGGCGTGCGCATTTAACGCACCGGGCTCCTGCCTTGGGTGTTGGCGTGAAAGCGCGCGTTGGGGAAGGGATGCATCCTCT
>JBKQHH010000160.1:0-28166 GCA_052148875.1 Solirubrobacteraceae bacterium
CAAAAGCCGCCAACAACAACCCCGGATCGTCGCCCGCTACTTCCAAGAGAAACACGTCACATACGCAGCCGCGACCACCTGACACACCAATCACTGACCTCTATTTACTCGCCCCCCGTAGTATGTAGGGCTTGAGCAGCTCTTCACCTTTGGAGTTCTTGACTTCAGCCACGGCCTGAAGCCATTTGACCAGCAATTCGTTCTGCGTTGTCTTTTTTTCTTCCTTTTCTTTCTTTTCTGTCGATTCAAGCGCCGCGTCGTAGGGAATAACTAGGCGGGCCACAGCGACGTGAAGCGGGCCTTCCAGAAGTCGTGGATCGAACGAAGGTCCGAACGTTTCGGCGCGCTGATCGGAGAGTCCATACACTAGTTTCGGCGCGCTGGCGACACTGGCTCGGTCGCTTGGCGCGGACACATCCAAGGCCGCGATCACCGGGAACACGGCGCCAGGCACCAGTGTGATACTAGCTGTGATCGTGTCGCCCGCGACGCTCAAGGTCGTGGGCACGCTGTTACCATTGGCGTCTGTGGCGGTGGGCGGGCTGATCACCATGAGCGTCGCACCGTCGGTCTGCTGTTCAGAAGCTGACACGGAACCCGTCGCGGCTGTGTACTCGGTCTGGGTTTCCTGCGGCTGCAGCAGTCCGGGAGCGGGCTGCGCCGACGGGGTGGACGTCTGTGGTGCTGGTGGCAGGCTCGCCAACGGTTCTTCTTCTTCGGCGCTGGATTCGGAGGCGGACGCTTCTTCTGCGTCTTCCGATTCGCTGTGCGCTTCTCCTGGCGCTTCCGGCGTCGAGCCGAACGGTGCGTTAATCACCGCGACGCTGCCATTCGTCAGCTGCTCAAGCTGCTGGCCAGGGCCAAGCCCAACTTCCCAGGTGAATGAGGTGGGCGCCTGCGCAGAACGTACCTGCAAGATAGTTGCGGCGCCGAGGGCCTGCGGGCGCACGATCGTATCCGTCGCTGGCCAGGTATTGGCAAACAGCGCCGCCGCGCCGTTGACGACGGTTGGTGTGCTCACCATAGAAGAGGTGTCCAGCGGCGAGAGGCTCAGTTCGCCATCCGGCGTGTTGACCGCAAACTCTCCAGGCGCTTCCTTGGAGACCGAGGAGCTGGTCAACGCGCTGGCAGACGACAGTTCTTCCCCGCCGTCGCTGATCGCCGGCTGCAGCGACTGACCTTCGATGCTCGCTGAGGACGACGCGGCCAGTAGCGCGGGATCGGTCCGCTGCGCCACTTCCTGGGCCTGTAGCGCGGTGACTTCCCCGCCCGGAACCGAGCCTTCCGCGCTGGCCGACCCGGAACCGGCCATCAGCATGATCGCCCCGGCCATCAACCCGGCCAGCACTCCAATCCCCATCCGCCGCACACGCATCGCGCCATCCCTTCTCCCGCCAACAGAGCCGCGGCGCAGCATACACCATCCAGAGTCCAGATGGTGGCCGGCGCCCATCAATTAGGATTTGGAAAGACCCAGCTAATGCAGAAATGCGGACATAGGGTGTCCTTCCTGCATCCAGTAGACCGTGCTGCCCACCAGCGCCAGCGACCTGGGGCCAATCCCGGGGCCAGAGGCAAGCAGACGGCTTTCGCTCCTGGCGTCAGCTGCGTAGAGCTCGTATTCTCGGGGGCCGTTCCTGATCGCGGTGGGTAGGTGTGCCTGTGCAATCCAAGCGACCGCACCATCGCTCTTTACCACGAGCGCTTCGACAGCGCCGGCCGTGTTTACTGGACCCGGAGCGTTAGTCGGCAGTCGCCGCAGCACCCGGCCGCTGCGCAGGTCACGCACGACAACCCACCACGCGCCCCCCGGCGGGAACATGAATTCTTCATAGGCAACGATAGTCCCGGCGAGCCCCAGCCGTGAGATGCCACCGCATCCCCCCAGGCTCACGTCCTCGCAGTCTGAAAGCGTCCCGAGTTCATATATGTGACGAGACCCGTAGACGCAGCCATAATACGAGTTCGTGGGGTAGGAGTTGAGCGCGGTGAACACCTGCGCCTGCGTGTCAGCCGCAACCAGATGGCTATGCACCGTGGAGCACCGTGAGGGCCCGCGATGGCTGGCCGCACGTGTGGCGCTGTCGTGAGCGGTCGCGAGTGGTGCCACCACCCCACACATGGCGATTACAAGTACAAGGAGAACGATCGATCGCATCACGTACAAGACCCGGCGCAGTCTCACGTTGCTGTTGTAGCAGCATTCATCCCCTCTAAGAAGCGCCGAAGCGGCGAGTCTCGGGGCGAGGCCGGCCTCCGTCGGTGCCGTGGCCCGACCCCCGAGTTCGGTCCTTCCCCGCCCTCGGACGTCTTTCTCATCCAGACACCAGAGCATGGGGGAGCCCCGTGCGGTTGATGGTGGCGTCGCGGTAGTGACCGGACTCCTTCATAGGTCCAGTAGGTGCTGGTGCAGCTCTGCTCCAGTAGGCCGACGGATGGGGGTGCGACCAGCGCCTGCTTGCTGACGAGAGCAAGCGTCTCGATCAGCCCTTCGTAGGCGCCTGGTTGGGACGAGTACGGGCACTGACGCGCGTCAACAGGGAGACTGCCGCATCGCCGTCGCGTAGGCAGGCGTGAGCCGCCTCAGCCGAAGGGCTCCCGCCCGTCAGCCGGACATCGTGCGCTCAAGGGCGCGCTGGCGGGCGGGCCGCTGCGTGAGCCGCGCTAGGTAGTCCCTCAGGTTCGCCGGGAGCTCATCCGCGAAGCCAATGCGCTCCGTGAAAGCCAGCGTACCCCCGACAAGTACGTCAGCCACCGTGAAGCGTCCGCCGACGAGATAGTCACGGCCATCCAGGGCGCTGGACACCGCGCGCGCGGCCTCGTCAAAGCGCCCACGCGCAACGGCTGAGCGCTCGGGATCGCTCTGGGCGTACACGGCTGACTCGATCAGCGGCGGCTCCAACTCCGCCGGGGCGAAGATCGTCCACTGGTAAAGCAGCGCCCGCTCATGGGTCCCCGGTGCCGGCGCCAGGCCGGCGTCCGGATGCAGGTCTGCGAGGTGCAGGCAGATCGCCGCCGACTCGAAAACGAACCCTTCCTCGTCCTCGAGCACGGGCACACGGCCTAGGGGATGGCGGGTGCGGTGCTCCTCGCCCTTGCTCTCCTCGCGCGTCATCACCGTGACCTCATACGGCTCCCCAAGCTCCTCGAGCACCCAGGCGACGCGGATCGGCCGGCCCGCGTGCTCACGGTGATACAGGCGCATCATGGGCGGGCACGATAGTGGACGGTGCGCCGCTCGGCATGTGAGCCCAACCGGTTGGACCGATCCGCGCGTAATAACAGCCGATGGCGCTCGGGGGCTTCCACGGATGCGCGCATACGACTGGCATGGGACGGTCCCTCCATGACGCGCATCACCTCATCGCCAGACAGTCCGCACGTGCTGATCGGGGGCGGCGGGTTCGCTGCGGTGGAGGCGATGCTTGCGCTGCGGGCGCTGGCGGGCGCGCATGTGCGCGTGACACTGGTGTCGGCGTCCCCGTTACTCGCGTACAAGCCGGCAGCGACGATGGAGCCGTTCGACGAGGCTCCTCCGCTCGCGTATGACCTGCAGGCGATCGCGACCGACGTCGGGGCGTCCTTTCGCGTGGATCGCGTCGAGGCGGTCGCCGCCGGTGCGCGCAGAGCGCGGTTCGCGTCGTTCACCCACCTCGACTACGACGCGCTGGTGCTCGCGGTCGGCGCCCGTGCGACCGTCGGCATACCGGGCGCGCTGACGTTCCGCGACCAGCAGCAGGTGCACCACATCCGCCGCCTCATCAGCGAGCTGCCCTCCGGGACGGTCCGCCGGATCGTGTTCGCCGTGCCCAGCGGCTGCTCGTGGCCGCTGCCGGTGTACGAGCTGGCGCTGCTCACAGCCACGCGCCTCGGCGAGCTGGACGTGCCGGGCGAGATCGTGCTAGTGAGCCCCGAGGCCACGCCCCTGTGCGTGTTCGGCGCGCAGGCGTCGAGCCTCGTCGCGCATCTGCTGGACGAGCGAGGCGTGCGCTTCGTCGGAGAGTCCGATCCGCAGAGCGTCGATCGCGGCGGAGCGCTCGTGCTGGCCTCGGGAGCGAGGCTGGAGGCCGATCGCGTGGTCGCCGCGCCCAGGCTCAGGGGACCGAGGATCACCGGCCTGCCGGCCGACCGCTGGGGCTTCGTCACGACGGACGCGCTCGGCGGCGTCGTCGGCTCCCCCGACGTGTACGCGGCCGGCGACATGACGAGCTTCCCGATCAAGCAGGGCGGCCTGGCCACCCAGCAGGCCGACGTGATCGCGCAGCGCATCGCCTCCAGCCACGGGCTATCCGTCGCCGAATCCCGCCTCCATCGCATACTGCGCGCCCGTCTGGTCGGCGGCGAGAACCCCGTCTACCTGCGAACCGAGCTCGACGAGTTCGGCCAGGCCACCGCCTCCACCCTCCAGGGCCACTTCAACGACTCCCCATCCATCAACCCGCCGGAGAAGGTCTTCGGGCGCTATCTCAGCCCGTACCTCCAGGGGCGCCCGCCAGCGCTGTCGCGGACCGCGGCGGCCGCTGGGTAGGACGCCCCGGGGCGTCAGTCGGGTGGGACGCCGGAGCGTCAGCCGGGTGGGACGCCGGAGCGTCAGCCGGTCGAGCCGGCCTGGCGCAGCAGCGCGCCGGTGGTCCCCTCGAGGATCTTGCGCCACGCGCTGACGGACTCGGGCTCGTCGTCGAAGTGCGCCACCACTTTGCGCACGCGCTTGGCGGAGATCTCCAGCCCGTGGCGTTCGGCGATCTCCTCGAAGCGCTCGTACTCGCCGGCCAGCCGCTTGGTCACCGACTCGAAGCCGTGTCGCGCGATCTCCACGCGCGAGGTGAAGCTCATCATCGAGGTCTGGAACATCAGCTCGTCGTTCGGCTCCGGCTCGATCAGCACGATGTCCACCCCCGGATAGCGCTCCTCCCAGCCCTTGGCCAGTTCGTGCAGCCGCTGGTGGGCGACCAGCTTGAAGACCTGGTAGCCGATCTGGGCGAAGCCCATGTCCGAGACCCGCTGCGCGCGCCTGCCGCGCATCGTGTTGACGGTGCCGGAGAAGTCGTTGACGTACGGCACGATCGGGTTGATCACCACCACGAGCTTCGCTCCCGCCTGGATCGCCAGGTCGAGGTTCGTGGTCGACACGATCCCCCCGTCGATCAGGTCGCGGTCGTGCACGCGCACGGGCGCGTACACCATCGGCAGCGCCCCCGACGCGCGCACCGCCGTGGAGATCGGCACGTCGTTGGCGCCGTCGACGCCCAGCACCACCCGCTCGCACGTGTCCAGGTCGGTGGCCGTCAGGTACAGCTCGGCCGCCAGCTCGCCGAAGTCGTCGGTGCGGCCGGGCTCGCTGAGCACCTCGTGGAGGTAGCGCTCGATCCCCACGCCCGTGTACAGGCCCGACGGCAGGCCGTCGGCGAGCCCCATCATCACGTCCATCAGAGACACCCCGCCCGGCTGGGAGATTACCTGGCGGGCGGTCGAGATCGCCCGCAGCGGCATCAGCGCGGCCTTGCGCGCGAACTCCAGCAGGTTGAGGTGCAGCAGATCCCCGATGTCGATGTCTTTGAACGGCGGCTTGCCCTGGCGCGTGACCACCCGCATCATCTCCTCGGGGGTCACGCCGTTGGCGCACAGCGCGGCTATGAACGAGCCCGCGGAGGTGCCGACGTAGACGTCGAAGTTGTTGACCGAGCTGTTGACCGCCAGCAGGTCGAGCGCGCGCAGCGCGCCGATCTCGTACACGCCCCCCGTGAACCCGCCGCCGCCCAGCACCAGCGCGGTCTTGTCGCGCCTGGGCCGCCGGCGGCGGTCGGCCGATGCGGGCCGCCCGACGCCGCGGGCCGCCAGACGCCTGGCCCGTGGCGTGCCCTTGGCTGCGTGCTCGAGCTTGACAACCTTGCCCATGCAAGGAACATTCTATGGCTACGTGGGCAGAACTCCTGCAACGAAACTCTTGATTCTGCTGTGTGGACTTCTGCTCGCGGTCGTCCCAATGCCGGCTGCGGCCAGCGCCCAGGACGGGTTGGCCGAACTGCAGGGCGACGTAAGCCATCAGCTCGCGCTCGCCGGCCCCGCGGACGGCGCGTACGTGTACGACCTGACCGCCAAACAGGCGGTGTTCTCCGAGCGCGCCACCGCCATGCGCCCGCCCGCGTCGGTGGAGAAGCTGTACACGGCGACCACCGCGCTCGATCTGATGGGCGCCTCCACCCGCCTGGCCACGACGGTCCTCGGCGTCGGCCACATGGCGCCGGGCGGGGTGTGGGAAGGCAGCCTGTACCTGCGCGGCGGCGGCGACCCGACGTTCGGCAGCACGTCGTTCATCCACAGCCACTACGGCGGCGTCGGCGCGAGCGTCTCCGCGCTCGTGTCCGAGCTCGTGCGCACCGACGGCATCCACCGCGTCACCGGCTCGATCGAGGGCGACGAGTCCTACTTCGACTCGCTGCGCGGCGAGCCCTCCAGCGGCTACGCGTGGGACCCGTTCCTCGAAGGCACGCTCAGCGCGCTCGCGTTCAACCGCGGCGAAACCGGGCGCGAAAGAGGCTCGCACCCGCCCGCGGCGTTCGCCGCGCGCGAGCTGTGGGCGGCGCTGAAGGCCGACGGCGTCAGCATCGACGGCTCCCACGGAGCCGCCACGGCTCCCGCCGGCGCCGTCCAGCTCGCGCAGGCGCAGTCGCCGACCGTCGCGCAGCTGCTCGGCCTGATGCTGCCGCCGTCGGACAACTTCTTCGCGGAGACGCTCGTCAAGGATCTCGGCGCGCGCTACGGCGGCGCCGGCACCACCGCCGCGGGCGCCGCCGTGGTGGCCAGGACGGTCGGCTCGCTGCTCGGCATCCACCCGCACGTGGTCGACGGCTCCGGCCTCTCAGAAGAAGACAGGACCTCCCCCTACCAGGTCGCCGACCTGCTCGTCGAGCTCGCCCCCACGCCCATCGGCGCCGTGCTGCGCAACAGCCTCGCGATCGCCGGGCGCAGCGGCACGCTCGAACTGCGCATGCGCCACACCCGCGCCGAAGGCCGCTGCCAGGGCAAGACCGGCACGCTCACCGGCGTCTCGAACCTCGTCGGCTACTGCCAGGCCGCCGACGGCCACACGCTCGCGTTCGCCGTCTTCACCGACGGCATCCCCACCGAAACCGCGCACACCTTCCAGGACAACATCGCCATCACCGTCGCCGACTACTGATCGCGGCAGTACCTGCTCACGGCCAGCAACTGCACGCGTACGCGGTGGCCGCCGTGGGTGGCGGAGACGTACGCTTCCGCCTTGCACGCGCTCGGGAAGCGGGCGCCGGACAGTTCCAGCTTGCAGCGCCAGCGCGCGAGCCTGGTCGTCGGGCTGAGCGTCTGCCCGCCCGCGATCTGGCCGCTGCACGAGGTGTTGGAGCTGTAGCCGCCGCGCAGCCTCGCCGCCGTCCGCCTGTGGATCTGCGCGGCCAGCGCCGCGGCCGCTTCAGAGCTGGTTATCGCCGCCGTATGCGTATCCGCGAGCGCAAGCGGTTGGGCGCCGAGGAGCGCCAGCGATACCGCGGGGATGGCCAGAAGCAAGCGCATGAGACGCGCACTCTACCCCGCCGCATCGCCGCGCTCTCTCCGCGTCGCCGCTCAGCGTTCTTCCTGTTCGCGTTCCCGTTCGGACGCCTGTTCCTGCTCGCGTTCGAATTCGGTTTCCTGCTGTTCGGCCGCGGGCTGTTCCTGCGCCTGTTCGGCCTGTTCCTGCGCCTGTTCGACCTGTTCCTGCCCGCCTTCCGACTGCTGCGCCTCTTCGAGGCCTTCTCGCAGTTCCTGGCGTTCTTCGGGGCTGGTTTCGCGGTCGACGAGTTCCTTCAGTTCGGCGTCGCTTGATTCGGCTTCGCCGGATTCGCCTTCCTGCGAGTCGACCTGGCGCACGAGCGCGCCGAGGACGCCGCCGTGCGCTTCCGCCGTCGGCGAGCCGCTTTCGGCGCCCGCGCACCCGCACAGCGCGGTCGCGGCGAGGACGGCGAGCGCCAGGGGCGCGCATAGCCGGCTGCGACCTTGGGGCATGGGAATCGCTTCGGCGCGAATCGCCCGCCGCTTGAGCGCGTGCGCCCCCACTGCGCCACCCGCGCGCGCAGCGGCGACCAGACCGCGGCACGCCCCGCTAGCTGTCAAGCAGCGCCAGCAACCCCGCTTCGTCGAGCACGCTGACGCCCAGGCGCTCGGCCTTCTCGAGCTTGGACCCGGGGCTCTCGCCCGCGACGACGAAGTCGGTCTTCTTGGACACCGACCCCGTCACGCGCCCGCCGGCGGCGAGAATCCGCTGGGTGGCGTCCTCCCGCGAGAGCTCGGGGAGCGTCCCGGTGAGGACGAGCGTCCTGCCCGCCAGCGGCCCCCGCGACGGCGGCGGGCCCTCTTCGTGGAAGCGCAGCCCCAGCTCGCGCAGGTCGGCGATCAGGCTGCGCATGCGCTCGTCGTGGAGCTGCGCGCGGATCGAGTGGGCCATCTTCTCGCCCACGCCGGGGGTCTCCGCGATCTCCTCTGGGGATGCGTTCAGCAGCGCATCGATGTCGCGGAAGCGCTGCGCCAGGTTGCGCCCCGTCACCTCGCCCACCTCCTCGATGCCCAGCGCGAACAGCACGCGCGCGAACGGGCGCTCCTTGGAGGCGTCGAGCGCCGCCAGCAGGTTGCGCGCGGACAGCTCGCCGAAGCCCTCGAGCTCCAGCAGCTGCTCCTCGCGCAGGCGGTAGAGGTCGGCCGCCGTGCGCACCAGCCTGTGCTCCTGCAGCAGCGCGACCTGCTTCTCGCCGAGCCCGTCGACGTCCATGGCGCCGCGCGAGACGAAGTGCTTGAGCAGCTGCCACGCGCGCGCCGGGCAGTCGGGGTTGGGGCACTTGGTGAAGACGCCGTCCGGGGGCTTGAGCGTGGGGGTGTCGCAGAACGGGCAGCGCTCCGGCGGATGCGGCGCGGGCGGCCGGTCCTTGCGCTCGGCCACGTGGGGCGCGGGCGATATGACCTGCGGGATCACGTCGCCCGCGCGCACCACGATCACCTCCTCGCCCGCGCGGAGGTCCTTGCGCACGATGTCCTCCTCGTTGTGCAACGTGGCGAGCTTGATCGTCACGCCGCCCACCTCGACCGGGGCGAGCACCGCGTACGGGCGCAGGTCGCCGAACTTGCCCACGTTCCACATCACCCGCTCGAGCGTCGTGAGCGCGGTGGTGGGCGCGAACTTCCACGCGACCGCCCAGCGCGGGTCGCGTCCGACCGAGCCGAGCCTGCGCTGTAGCTCGAGGTCGTCGACCTTCACGACCACGCCGTCGATCTCGAAGTCGAGCTCGCCCCTGCGCCGCTCCCACTCCAGGCACTGGCCGATCACCTCGTCCTCGCTCGCGAGCACCCTGATGTCGCGGTTGACGCGGAAGCCGTGCTCGCGCAGCCACTCAAGCGCCTGCGAGTGCCGCTCGAACGACAGCCCCTCGGCGACCCCCACCTGGTAGCACCAGATCGACAGCGGCCGCTTGGCGGCGTCCGCGGGATCGAGCTGGCGGATCGTGCCGGCGGCGGAGTTGCGCGGGTTCATGAACGTCGATTCGCCCGCTTCCGCGCGGCGCTCGTTGAGCGCGGTGAAGTCCTTCAGCGACATGTACACCTCGCCGCGGACCTCCACCAGCGTCGGCGCGTCCTCGACGTGCAGCGGGATCGCGCCGATCGTGCGCAGGTTGTGCGTCACGTCCTCCCCCACCTCGCCGTTGCCACGCGTGGCGCCCCGCTCGAGCACGCCGTCGCGATACACCAGGCTGATCGCCAGGCCGTCGATCTTCGGCTCGACCGCGAACGTGAACGGGGGGTCGGAGATCCCCTCGCGCGCGAGGTGGTTGCGCATCCGCTCGACCCACGCGCGCAGCTCCTCCTCCGAGCGCACGTTGCCGAGCGACAGCATCGGCTCCAGGTGGTGGACCTTCTCCAGCCGCCCCACCGGCTCGCCGCCGACCCGCTGCGTGGGCGAGTCCGCGCTCGCCAGCTCAGGGTGCTCGCGCTCGATCGAGCGCAGCTCGTCCAGCAGCCGGTCGTATACGTCGTCGCCGATCTCGGGGTCGTCGAGGACGTAGTAGCGGTACGCGTGGTGCTCGAGCTCCCGGCGCAGCTCCCGCACCCGCGCCGCGACGTCCGCGGACACGCTCACGGCTGCGCGTCGTGTGCTACGGGGGCCAGCATCTCCTCCAGGTCGAAGCGTCTGAGCGCCTCGAGGCTCGGGCGGTCGGTCAGGTCGAAGTGGATCGGCGTGACCGCGATCCGGCCCGCCGCCACCGCTGCCAGGTCGGTCCCCGGCTCGTCGTGGAACCCCGGATCGGAGCCGTAGATCCAGTAGCGACGGCGGTGCTCCTCCTCGCGCTCGAGTTTCAGCTCGTCGCGGTAGATGCGCTTGCCGAGGCTCGTCACCTCGACCCCGCTGGGCTCGCCGGCGGGCACGTTGACGTTGAGCAGCGTCCTCGCGGGCAGCGGCACGTCCTCGATGCGATCGATCAGCCGCGATACGAACGCAGCGGCGGTGTCGAAGCCGAAGCCGCTGTCGAAGCGGTAGTCGAGCGCGCCCGCGCGCGACTGCTGGGAGACGGCGATCGCCGGCAGCCCCAGCACGACGCCCTCGAGCGCCGCCGCGACGGTGCCCGAGTAGGTGATGTCGTCGCCGAGGTTGGCGCCGTGGTTGATGCCCGCGACCACCAGGTCGACGTCGAAGTCGGCGACGATCCCGAGGCTCGCCAGGCGCACGCAGTCGACGGGCGTGCCGTCGGTCGCGTAGCCGATCGTGCCGTCCGAGAACGGCACCTCCTCCACCCACAGGGGCCTGCGCGTGGTGATCGAGCGGGCCATCGCCGAGCGGTTGCCGTCCGGCGCGATCACAGCCAGGCGCACGCCGTCCAGCTCCAGCAGCGCGCGCCGCATCGCCTGCAGGCCGTCCGCCTCGATCCCGTCGTCGTTTGTCAGCAGCACGTTGAGCATCTGTCTGCAGTCCAGCATAGGGGCCACTTCGGTCCGTATGCTCCCGAGCGTGTCCGCGCGTGCCCCAGGCCCGTCCACCCGTCGCGGGCCGTGGGGTCGAAGGGCATCGACCGTTACAGCGCTCGGAATCGCCGTCGTCCTTGCCCTGCTCGCGTTCGCCGGCACCAGCCCACCAGCCAGCGCCAGCGCGAGCGCGCGTGTGTCGCCCGAGAACGCCGCCGCCACACGTGCCTATCTGCTCGCCGCCGTCAGCTTCGAGGAAACGGAGCTGGCTAACCTGCCGCAGGAAATCGCGTTGAGGGAAGCCGTTGCCGCGGGAATCTCGGGTGAATGCGCCGGCATCCTCACCAACGCCCCACCGCATGAAGAAGTACTCGGATTCGGGCTGGTTGGGTCGGGATCGCACCCCGCACCGAGCCCGCGGGCGGAAGGCGAAAGGCACAGGCAGTCTCGGCAGCTCGGCGAGCTCAAGCTCGAGCTGTCCCTCGCGCTGGCCGACCAGCGGACCCAACCCGATCGCGAAGCGGACCAGGCGTTTATCCACGCGCTCACGCCGCTGAAATGGAGCAACCCCGAGATCACGCTTCTCATCCACCTGATCGTCGAAGGCGCCCAGGAAGAACTCGACTTTCCCGCACCCGCCGTATGCGCGGACATGAAGACCTGGGTGACGAGCGGCTATCGGACGTTGTCCCCCGCCTCCAAGGAACTTGCGAGCCGCAGCGAAGCGATCCTGAAGCGAACGTTCGAGCTCATCGCGCTCATCCCGCAGACCGACATAAAGGCCAGCCCCAACATCTTCGCCCGCTACGAGGACGCCGCCGACAGGGCGCTGGCCCGCCGCTCGGAAGCACTCACCGCCCAGCTAAAGAAGGGAAACGGAACGCAGGCGGACGACCTGAAGCGCCTTGAAGCCACGGTCGGTCTGCCCCCCGCGAAAGCCCCAAAGGTCGAACCACCCAAAAGGAAACCGGTCGTGATCGGCCGCGGCAGGACCGCCGCCGGTGGGAGCTTCGTAGCACGAGTCGAACCGCGCACGCGCGCGCAGCGCGCGCTGGGCTGCGTCTTCGTCACGATCACAGAACCCTCCCGCCGGCGGAGCGAAGGCCTGATCGAACTCCTCTCCGGTGAAGGCACCGACAGGTGCCTCTCGCGATCCCACGTCGACCCCGAACCGGCGGTGCACTGCAACTCGGGGCTGCTGACGGTTGAGGCCAACCTGCTCCCGAGCACGCGCAGCGTGCGCCTGCTGCTGAGCGACGAACGCACGGTCACCTCGCCGGCCATCCTCCTCCCGGCCCGCCTCGGAGGACCGGCGGGCCTCTACTACCAGGTCGTGCGGGGACCCTCGCCGATACCGGTGTCGCTGACCGAGCTCGACGCGGAAGGTCGCACGTTGACCGTGCTGAAGCTCCCGGCCGTCGTGGAATGCACCAAGCACCCGGTCAAATACTTCCCCGGCGGCATCGTGCACCTGGCGCACGGCAGCCTTCCACAGGGACCGAGCTTCACGATCCGCGGCGAAGGCTATCGCAAGCTCGGAGCCGACCATTTCGAATTGAAGCTCACGGTCAGCAACGAAGAAATGCTCTTTGGCGGTGGTGGCGGCGACCTGCTGGAAGCCGGCGTCGCCATCCCAAACGGCCGGCAGGTGTTCGAACCGCAGGGCTCCACCGGCTGCCTGCACCAGCCATACGCGATCGTCTACGGCCTGCTCAAAGCTCCCCGCGACACGGTGCTCGCCCGGGTGTCGGGCACGCTGGTGCCGCTGCGCAAGGTGGCCATCCCCGCGCGCCTGCATGCCGGCGGTGTGCTCGTGTACGGGGCGTTCACGCCCATGCCCACGGAACTGCTGGTCCGTAACGCGAGCGGCAGGACGGTCGATCGCAGGGACCTCAGCCAAGCGGCGAAGTCAGAAACGGAAACTTGTGAAGGGGAAGCCGAATGAACTCAAGGGAGCGCGCGGGTGGTTCCGGACGGCCGCTGCGCACGGGGCGGGCTCTGCGCTGGGTGAGCGTATCGCTGCTCGCCGTCGCGCTGCTGTGGGCGCCGGCGAGCATCGCCGCGACGCCCGCCGACACGACGGCCACGCACGCTTACCTGCAGGCCGTATACCAGCTGGACCTGGCGATGCTGCGGAACGCCGCAGCTTCGCGATCCGCCTCCACGACTATCGCGGAACGCCTCGGCGATGAATGCCACGGGGTGCTCGCGGGGGCGCCCACGGAAGAATTCGGTCCGCGAGCGGAAGGCCCGACCACGCCCCGCGCCAGAGGCGAACGTCAACGCAGCGAACTCCAGAAGCAGACGATCGAGGAGGAGCTCGAGCTGACGGTC
This sequence comes from Solirubrobacteraceae bacterium, assembly GCA_052148875.1. Taxonomy (GTDB): domain Bacteria; phylum Actinomycetota; class Thermoleophilia; order Solirubrobacterales; family Solirubrobacteraceae; genus Palsa-744. The sequence continues at coordinate 13,294 of JBKQHH010000160.1, forward strand.
TACGCGGCGACCTACCAGCCGGACCGCGCCGCGATCGAAGCCTTCGCCACGCAGGTCGCGCCGCTGAGCTGGAGCGACCCCAGGATCGCCCCGCTCGCCCGTTTTCATGCGCACAGCCTGGAGGAACACATCGTGTCTGCGCCCGCCGACGTGTGCGCCGACATGAAGACGTGGGCGCAGAGCGGCTACCACATCCTGTCGGCTGCCAGCCGCGAATTCGAAGCGGCGCGGACGGCGCGCATCAACGCCGTCGCACCCGAAGGCTCGATCGGCTCGCTGCTCAAGCCATACGAGGGGCCACGCGAGCGGTCGCTGATACGCAAGACCAAGGCGGTGCTTGCGAAGCGCGTGCAGGTGCTGAGAGACGACCTGCGCGGGTTCTCGCATCTGCTGCGAGCGCTCGGCGTGCCGGAGAGCCCCTTTGAAACGCACGAACACGAACCCCTGCTGGGACACGGCACCACCAGCGCAGGCGGCAGCTTCACCGTGCGCAGCGAACGGCCAGAATCAGGGTTTGGACCATCGTGCCGCTCTGTCTCGGTCGAAATAAAGGAAGCATCCGGCGGCTCCGGGACGTCCGTCTGCCTCTCCCGCCAAGGGGCCCGTCAGCTCTCCACCGAGTGCGGGAGTGGAGTCGAGACGATCACGACCGCGGTGCCGGCGTCGGTTCGGTCGGCACGGTTGCAGCTCAGCGACGGAAGAACGATCACCTCGCGTGTCATTCGCGTCCCCCGGCGCTACGGTGGCCCCGCGGGCGTGTACGTCCAGGCGGTGCGCGGCTACTCGCCATATCCCGTCTCGCTCACGGAGCTGAACGCCCAGGGGGACGTCGTCCTCGAACTGAAGCTGGCGTCGCTCCGGTGCAGGAAGGAACCGGCTCGGCCACGCCCGCGCCTCGTCACGCTGGCTAGCGGCAGCACCCCCGACGGGGAACCGTTCGCGATCGAGGGAATCAGCTTCCGTTTCGGTCCTGGACCGGCCAGCTTCAGGCTCGAACTCGATGCCGGCCTGCAGCGCACCGGTGAAACGGGCGCGATCGAAGTCGGCAACGCCAAGCCGAAGGCGTTCTCGTGGTCGCTCGGGATGGAATGCCCGCCGCACGAATTCGCGATCGTCTACGGAATACTGTCGGCGCCCGCGAGCTCCGTGCTCGCACGTACGCCAGCGGGCCTCGTGCCGCTGACGCAGGTCGCGATCGCGGCCAACCTGCACTCCGGCGGGCCGCTCGCGTACGGCGTGTTCTCGACGCCGCCCTCGGAACTGGTCGTCCGGCGCAGCGACGGCTCGACCCTTTACACCGAAAGCCTCGCCGCCAGGGACAAGGAAGAAGCCGAATTCTGCGAGGGCTACGCGGAAGGCTGAGCGCGGCGCTGCGGGGACGGCCGCGCGCCTACGCGTAGGACACGCGCGCCAGCGCCAGCCCGTGCGCGGGCGCTGTCCTGCCCGCCTGCGCGCGGGGGCGGCCGTCGAGCAGCTCCACGAATTCCTCGAGCGTGCGCGTGCCGGCGGCGACGTCGAGCATCGTGCCGACGAGCACGCGGTTCATGTGGCGCAGGAACATGTCCGCCTCGATCCAGAACTCGAGCACGTCGCCGTGCGCCCGCCACTGCGCGGAGGCGACCGTGCAGGCGAAGTACGAGTGCTCGGTTTCGGTGGGCGTGAACGCGGTGAAGTCGTGCGTTCCGAGCAGCGCGCTCGCGCACTCCTCCAGCGCCCGCCTGTCGATCGGGGTGGGCCACAGGTATGCGCGCCGGCGCTCGAACGCCGAGCGCGTGCGGCGCGCGAGCACGCGGTAGCAGTACGTGCGGCCGGTGGCGTCGCGGCGCGCGTTGAAGCCCTCCGGCGCGGGCTCTGCGGCGAGCACAGCGACGTCGCCGTCGAGCAGCCCGTTCAGGCGCAGAGGGTCGACCGCCTCGTGCGCGTAGCTGGCGACCTGGGCCCACGCGTGCACGCCCGCGTCCGTGCGCCCGGCGACCGTCAGCGTCAGCGGCCGTCCGTCGTGTCCAGTCTCGCCGAGCACCGTGCGCAGCGCGCGCTCGAGCTCCTCCTGCACCGTCCTCCTGTCCGGCTGGCGCGCCCAGCCGGCGAAGTCCGTCCCGTCGTACTCGATCGTGAGCCTGGTGACCAAGCTCAGACGAGCTCGATGAAGACCATCTCCGTCGCGTCGCTGCGGCGCGGCCCGAGCTTGAGGATGCGCGTGTAGCCACCCGGGCGCTCCGCGTAGCGCGGAGCGACCTCCGCGAACAGCTTGTGCACCGCGAACTTGTCCTGCGAGAGCGTCGACAGCGCCTGGCGGCGAGCGTGCAGGTCGCCGCGCTTGGCGAGCGTGATCAGTTTCTCGATCTCCGGCTTGACCGCCTTGGCCTTCGCCTCCGTCGTTTCGATGCGCTCGTGCTCGATGATCTCCTTGCTCAGGTTCATGAGCAGCGCCTTGCGGTGCGCGGAGTCGCGGCTGAGCTTGTTGCGGGTCTTCTGATGGCGCATCGTCGAGGAAGTCTAGGGCGTCCCTAGTCCTGGCGCAGGTTCAGGCCGCGAGCGTGCAAGGTTTCGATGACCTCGTCGATCGACTTTTTGCCGAAGTTGGGGATCGCGTTGAGCTCCGCCTCGGACTTGGAGATCAGGTCGCCGACCGTCTGGATGCCCGCGCGCTTGAGGCAGTTGTACGAGCGCACGCCGAGCTCCAGCTCCTCGATCAGGATGCCCCACTCCTCGCCCTGCAGCGCCGCCTGCGAGCCGCCGCCGACCGCCAGGCCGTGGCCGTCGAGCTGGCCGCCGGGCGCCGCGCGCAGCTCCTGGATGCGGTCGGCGTCGGTGAAGATCGCCAGCTGGGAGATCAGCAGCTCGGCCGCCTCGCGCAGCGCCGCCTGCGGGTCGATCGAGCCGTCCGTCTCGATGTCCAGCGTGAGCTTGTCGAAGTCCGTCTTCTGCCCCACGCGCGCCTGCTCGACCGCGTACGCAACGCGCCGCACCGGCGAGAAGATCGAGTCGATCGGGATCACCCCGATCGGCTGGTCCGCCGACTTGTTCTCCTCAGCCGGGCGGTAGCCGCGGCCGCGGCCGATCGTCATGTACAGCTCGAGCTTCGTTTTCTTCTCGAGCGTCGCGATGTGCAGGTCGGGGTTGAGGATCTCCACGCCCGCCGGCAGGTCGATGTCCTTGGCGGTGATCTCGCCCGGTCCCGTCACCACCAGCGGCGCCTCGACCTCGCTCGCGTCCGAGTGCATCCGGCAGACGACGCCCTTGAGGTTGAGCACGATGTCCGTGACGTCCTCCTTGACGCCCTGGATCGTGGAGAACTCGTGCGCAACGCCCTCGATGCGCACGCTCGTGACGGCGGCGCCGGCGAGGGAGGACAGCAGGACGCGCCGCAGCGAGTTGCCGAACGTGTAGCCGAAGCCGCGGTCGAGCGGCTCGATCGTGAACGTGCCACGATTCTGCTCCACGGACTCGCTAGTGATCCGGGGGATTTGGAAGTCGAGCATGAGAGTCCTAACGTCGATTTGGTGTCGCACCGGCGCCAGTGACGGCGCCGGCTCTGAGCGTCGCCGCCCGAATGGGCCGCGGCGCGGGCAAAGATCCTTCTACTTCGAGTACAGCTCGACGATGAGCTGCTCCTGCACCGGCGCGGCGACCTCGCGCCGCTCCGGCTTGCGCAGCACCTTGGCCGTGAGCGACTCGTGGTCGGCCTGTAGCCACGCGGGTATCTGTCCTGTCAGCTCGGTCGCATCTCTGACCACCTGTGTCGCCGGCGTGCTCGCCTTGATCGTGATCACGTCGCCCGGGCGCACCTGGTAGCTGGGGATGTTCACCCGCCGGCCGTTGACCGTCCAATGGCCGTGGCGGATCAGCTGGCGCGCCTGCCGGCGCGAGGCGGCGAAGCCGAGCCGCACCAGCACGTTGTCCAGCCGGCACTCCAGCAAAGCGAGCAGGTTCTCGCCGGTGATGCCCGGCTGGCGCGACGCCTTGACGTAGTAGCCGTGGAACTGCTTCTCCAGCACGCCGTAGTAGCGGCGCGCCTTCTGCTTCTCGCGCAGCTGCACGCGGTACTCGCTCTGTTTCATGCGCCCGCGGCCGTGCTCGCCCGGCGGGTAGGAGCGACGCTCCACGCCGCACTTGTCCGTCAGGCAGCGCTCGCCCTTGAGGAACAGCTTCTGCCCCTCCCGGCGGCACTGCTTGCACTGCGGGCTCGTGTCTCTGGCCATCGCTCAGACCCTCCGCCGCTTGCGGGGGCGGCAGCCGTTGTGGGCCTGCGGGGTGACGTCCTTGACGCCTGTCACTTCCAGGCCCGCCGCCTGCAGCGAGCGGATCGCCGTCTCGCGGCCGGAGCCCGGCCCCTTGACGTAGACCTCGACCTTCTGCAGCCCCTGTTCCAGGCCCTTGCGCGCGGCCGCGTCGGCGGTCACCTGCGCGGCGAACGGGGTCGACTTGCGCGAGCCCTTGAAGCCGGCGCCGCCGGCTGACTCCCACGCGATCACGTTGCCCGCGGTGTCCGTCAGCGAGACGATCGTGTTGTTGAACGACGTCTTGATGTGCGCCTGCCCGACCGGGATGTTCTTTTTCGGCTTGCGCCGGCCGCGGGCGCGTTTGGGTGCGGGCGGCATTACTTCTTGCCCGCCCGCTTCTTGCCCGCCACCTGCATGCGCTTAGGTCCCTTGCGGGTGCGCGCGTTGGTCTTCGTCTTCTGCCCGCGCACCGGCAGCCCGCGCCGGTGGCGCAGGCCGCGGTAGGAGCCGATCTCCTGCAGCCGCTTGATGTCGTTGAGGCGCTCGCGCCGCAGATCGCCCTCGACGGTCAGCCCGTCGTCGATCGCGTCGCGCAGCTTCGCCACCTCGTCCTCGGTGAGGTCGCGGATGTACGTATCCGGGTCGACCCCGACCTGCGTGAGGACCTTGTTGGACGTCGAGCGTCCGATCCCGTAGATGTACGTCAGCCCGATCTCCGAACGCTTGTTCAGAGGCAGGTTGACTCCGGCGATGCGTGCCACCTAGCCGATCACCCCTGGCGCTGCTTGTGGCGCTTGTTCTGGCAGATCACCAGCACCACCCCGTGGCGGCGGATGATCTTGCATTTCTCGCACATCGGCTTGACCGACGGTCTTACCTTCATGATCCCTTTCGGCGGCTGGGTTCCGGCGACTCGGCTCTGGCTGCCGTTGCGGCCGCCGCTACCGGGTCGAGGATATACCTTCGCGCACGCAAACAGCGTCGCGCTAAGGCAGGACTCCAGATGGTAGCAAGCTCAGCCTGCGCTCGCGATCCCCTCGGCGACCGGCTCGCCCGAGCGGTCCTCGGCGGGCAGGTGCCAGGGGGTGAGGATTCGCGGTCCGGACGCCGTGACCGCGACCGTGAACTCGAAATGGGCCGCCGCCGAGCCGTCCTGGGAGTAGATCGCCCAGCCGTCGCCGCCCACGCGCACGCCGGGGCGCCCGGCGGTGGTCATCGGCTCGATCGCCAGGACCATGCCCTGCTCGAGCAGCGCGCCCTTGCCTGGCTTGCCGTAGTTGGGAACCTGCGGGTCCTCGTGCATGCTGCGCCCGACGCCGTGGCCGACCAGCGAGCGCACGACCGAGAACCCCGCGCCCTCGACGACCCGCTGGATCGCGTTGGAGACGTCGCCCACGCGGTTGCCCTCCCGGCACTGCGCGACGCCCGCGTGCAGCGACTCCTCGGTCGCCGCGAGCAGGCTGTGGATCTCCTCGCCGACCTCCTCGACGACGAACGTGCGGGCGGCGTCGGCGACCCAGCCGTCGAGCGTGACGCCCGCGTCGATCGAGATGATGTCGCCGCTCTTCAGGCGGTACGGCCCCGGTATCCCGTGCACGATCATCGCGTTCGGCGAGGCGCAGATCGAGCCGGGGAAGCCGCGATAGCCCTTGAACGTCGGCGTCGCGCCGCGGGAGCGGATGAAGCGCTCGGCGAGCTTGTCGAGCTCCGCCGTGCTCACGCCCGGGCGGATGTTGCTCTCGATCAGGTCGTGCGTCGCCGCCAGGATCGCCCCCGCTGCCGCCATCTTGTCGATCTCCTCGGGGGACTTCTTGATGATCACCCAAGGAGCTTAGCTTGAGCGGTTGGCCGCGCCTGGCCTCGCTACAGGTTCTCCTCCAGGCGCAGCGTGGCCACGGTCGCGCGGATGTGCGCGTGGACCTCGTCGGCGGTGCGCCGCCCGTCGAAGCGGCGCAGCAGCGCCGCGCGGTCGTAGTAGGCGATCAGCGGCTCCGTCTGGGAGTGATACACCTCCAGGCGCCGGCGGATCACCTCCTCCCTGTCGTCCTCGCGCTGGATCAGACGCGCACCGTCCTGGTCGCACACGTCCTCGTGCTTGGGCGGATCGAAGTCCACGTGGTAGATGTGGCTGGGATTCTTCACGCACACCCGCCGTCCGGCCAGGCGGCGCACGAGGTCGTCGTCGGGCACCTCGATCAGCAGCGCCGCCGTCAGCCGCCGCTCGAGGCCCTCCAGCGCCGCGCCGAGCGCGTCCGCCTGCGCCTCGTTGCGCGGGAAGCCGTCGAGCAGGAAGCCGTCGCGCGCGTCCCCATGGGCGACGCGCTGCGTGATCATCCCCACGATCACCTCGTCCGGCACCAGGTCGCCCGCATCCATGAAGCGCTGGGCCTCCATGCCGAGCTCCGTTTCGTCGGCGACCTGCGCGCGCAGGATGTCTCCGGTGGAGATGTGCGGCAGCGCGAAGTCGTCGCGCAGGCGCTCGGCCTGCGTGCCCTTGCCGGCGCCAGGCGGGCCGAGCAGGATCAGGTTCAACTCGGACAAGACCGGGGCAGCCTATCCGCTCTGGGGGTGTGGTTGCCACCGTGGATAGCCGCACACCGTCGCGACCGCCCCGTGCGTGGCGACCTGTGCGTTGCGAGCGCCCAGCACGCGTCGACCCGCGCGTTGCGCGCACCCCGCCGCGACAGCCACGCGCCTGGCCCCCTCCGCCGCGAGAGCCACGCCCCTGCCCCGCCACGCGCATGGCCCCGCCAAGCGAAGCCGTCCGTCCGGGGCGGTCGCCGCGAAGTCGCGGCCGCCCCGGACGGACCGCGAAGCGCTACTTGAGAAACCCCTCGTAACTTCGCATCATCAGCTGCGCCTCCAGCTGCTTCATCGTTTCCAGCGCCACGCCGATCACGATCAGGATCGACGTGCCGCCGAATTCGAATTTCTGGTGGGTCTGTGCGAACAGGATCGCCGGCAGCGCCGCCACCGCCGCGAGGAACAGCGCGCCGGGGAACGTCAGACGCGCGAGGATGCGATCGAGGAATTCGGCCGTCGGGCGCCCGGGCCGCACGCCGGGAATGAACCCGCCGTACTTCTTCAGGTTGTCCGCCTGGTCTACCGGGTTGAACGTGACCGCCGTGTAGAAGTACGTGAAGAGGATGATGAACAGCGACTCGCCTACGACGTAGTGCCAGCCGTTTGGAGTGAAGAAGTCCGACAGCCATTTGCCCCAGTGGGTTTTCACGAGCTGTCCGACGGTCGGCGGGAAGGCCATGATGCTCGCCGCGAAGATCACCGGGATCACGCCCGCCATGTTCACGCGCAGCGGCAGGTAGGTCTGGCCGCCCTCGGTCATGCGCCGCCCGATCACGCGCTTGGCGTACTGCACGGGGATGCGCCGCTGGCCTTCCTGCACGAACACGATCCCCGCGACCACCGCCAGCACGAGGAACGGCGCCATCACCTTGAACACCTGGTCCTGCGTCGTCCACCAGGTCTGGACGGCGGTCGGCAGCCGCGAGACGATCGACGCGAAGATCAGCAGCGAGATGCCGTTGCCGATGCCCCGCTGGGTGATCAGCTCGCCGACCCACATCAGCAGCACGCAGCCGGCCGTCAGGCAGATGACGATCAGGAAGATGTGCGGCAGGTTGAAGTGCGTGATGACGCTTTCGCCGGCTTTCGCCTGCAGGCTGTGGAACAGGAACACGTAGCCGATCGACTGCGCGAACGCGAGGCCGACGGTCAGGTAGCGCGTGTACTGCGTGATGCGAGCCTGGCCGACCTCGCCTTCCTTGGAGAGCTTCTCCAGCGACGGCACCGCCACCTGCAGCAGCTGCAGGATGATCGACGAGGTGATGTACGGCATGATGCCCAGCGCGAAGATCGCCAGTTTCGACAGGCCGCCGCCGGAGAACAGGTTCAGGTAGCTGAGGATGCCGCCGCCGCCGAACGACTTCTGGATGTTGTTCACCGCCGTCAGGTTCACGCCCGGCACCGGCACGTGGGAGCCGAGGCGGTAGATCAGCAGCATCAACGCCGTGAAGGCGATCTTCTTGCGGATGTCCGCGACCTGGAAGGCGTTGAGGATTGTCGAGAGCATGGCTTTGACTCCACCGCGCGCGAGCCGTCCGCCGGCGCCGTGGGGTGCCCGATTCTAGTGGATGCGCCGCCGCGCGCCGCCGGTTGCCCGGGGCGAGCGCCTGGCTAGTCCTCGATCGTCTGGCAGGTGCCGCCCGCGGCCTCGATGCGCTCGCGCGCGCTCGCGCTGAACGCGTGGGCGTGCACCGTCAGCGCCTTCGAGAGCTCGCCCTTGGCCAGCACCTTCACGGGCACGCCCTTGCGGGTCGCCAGGCCCTTGGCCTGCATCAGCTCGAGCGTCACCTCGCTGCCGGCGTCGAAACGGCTCTCCAGCGCGGAGATGTTCACCGGCTGGGTGTGCGTGCGGAACGGCTCGAACGGCATCGACTTCTTCATGTGCGGCCCGCGCAGCTTTCGCATGCGCATGTGGATCGGCATCTGGCCGCCCTCGAAGTTGGCCCTGCTCTTCGAGCCCGCGCGCGAGCCCGCGCCCTTCTGGCCGCGCCCGGAGGTCTTGCCGGTGCCCGAGCCTTCGCCGCGTCCGATGCGCTTGCGCGGGCGGCGGCTGCCGGGCGCGGGAGCGAGGCTGTGCAGCCCGATGCGCTCCTCGGTGTCGTCTTTAGCTGGGCTCACTTGCCCTCCGTGACCTCGACCAGGTGGCGCACCGCGTGCAGCATGCCTCGTATCTGCTCGCAATCCTTGACCTCGACCGTGTGGCCGATGCGGCGCAGGCCGAGCGAGCGCAGCGTGTCCAGCTGTTTGCTGTTCGAGCCGTTGCTCGAGCGGCGCTGGGTGACGCTCAGCCCAGCCATCACGCGGGAGCCCCGTCGCCGGCGACCGTCGCCGCGGGTGCGCCGGACTCCACATCCGTGCCCGCCGCCGCGTCCGTCGCTGTCTCCGTCTCCGTCGCCGTCGCCGCGGCTGCGCTCGCCGCAGCGTCGGTCTCGCCATCGGCGGCCTGCGGCGCGCCGTTGGCCGGCGCTCCGCCGAGGCCCAGGACCTGGTTGATGCTCAGCCCGCGCAGCTTGCCGACCTCCTCCGGGGTGCGCAGCCCGCGCAGGCCGGCCACCGTCGCCTTCACGAGGTTGATCGGGTTCTGCGTGCCGAGGCTCTTGGACAGGATGTCGTGGATCCCCGCGAGCTCGAGCACCGCCCGTACGCCCCCGCCGGCGATCACGCCGGTACCCGGCGAGGCCGGCTTCAGCAGCACGCGCCCCGATCCGAAGATGCCGGTCGTCTGATGGGTGATCGTGCTGCCGTGCTTGGGCACGCGGAAGAGGTCCTTCTTGGCCCGCTCGACGCCCTTCTGGATCGCCAGCGGCACCTCGTTGGCCTTGCCGTAGCCGACGCCCACCACGTCGCGTTCGTCGCCGACGACCACCAGCGCCGTGAACGAGAAGCGCCGGCCGCCCTTGACGACCTTCGCGACGCGGTTGATCTCGACCACGCGCTCCTGGAGATCCAGGCCGGCGGCGTTGACTGAGCGATCTATCGATATGGACATGGGCAGGAGAGGGTAGCGGGCCTTACGCGGCTAGACGGTTATGCCGGCCTCGCGGATGGCCTCGGCGAACGCGCGCACGTGGCCGTGGTACTGGTAGCCGCCGCGATCGAACACCGCTTCGGAGATCCCCGCCGCCTTCGCGCGCTCGGCCAGCAGCTCCCCCGCGCGCTTCGTGCGCTCCGCTTTCGACAGCGAGCTCAGCTCCGGCTCGAACCAGCTGACAGCCGCGAGCGTGTGCGCGCTCACGTCGTCCACCAGCTGTGCCGACAGCCCGCGGTTGGAGCGGAACACCGAGATCCGCGGACGCGTCGCCGTGCCCGAGATCTTCGCCCGCACCCTGCGGCGCCGTTTGAGCCGGCGCGTCTCCTTCGTGAGGACGGTCATGAGCAGCCCCTGCTGTATCCCAGCGCCCCGCATGAGCCCGTAGGGCAAGCTGGGCAAGGACGCAGTGAGCGAAGTGTGCTGTGCACACGAGCGATCGAGGACGCAGATCCAGCGCAGCTATACGGGCTCATGCGCGCTTGCCCACCTTGCGTTGGACGTGCTCGCCCTCGTAGCGGATGCCCTTGCCCTTGTACGGCTCCGGCGGGCGCTGCTTGCGGATGATCGCCGCCGTCTCGCCCACGAGCTGCTTGGAGATGCCTTTCACGACCACGCGCGTCGGCTGCGGCACCTCGAATTCGATGCCGCTCGGCGCCGGGATCGGCACGGGGTGCGAGTAGCCGACCGCCAGCTCCAGGTTCTTGCCCTTCAGCTGCGCGCGATACCCCACGCCCTGGATCTCCAGCCGCTTCTCGTAGCCGCTCGTCACGCCCTCGACCATGTTCGCCACCAGCGTGCGCGTCAGACCGTGCAGCGCACGGTGTTCGCCGCGGTCTGTCGGCCGCGTCACCACCAGCTGCTCGCCTTCCTGGGTCACCTTGATGTCCCTGTGGATGCGCTCGCTCAGCTCGCCTTTGGGCCCCTTCACGCTCACCGACTCCGGCTCGATCGACACGGTCACGCCGGCCGGCACGGGGATTGGCTGTCTACCGATTCTCGACATACCGTCAGCTCACCACACCTGCGCCAGGACCTCGCCGCCGATGCCCGCCGCGCGCGCGTCGTGGCCGGTCATCACGCCGCGGGAGGTCGACACGATCGCCGTCCCCATCCCCCCGAGCACCTTCGGGATGTGCTTCGCATCGACGTACGTGCGCCGCCCGGGGCGCGACACGCGCCGCAGCCCCGAGATCGCCGAGCGCCTGTCCTCCGTGTACTTCAGCCGGATCTGGATCAGCTGCCCCGCCTCGCCGTCAGGCGCGGGAATCACCGACCACGAATCGATGTAGCCCTGCTCGTCGAGGATCCTCGCGAGCTCGCTCTTCAGCTTCGACGCCGGCACGTCCACCGTCTCATGCGCAGCGTGGATCGCGTTGCGCACGCGCGTCAGGAAGTCGGCTATCGGATCGGTCATTGACATATCGGGCCTGGTTCTCGGTGGTGGTTTCCGTTGGTGGTGTTATTGCTCTTGAAGAGGGTGTATAGCCATGGTCATACAGGCTCTTCCGGTGAAGACATTGTCGTGACGGCAGCTACCAGGAGGACTTCGTCATCCCAGGGATCTGACCGTTGTGGGCGAGGTCGCGGAGGCAGATGCGACACACCCCGAACTTCTTGTACACCGCGCGCGGCCGACCGCAGCGGGTGCAGCGAGTATATGCACGTGTCTTGAACTTCGGGGTGCGCGCCTGCTTGACGCGCTGCGAGGTCTTGGCCATCAGTCGGTGCTCTCCTTCTCGGTGGTCTGCGCGTCCCCGTCCGCCGGGGCGTCGCTCTGCTCAGGCGCCTCGGGCTCCACGGCTGCCTCAGGCTCGGGCTCCACGGCTGCCTCAGGCTCGGGCTCCACGGCTGCCTCCGGCTCGGGCTCCACGGCTGCCTCCGGTTCGGGCTCCACGGCTGCCTCCGGCTCGGGCTCCACGGCAGCCTCGGGCTCGGGCTCCGCGGCGGCCTCGGGCTCGGGCTCCGCGGCGGCCTCCCCGACTATCTCCGCTTCGGCCGCCGCCTCCTCGGCCACGGCCTCGACCTCCTCAGCCACTGCCTCGGCCTCGTCGACCGCGTCGGGCACAGCTGCGGCTTTGAGCTTCGCGGCCGCCTTGGCCTTGGTCTTGGACTCGGCTTTGGGCTCGGGCGCCGGTTCGGCGGCAGCTTTGGCCGCGGCTGCCGCGCTCGCGGCCTCGGCCTCCTCGTGGGCGCGCGCGGCGGCCTCGTCGGCCTCGGGGTCATAGCCCTTGGGCCGGCCCTGGGGGGAGAACGGCATGCCCAGCGCGGACAGCAGCGCGTACGCCTCCATGTCGGTCGCGGCGGAGGTCGTGATCGTGATGTCCAGTCCGCGTACCTGGTCGATCTTGTCGTAGTCGACCTCCGGGAAGATGATCTGCTCCTTGACGCCCAGCGAGTAGTTGCCGCGGCCGTCGAACGAGCGCGCGTTCAAGCCGCGGAAGTCGCGGATGCGGGGAATCGCGATCGAGATCAGCCGGTCGAGGAACTCGTAGCCGCGCTCGCCGCGCAGCGTCACCGCCACGCCCACCGGCATGCCCTCGCGCAGTTTGAACGCCGCGATCGACTTGCGCGCGCGACGCACGCTCGGCTGCTGGCCGGCGATCGTCGCCAGCTGGTCGGTCGCCGCCTTCAGCATTTTCGAGTCCTGCTTGGCCAGGCCGACCCCCATGTTCACCGTGATCTTCTCGACCCTCGGCGCCTGCATCACCGACGAGTAGCCGAAGCGGGCGACCAGCGCCGGGCGGATCTCCTCGAGATAGCGGGTCTTCAGGCGCGCCGTCGGAGCGCTGTCGGTCATCGTCGCCATCTCCGCTACTCCAGCCTCGCGCCCGAGCTCTTGGCCACGCGCACGCGCTCGCCGGTCTCGCCACGCTCTATCCCCACGCGCGTCGGCTTGCCCTTCGCGTCGAGCAGCATCACGTTGGACACGTGGATCGGGCCCTCCATCTCGATCACGCCGCCGAGCTGCGCGGCGGTGTTCTGGCCGGTCACGTTGCTCCGCGATTCTTTCGGGCGCGTGTGGCGCTTGATCATGTTCAGGTGCTCGACGTACACGCGTTCCCTCGTCGGTTCCACGCGCAGGACGCGGCCGGTCTTGCCGCGGTCCTTGCCGGATATCACCTGCACGCGATCGCCCGAGCGGATCTTCAGCGAGCGGCGCTTCGGGCGGACGACCGGACGGGCCATCACAGCACCTCCGGCGCCAGCGACACGATCTTCATGAAGTTGCGCTCGCGCAGTTCGCGCGCCACCGGTCCGAACACGCGCGTGCCGCGCGGGTTGTTCTGGTCGTCGATGATCACCGCCGCGTTCTCGTCGAACGCGATGTACGTCCCGTCGTCGCGGCCGATCGGCTTCTTCGTGCGCACGATCACCGCCGTCACCACCTCGCCCTTTTTCACGGTGCCCTGCGGGTTGGCCTGCTTGACCGTCGCCGTGATCACATCCCCGACGAACGCGTAGCGGCGCTTGGAGCCGCCCTTCACGCGTATGCACAGGATTTCTCGCGCGCCCGAGTTGTCCGCCACTCGCAGCCGTGTCTCGTTCTGGATCATCGCGCCCGCTCCAGCACGTCCACCAGCGCCCAGCGCTTCGTGCGCGACAGCGGCCTGCTCTCGATCACGCGCACCACGTCGCCCTCGTGGGCGTCGTTGTTCTCGTCGTGCGCGTGCACCGTGTTCGAGCTGCGCACGATCTTCTCGTAGCGCCGGTGACGGCGTGCCACGTCGATGCGCACCGTGATCGTCTTCTCCGCCTTGTCCGACACCACCACGCCCTGGCGCACCATGCGCGTGCCCTCCACGTGCGGATGCACCGGTGCGATCGGCTCGGGCGCAGGCGACGATGCGCGGCGCTCCGCCGCCTTCGCGCGTTCCTGCAGGCGCCGGGCGCGACGGCGGATGGCCTTCGTCTTGCGCTCCGCCAGCCGCTCCGCGTGGCGCTCCTCCGGAGAACGGCTCGGGCGTGCCTCCGTGTGCTTGGACCGCGCCCTGCGACGGCGCTCCTTCGAGGAGATCTGCTCCACCGGCTCAGCCGGGGGCGCCGGCGCGGCGGGCGGCGCCACGTCCTCGGCCACGGCGTCGGCCTCGGCGTCGGCGTCGGCCACGGGAGCCTGCTCGGCCTCGGTCGCGTCCGCCTCCTTGGGCTCGCCGCCCGCGGCCTCCGCGGTCGCGTCGGCCTGCACCGGCTCGCCGGCCGCGGCCTCGGGCGCGTCCTGCTCGGTCTCCGGCGTGTCGTTGTCTGGGTCGTCAGCCATTTTCGTCAGTCGTCCTGTTCTGTGTTGCTCAGTTGTGCCGGCCCGGCTCAGCCGCGAGCTCCCGCTCGCGCGCGATCGTCAGCGCCCGCGCGAGATCGCGCTTGGCGCGACCGATCCCTGCGGTGTTGTCGAGTTCGCCGGTCGCGTTCGAGAAGCGCAGGCCGAACACCTCTTTGCGCATCTCCGCCAGGTGTTTGCTCAGTTCGCGGTCGTCGAGGTCCCGTATGTCGCTCGCCTTCATCGTCAGTCCTCGCGCAGCACGAACTTGGACTTGACCGGAAGCTTGTGCGCGGCCAGGCGGATGGCTTCGCGGGCCAGCGGCTCGGACACGCCCGCGAGCTCGAACATCACCCGTCCGGGCTTGACCACCGCCACCCAGCCTTCGGGCGAGCCCTTGCCGGAGCCCATGCGGGTCTCGGCCGGCTTCTTCGTGATCGGCTTGTCCGGGAACACGTTGATCCACACCTTGCCGCCACGCTTGATCTTGCGCGTCATCGCAACACGCGCCGCCTCGATCTGACGGTTGGTCAGCCAGCCGCACTCGAGCGACTTCAGGCCGTACTCGCCGAACTGCACGTGCAGCTGGCCACGCGAGTTGCCGCGGCGACGCCCGCGGTGCTGCTTGCGGTGCTTGACGCGCTTGGGAGACAGCATCAGCGCCCACCTCCACCGCTCGGTCCGCCGCCGCCCGGGCGAGGACCGCGTCCGCCGCCGCCACCGCCGCGTCCGCCGCCGCCGGGACCGCCCGGACCGCGTCCGCCGCCGCCGCGCCCGCCGCCGT